>JAITUT010000001.1 GCA_031286325.1 Helicobacteraceae bacterium
CCCCCCCAATAATGTTGGTAATTCAATCAAATCATTTTCGCTAAATCCAAAAAACGGTTTATTCATTCGCGTTTTCAACTTACAACTTCCTCAAAAATTCCGTAACCCAACGCACCGCCGCGCCGCTCGCGCCGTGCGGGTTCGCGCCCCAAGATTTTTCCACAAAACTAGGTCCAGCGATGTCCAAATGCGCCCACTTTTCGCGGTTTTTCTCCTCGATAAACTCCGCTAGAAAAAGCCCCGCCGTGATCGCGCCGCCGTAACGAGTAGACACGGCGTTCGTAATGTCTGCGATCTCGCTTTTAATCAGCTTTTTCAAATGGCGGTTAAAGGGCAGTTTCGCCGCTAATTCGCCGCCTAAATCCGCCGCGCCGAGCAAGGAATCTTTTAACGTCTCGTTAAATCCCATCACGCCGCTTGTGTATTCGCCCAGCGCGACCACGCACGCGCCGGTCAAAGTCGCCAAATCCAGCAAAAAGTCCAACTCGCCGAGTGAATCCTGCGCGTAGCAGAGACAGTCGGCGAGTACCAAACGCCCTTCGGCGTCGGTGTTTTTGACTTCAATTGTTTTGCCGTTTTTCGCGCGCAAAATATCATCGGGTTTGTAGGCGTCGCCGCCGATCATATTCTCAGTCGCGCCCACAATCGCGTGAATTTCAAGCGGCAACGCGAGCCGAGCGGCGGTTTTGACAATTGCGATCGCCGCCGCGCCGCCCGCCATATCGGCTTTCATTGTCATCATATAATCCGCGGGTTTCAGCGATAAACCGCCGCTGTCGTATGTGAGACCCTTGCCCACGATCGCGACTTTTTTGCGCGGCTTTTTGGGTTTATACGCGAGGTGAATGAGGCGCGGCGGTTCTTTGCTGGCGCGGCTCACGGCGAGGAACGCGCCCATTTTTTCTTTGCGTAAAAAGTCGGCGTCATAAATATCGCACTGCAACTTTAACTCGCGCGCCGCTTCTTGCGCTTCGGCGGCGAGGGCGGCGGGGGTCATTTCATCGGGCGGCGTATTCACGAGATCGCGGGCGTAATTCACCCCTTCGCAGACGATCGCCGTTTGCTCCAAAGCGGATTTCAGCGACTTTTCGTCGATCGCCGCGCCGTAGTAATTTTCGGCGGTAAAGATCAAACGTTCAAGGACGCTCGGTTTAGCTTTTGATTTATAACGATCGTAGGCGTAAAAACCCAGCAAAAATCCCTCGGCGATCGCGCGGGAAACTTCCGCGCCGCTAGCCGCGCCGCAATTCTCGCGATCGGCAAAGTCATAATTCGCGGCCGCCGCGCTCTTAATTTTCAGCTCTTTTACAGCGCGAATCGCTTTCGCCGCGGCGATCCTAAAACTTTCAAGATCAACCGCGTCCTCCACGCCTACATAAATTTCGCCGCGCTCCGCCAAGATCGCGCAGGATTCGTCCGCGCCGTCATAATTTAATTTTTCGAGCAACTTTTGATCGCTCACAAAGCGGTGCGCGAGGTCTTTTTTGATCGTAAAAATCACCTTAAATTCGGCGTTTTTCGCCTCTTTCGCAAACTCTAATTTCATCTTACTCTCCAAAATTGGCGCGGATTATAGCAAGCGCGCCTCAAAGTTTGCCCTTTGCCGATCGTATGGAGTGAATATAGTTGTATGTTACCGTGATGTCGCGGCGTTCGGGCAACGAGGCGATTAGCGCGTTGATAATCTCCTCGTAATTGTCAAATAAATAGTTCGCGAGGCTGCCAGGAATCGGGTTGATTTCGTTCAAAACGACCTCGCCGTCAATCACGAAAAAATCGCAGCGGATTAGCGATCCGGCGAAGCCGTGATTATAGACGCGCTTAAACGTCTCGCGCATAGATTCCGCAACCCCGACAGGCAAAGCAGCCGCGGCGGGCTTTTTATCGCGCGTGAAATCCAGATATTTCTGGTCAAAGTCCAAAACTTCGCGCTTTTTCGGCTCCTCAATAATCGACAATTTCCACTCGCCGCCGGCGAAGCAGCCCGCTAAATTGTATTCGCGCACATTTGTGATAAAGGGCTCCACAATCGCCTCGTTGTCAAACTCAAAAGCCGCGTCAAGCGCGAACGGCAAATCCGCCTCGCTCTTAACCACGCTGATTCCTATGCTGCTGCCGAGCCGCAAAGGTTTCAAGATAAAAGGGCAGGGCGTTTTGATCTTGTCGCCCCTTTTTATGATCTCGTAGGGTAATGTTTTAACGCCCGCCGCGCTCGCTAAAAATTTAGTGTAGTGTTTGTTGAAACTCAGCACGCTCGCTTCCAGACGCGGTCCCACATAACGCACGCCGTAAAATTCAAAGAGCGCGGCAAGTTTGCCGTCCTCCCCGTCCGCGCCGTGCGAAACATTGACGACTTCATCGCCGTCAATCGGCGCGTAGCCGAAAAAGCCTTTGCGTACGAAACCGCCGCGCGCGAGAAACAATTCGGGAGCTTTTTTGTAGCGGCCGCTCGCGAAATAATCGGCTTTCATATCCATTAAATCGATTAGGTAAAACCTGCGATCGCCGCTTAAAAATACGAAAACGCACTGCGAAGTGAGCGCTTGATAGAGCGCGATCGCGCTTACGATGCTGATTTCGTGCTCGTAACTTTGACCTCCAAAGAGGATTATCGGTTTGTTCATTTTCTCACTTTCTTATGATTTTGAGGGCTTCTTTGATGATCTCGGCGGTGTTTTCGGCTTTGCACTTCGCGAGCGCTTTGGCGATCTCGGCGGCTTTGTAGCCAAGCGTTTCAAGGGCGGCGAAAGCGTCTTTTTTCGCGCCGCCCGCGCCCGCGAAAGTTTCGACTTTCCCGCCAAGTTGCACGATTGTAAGAGACGCCGTTTTTTTGCCGATTCCGGGCACTTTCGCCAACGCCGTTTCATCGCCGCTCGCGACAATTTCGGCAAATTGCGCGGGTCTGTAAGTTGATAAGATCGCGATCGCGGTTTTAGGACCAATGCCCGTAACTTTAATAAGTTGCTCAAAGAGATCGCGTTCGGCGGCTTCGACGAAACCGAATAAACTTAAAGAATCCTCGCGCACAATTTGGCTGGCGAGCAATTTCGCTTTATCGCCGATCGCGCCTAAATTAGCGAATGTCGTGAGCGTGATAAAGAGCCTGTAAGCCACGCCGCCCGCAGTTAAAATGTCGCAAAACCACGCTTCTTTGGCGATAATTTCGCCGTGAATCGCAATAATCACTCTTTCACCTTGATCGCGTAATCCTCCGCGCCGCTGATCTCTATTTTGATTACGCGGGCGAACGAATTTTCGGGCGGCGCGTAGAAAAATTCTTTCGGCGGGAGCGAGTGCTTGAATTTAATTTCGTTGTAGTTGCGCCACAAATCGTGGTTGATGATTTGCGCGTCCAAAATGGCGTTTTGGATCGCGCCGATCTCGCCTTCTACTTCGTTTTGGCGGTTTGTCAACTCGTCTAACTCGTCTTTTAATGTCCTTGCGACGCGAATCTCCTCAAAGTATTCGTTGTAGCGATCTACGAATACCGTCGGCGGGATTTTGCCCTCGGATTTGTCGTTGTCAATGCGCGTCCTAAGTTGCTCAAATTGCGGGCGGTTTCGCACGAGCGCTAACCGTTTGTTCTCGTATTTTTTGAACGCGCTCGCGACTTCGCGCGTGAGTTTTTTGCTCTCAATTAAAAGCGCTTCTAACTTTTTGCGATCGCGCGACCACGCGGCGGCTTCAATGTAAATGTGGTTTTCGCCGCCTACGAGTTGATGAATTTCAATTTTTTCGCTGGCGATCAAAGTGGCGTGCGAGTGCAAAACGCCCACGTCAATTCTGCGCGCGCAGACGATCCCGCCGATCGCCATATCAATTTTCACCTCTTCGGCGCTGATTCTGCCGTGCTCTAGCCTAGTAATTTGCGCGTTTCTCGCCTCCAACATTCCGCGGTGAACGGCGATTTGGGCGGTCTCGGCGAAAATTGTGCTCGTAGCGTGCGTTTGCCCCGCGACAGAAATGCGGTTCGCTTTGACCCTCGCGCTGCTGCCCACGCTGCCTGAAAGATCAATTTCGCTCGCTTCAATTTTGGTATTCGCGCCGATGTGATCTTCGTAGGCGTCATTGCCTTCAATTTTGATCTTCACATCGCGATCAAGCCCCGCGGCGATATTGCCTGTACTTTTGAAATCTACGCTCTCAACTTCTATCGTATCGCCGATTGTAAGAGAGTTGTTTTGCTGGCGGAAATTTACATAACCTGTGCGGCGCGCGTAATATTTGATCGTAAGATCGTCTTCAACAACCTCAATCGTTTCGGGATCGGGCGCGGCGATCGGCGAAAATTGTTTGCGCGGCTGCGTTACGCCTACATATTTGCCGCGGAAGTCGCGCCCCGCCGTGCCCGTTTGCGGTCTGACATACTCAATTAAAAGTTCGCCCGTATCGACGGTTTTCACAAAGCCGCGATCGGCGTAATCTATGCGATCGCTCTCGCGCGCCGCTTGCTTGTTTTTATCTTTGAAGTGCAGGATTAAATTGTCGTTGATTGTGGGTTTGGGCGCGAGCCAATCGCAGAGCATTATCCGCACGGGCTCGACGACTTTGTTGTGAACGCGGACTTTGTTGCACAGAGTCGTGATGTCCTTTTGCATCGTCCCCTCGCGGAAACCGACGATCATTCCGTGCCGCATTTTGATTTTGTTTAATTCCGTGTAAACAAATTCGTGCAGAGACGAAAAGTTTGTGAGGCGGCTCTCGGTCGAAACCGTGGCGACCGCGCGGCTGCGCGAAGCGTTCGCGGCGATCTCGGCGGAAAGCAAGCTCCGCGCCGAAGCGGGGCTTGTCATTCTGAAAGTCGCGAGATGAACTTGCCTGATCATAAATTCGTTATCCGTCAAGATCGCGGGGTCGCTTAACTTGCCGATTAGAGGCGGCGTAACCTCTTGCTCTGTTTTTTCCCCAGGAAATTTCGCGTAAGTTTTAGTCTGTTGCGCGCTGAAATCAAGTTGATTTGGGCGCAGATTATATTGTTTGCAGAGATCAACGATCGTCTGCGCGATATTATCGGTTTCGATCGCCAAGGCGGGCGGAAAAATTAACGCCTTGCTTAACGCGGGATTACCGTCTGTAATATCTTTGGGCATCGCTTTACTTTCCGCGCTTTTCCGCGCTAATCAGCGCGTTTTCTATAAACGCCAAAATAATCCTATTCGGACTTTGTAATCTGCTCGTAAATTCCGGATGAAATTGCACGGCGACAAACCAAGGGTGATCGCGCAGCTCTATTGCCTCAATTAAGCCTTTCGCCTCGCCGCTTACCACAATCCCACTCGCTTCAAATTGATCGCGATATTTCGCGTTAGCTTCATATCTGTGGCGGTGGCGTTCAAAAATCTTTTTTTCGCCGCCGTAAGCTTTTGACATTAAAGTATTTTCTAGCAAATTACACTCATATTCGCCGAGCCGCATTGTCGCGCCGAATTGCGAGCAGTGAGTACGGATTTGTTTATTGCCCGTTTGATCTATAAATTCATCAATTAAATAAATCACGGGATTTTTCGCTTCGGCGTCAAATTCTTGCGAAGTCGCGTCTTTAATTTTCAAAACATTTCGCGCAAACTCAATTAACGCTAATTGCATTCCTAGACAAATTCCTAAAAATACCTTTTTGTGTTCGCGCGCATATTTGATCGCGGCGATCTTGCCCTCGATCCCGCGCGTTCCAAAGCCGCCCGGCACAAGGATCGCGTCGCACTCCGTCAAAGTCTTTTCCACGCCTTCGTCAAGCAGCTTTTCGCTGTCCGCCCAGCGGAAATTTATCTTGCAATCGGTGTGCGCGCCCGCGTGGGTGAGCGCCTCAATCAGCGATTTGTAACTCTCTTTGAGCTCGAGGTATTTGCCAACGAACGCGATCGTAACCTCGCGGCGCGGCTCTAAAATCGCCTTTACAAGCTTTTTCCACTCGCGCAAATCTGGCTTTAATTCATCGTAGTTAAACGCCCGCGCGATCGGGTGCAAAATCCCGTTATCGAAAAATTTCAGCGGCATTTCGTAAATACTCTTCGCGTCAGTCGCCTCAATAATGCTCTCGAACTCCACGTCGCAAGCTACGGAAAGTTTTTTGCGCATCTCTTTGGGCACAGGTTTTTCGCTGCGCAAAACGAGCATATCGGGTGTGATACCGATGCGCTTTAGCTCCTGAACGGAGTGTTGCGTCGGCTTGGTTTTTAGCTCGTCGGCGACGGAAATGTACGGCACGAGAGTTACGTGAATATTGAACATTTTGTGCTTTAATTGGCGCTTCATCTGGCGCACCGCCTCATAGAACGGCAAACCCTCAATGTCGCCCACCGTGCCGCCAAGCTCCACGACTAAAATATCCGCGTCTTTACCTGCGGCTTTAATGCGCCGCACGATCTCGTCCGTGATGTGCGGGATCACTTGGATCGTCTTGCCGAGATAGTCGCCGCGCCGCTCGCGCTCAATTACCGTCTGGTAAATCTGCCCTGTGGTGAAGTTGTTGCGTTTTGATAAATTAGAGTTAATAAAACGTTCGTAGTGTCCCAGATCAAGGTCGGTTTCGCCGCCGTCGGCAGTAACGAATACTTCGCCGTGTTCCAAAGGCGACATTGTGCCAGGGTCTACATTGATGTACGGGTCGATTTTCAGCATTGAGACGCGGCAGTTTGAGTTGCCGAGCAAAGCCGCCACGCTCGCGCTCGTGATCCCCTTGCCCAAACTAGACAAAACACCGCCCGTAACCACAATATAATTTGTCATAATCGCCCGCTTTTGGTTTTACAAAAGGCAGATTTTAACGCATAAGGGCTTTAAGGATACGCGAAAGTCAAGCGGAGCCTAAAAAGAGGCTTTTTCCCTATTTTTTCTTTTTTTTGTTATAATCCCGCCAAATTCAAAATAAAGAAGCGCGAATTATGCCGTTTATTAATTTAAAATTTTTTGAGGGTTTATCGCCTCAGCGCCGAGTGATGATCTTTTCACTATTATTTTTCGCGGTTATTTTAGTTTTCGGCACCACGACTTTCTATTTCACAATGCGCCAAATGGTGCACGTTAGCGCTTTTGAACGTTTAACCCGCGCGATTGAGACCCGCACTTTGCAATTTTCCAGATCGTTTGAGGGGCAGATTCGCCTCGCGCTCAATATGGCGGATTCGCCAATCATTGAGAACTATATGAAAAACCCGCAGGATAAAAGCGTCGCCAAATTAGCGCTGACGGAGCTTGAAAGCGACCGCAGACATTTCGCGTCGGGCAATATATTTTGGATTAGCAATACCGATCACCGTTATTACTTTAACGCCGAGCATCTTTACACATTAGACCCCGCCAAAAAAGAACACGATTGGTATCTGCCGTCTCTTAGAATGGAGAGCGAATACGCCTTTAATGTCAATTACGACGTGGGCTTAAAGAAAACTATGTGCTGGATCAATGTGCCCGTCAAAAAAGGCAAAGAGGCTGTGGGGCTCATCGGCACGGGGCTTGATTTGACGGCGTGGATCGAATCTATCTTCGCCAATCTTGACGACGATATTTCGCTCTATATTTTTAACTCAGTCGGCGAAATTACGGGAGCGTCAAACGCCGCGCTTATGGAGCGCAAAGCCAAAGTCGGCGAAATTTTGGGCGAGGCGTGGGGTCCTACGCTAATGAAAGCGGAAGCGTTAAAAGACGACGCGAGCGAGACATATCTCATTGGCGAAAACGCATACGCGATCGGCAAAATTAAATTGCTTGATTGGTATATCGTCGCATACAAACCGCTAGGCTTCAAAGCGTTTTCAAATAATGTTACTTTAGTCTTCGCGATCTTAATTTTGTTGGTTTGTTTGATTTTCTTGGTCTTTAACCTATACATCGCGAGCATCTTAAGACCTATAAACCTAATGTTTGAGCGTATGCGCGACATCTCCAAAGAGTGGAAAAAGAACAGCCGCAAGCTGCACTATCGCAAAATTTTGTTAATCAGTCTCATATTTGTGCTGATAATCGCGCTGAATTTCGCGATCGCGACTGTCTTAATGCGCAGACACCTCTCATACGAAGCCGAAATTATTTTAAACAACGTGAAAAACTCAATTGAGGCGAATTTGCACGAGGGAAAAACCGCGCTTTTGAAAACAGGTTTAGCGATAGAGGAGTTTCTGCGCTATAAGCTAAGGAACGAAGTGATTGCGGACTACTTAACGCAAACTACCGAGCTGTTTATAGAACAGAGCGATACTATTTATGGTTTTATCGGGCTTTACGCCGATGTGAACGGCGTCTTTTATAACGGAAGCGGCTGGGAACCGCCCGAGGGCTGGCAAGCTAAAGATCGTCCTTGGTATAAAGACGCTTTGTCGGCGGAGGGCAAACTCGTAGAATCGAAGCCGTATCTTGATTCGCACACGGGCGAGAGCGTAGTAACATACTCCAAAACCCTCTCTCATAACGGCAAAGAGCTTGACGGCGTAATAGGGATTGACATTTTGCTGAGCAAAGTAGCCGAATACACGAACTCTATAATACTGATCCCGAATGGTTACGGCGTCTTGCTGGATCAAAATCTCACGATTTTAGCGCACCCTGACAAGGCGTTTTTGGGGCTCAATGTGGGCGCGATAAATGAGGATTGGGCGCGCGTAGAGCAGATATTGCTCGATGGCGGAGATGTTACGAATCAGGTATTCAGCAATTACAAAGACGAAGCGCATATAATTTTTTCTCGTAAGTTAAACAACGGCTGGGTTATAGCGGCTCTTGCGCCGTATCATTCGTTTTTCTCCGAGATCGCGGTCTTCGGGACGTTTATTGTCATAACCGGAGTCGTGTTGCTCTTCGTGCTTTTAGCGATTTTGGAGCGCCAGCACCGCCGCATAGAGAATTACACGGATGTCGCGGTGCAATTAAACGAATCAAGCCGCAAATTCCTCCCCGATCAGTTTTTGGGGTTGCTCGGCGTGAATAGTATAAAAGATTTGCGGCTCGGCGCGTGCGTTAGGACCAACATTACCGTTATGTTCTTTGATATTCGCTTTTTCTCAATTCACTCGCAAATTTTGTCTTTGCAAGAAAACTTTGATCTTATGAATAGGATTTTTAAACTCGCGGGCGACGCGATCAAGAAAAACAACGGCTTTGTTGATAAATATTTGGGCGATTCGGCGATGATTTTGTTTGTGGAGCCCGAAGACAGTTTGAAAGCGGGAATTGAGATTTATCACGGTATTATTGACGAGTTCGGCGTTACAAACGGCATAAATATCGGCGTGGGCGCGCATTCAGGGTCGGTAATGATGGGAATTATCGGCGACGACGACCATTATTCTGGCACCGTGATCTCAAAGCACGTTAATACCGCGTCGCGCATTGAGTCGCTCACGAAGCAAGTCGGCGCGGCGATGTTAATTAGCGCGGAGATGGCGCAGGAGATCGTAGATCGTGAGAAAAATTATAAATTGCGTTATTTAGGGATCGTGAAATTTTACGGATTTAGTGAAACTATGGGGATTTTTGAGGTTTTAGACGCGCTAAACCCCGATGTTTTGGAGATTCGCCTCTCAACGCTTGGAATTTTCCACTCCGCCGTGCGCAATTATTTATTTGGCAACTACAAGCAAGCCTCGAAAGAGTTCAAGCAAGTAATTGACGCCGACCCGACCGACCTCTGCGCCAAACGCTACTACGGGCAGGCGCTCGCGGCGATTCACTCGCCCAAAGAGCTCAACGTCTTTGTCTTTGATGAAAAGTGAAATCTAATTTTGCGCAGAATACGCGCCCTTTAAGGCGGTCTTATGGAATCTATTACGGAAAATTTACAAACTTACGGTTACGCCGCGCTCTTTTTTTATTCGCTTGGCGGCGGTTTTTTAGGCTTGATCGCCGCCGGCGCGTTGTCGGGGCTTGGGTATATGAACATCGCGGTTTCAATCGCTGTGGCGTTCGCGGCGAATGTCGTTGGCGATCAGATATTGTTTCTCCTAGCGCGCTTTAACAAAAAAGAGTTCAGGGATATGTTAAAAAAACATCGCCGCAAACTCGCGCTTTCGCATATTTTAATTAAAAAACAGGGCGTTAAAATAATAATCGCTCAAAAGTTTTTTTACGGGCTTAAAACATTGATTCCGATCGCGGTTGGATTTACGCAATATAATTCGCGGAAATTTTTTCTACTCAATTTGATCGGAGCTGTTTTATTCGTAACGCTTTTTGGGTTGGGGAGTTTTTACGCGAGCGAGTTTTTCAAAGAGATCGCCAATTACGCGGCGGATACGCCGATCATATTCCCGATCGCGGTGTTTATTATTTTGGCGGTTTTTTATATAGTAATTAGCAAAATGGCGGAGAAAAAGTTAAGTGTTTAATAATTTGGATCGCAATTTGTTTATCAGCGGCGGCGCGGGCACGGGTAAAAGTTATACGCTCAGATCAATCGCCGAGAGTTATGAAAAGCAAAAAAAGATTGTGATTAGATTAGCCAGCACCGCGATCGCGGGGTTAAACATAGACGGCGATACTTTACACAGGTTTTTCGGCTTTGGAATTTGCAAGGATTTTTTAGAATTATCGCACCACGATCGCAAGCACGCGAGATCTTTAAAAGAAAAGATCAAAATAATTTCCAAAAGCGATCTGATTTTAATAGATGAAATTAGTATGGTCAGCGCGAACTTAATTGATATGATCGCAAAGAGGCTTTACGACGCTGGATTTAACGGCAAAGTAGTATTCGCGGGCGATTTCTACCAACTTCCGCCCGTATTGCCCAGATATGAATCGCCCAACAAAAATTTATTTAGCGAGGCTAAAAAATACGCCTTTGAAAGCGATGCGTGGAAAGATGTGTTTGATCCTAAATATATTGAGTTAAAAGAATCGCACAGAACAAAAGATTTGGAATTTATTAAAATGTTAAATAATTTGCGAGTCGGCAAGTTTAACGCGAGTTGCGAAAAACTACTGCGCAAATACGCCGCGCAAGAAGATGTTTTATTGGGCGATCCCACGCACCTTTACCCGCGCAACGCGGAAGTGGATTTTTATAATGAAAAACGATTAGCGAAAATTAAATCAGAAGAGAGAATATACGAAGCCGCTATAATAACCGCCGATTATATTACGGACGATCAGCTAGAACAGTTCATTAAAACATTAACAACCCCCAGAGAATTAAAGTTAAAGATCGGCGCGAAAATTATTTTTACGAAAAATGACCCATACCATAGATTTTTTAACGGCGAAAAGGGCGAAATAGTAGAGTTAAACGAAGATCAAATAGCAGTTAAAAAAGATAACGGCGAAGAGGTTTTGGCGGAACGTTGCGAGTTTAAGCAAGAAAAATTTACAAAAATTGCGGAAGATAATAATGGAATTGAGACCGAAACTATGATCAATTTCATTCAATTCCCAATGCGCCTCGCGTGGGCGATTACGATCCACAAAAGTCAAGGAATGGGTATAGATAATTTAGTGATAAATTTGGATAACAGATTGTTTGAAAACGGACAATTTTATGTGGCGATCAGCCGCGCGAGCAACCCTGAGAAACTTTTTTTGCAAACCTCAAACGATGTGATTTTCGCCGTTAAAGGCGCGATCCAGCCAAAACCCGCCGTAGATAAATTTTACGAAAGCGTTTTAATTTGAATTTAACTTCGCGGACTGGCGAAACCAGCCTTTAAGACAAGGGGCTTAGCCCCTTGATCCTTTGAAACTCGCTCCGTACTTTTCCGCAAAACGTTCCTATTCGAAACCCGCGCGTTAGAAACCCTCGCGCCCGCAACGACAAATTAACAGCTCTCTAAAGCTTAGCCCCAAACACGCTCGTCTGTTGCGAATTGGTTTTATTCGCGCACAAACCGCACATATTTGGGTTCGGTGGGTACATAGCTGTGATCGTCCCAAAGGGCGCTTGTGATCATCAGATCGGCGCTGTAGCGGTTGCACGCGATCGGGACATTGTGGATGCGGCATTGGCGCAAAAGCATTTGAATATCAGCCTCGTGCGGTTGCGGGTTGAGATCATCAATCAGGAAAATCGCCAAATCCACCTGCCGCCGCACAACCATCGCCGCGATCTCGGCGTCGCCGCCTAAGGGACCCGAATTTACGCAGGTAATCTCGCACTCCACCCCCATTTCGTCAAACTCCTTTTTAATTAGCCCGCCCGTAGTGCCCGTGCAAATTAACTTGTGCTCCGCGAGGGTTTTTGCGTTGTGGCTCGTCCATTCCACCATATCAATTTTGCGCTGATCGTGCGCCACGATCGCGATTGTGAGCTTTTTGCTAAATTTACCGCGCCTAGTCATGAAACTTCCTTTATAAAATGAGCGTTGCGTTCGCCATTATGCCCGTAATTAAATTACATTCCGCTAACTTTTTTAGCTACAATTCCGCGCAAATTAACGAAATTCGCGCGAAAAGGACAAAAATGGAAGTTTTAGGGCAATTTCTCTACGCGGCCGGCGTCATTTTGGATCAATTGCTGTATATTTATATGTGGGTTGTGATTGTTGCCGCGCTCGTTACTTGGGTAAATGCCGATCCGTTTAACCCGATCGTGAAAGTTCTATTTCGCCTTACGGAGCCTCTATACGCCTTTATCCACAGGTTTATCCGCACGTACTTTCAAGGCTTTGATTTCGCGCCGCTTATCGTGATTCTGGCAATCCAATTTCTGCGGCTTTTCGTGGTAGAGTTGATGATTAAATGGTCGCATTGAAGCAAATTTAAGCGGCTTGCTAGACAAATCGCTAAAACCGCCGATCGCGCTTTAAGCGCGATCGGAGCGAAATACCCGTATTAGGCTACGGAATCTTTCAATTTTTTGCCGACTTTGAAAGCGACCGCTTTTTTAGCGGGGATTTTGATCTCTTTCTTAGTCTTCGGGTTGATGCCCGTGCGAGCCGCGCGGTGGCGGACTTCAAATGCGCCGAAACCTACGAACTGAACGCTGTTCCCCTTTTTCAAGGTAGCGATGATCGTTTCCAAAGTTGCGTTGAGCGCGCTCTCCGCATCAGCCTTGCTAAGGTCTGCCTTCTTGGCGACCTCCGCGATAAACTCAGGTTTGGTTAGGGTCTTCCCAGCCATTGCCCTTCCTTGTATTGGTTTGAAACGGAGCAATTCTAAAACTATTTCCCTTAAGGCAAACCGCGAAAAAACGCCAAACCGCTATAATTTTGCAGAAAATTGCTCAAAAGCGAGGAAAAATAGATGAATTTTGCCGATTGCGCGATCTTGTTTGCCGATGACGACGACGAAACGCGCGCCATTTTATCCCGTATGCTCGCCCGCCGCGCTAAGCAAGTTTGGGTCGCTAGAGACGGCAAAGAGGCGTTGGAAATGTTCCAAAAAGAGCCTTGCGACATTTTGATCACCGATGTTCAAATGCCGAATATCAACGGCATAGAGCTCGTGCGCGAGGTGAATAAACTGCGGCCGGGCTTTCCGTGCCTGATTTTGAGCGGTTACAACGAAGGCGAATTTTCGTTAGATGTTCCCAACGTATCCTGGCTTGTGAAACCTGTAAATATCCTCCAGTTGCAAGATTTGGTTGAGAAATTATTAGCCTGAAAGCGCGCTATGACTGACTTTAACGCCTTTCTCAAAAACGAGGATAAGGAATTTTTCGAGCGGTTTTTAAACCGCGAATTTTTTGAGAGAGAGGTCTTTGGCGCGCCCACCCGCGAGGGATTAGAGCGCAATTTGTTGCACGTTTTTGATTCAATTTTAATTGACCCGCGCTACGGCAAGTTTCTTAATTTTACCTTAATGAAAAGCTACGATCACCTAAATATCTCCAAAATCGCCGAAGCTCTGCGCGAGCGCCTCGCCCGCACTATCAAAATCGCGATCGGCAAATACTATACGGAAGACGCCCAAGTTGACGAGATTATGCGCTCAAGCTATGTAACGCTCTTTATAACTTCGCTGGCAGCGGATTACCTCTCAAACTTTCGCGAATCATTTCTGCGCGCGATCGGCGATACTTTCACGAACGCCGCCGCTACATTCGCGGAAAGCGAGTTGCCGATCGCGGCGCGCGAGGCTTTTACAGGCACGCGTACGCGCCAAAGCATTTTGACGTTTAGCGGGCATATTGTGGCGACCAAGCCCGATCAAATCAAGCTTCGCGTCTCGCAAGCGCAGATCGCCAAAGAGCGCAAAATTGAGGCGGCTAAAAAGGCGTTAGAGAAAGATAAGCGCGCTTTCGAGGGGCTGAAAAAGAATATCAAGGCGATCGCGATCGCGAGGTCGCAAACCGCGCAAATTTTGGGCTCCTTTTCCGCCGAAAGGGTGCGCGAGATCGTGGTGAATGAAGACGGCAAAGAGACGGACGCGAAGCGGATTTTGCAGTATTTGCCTTCGGGCGAAGAAGTTTTAACGCTGCTTGATCGCCAGAAAAGGGCGTTTTCGTTGGCGGCGACCGACCTTGCGCGCGAGGAGCATACCCGCGCTATCAAATATTTAATGCACATTTATGGCAATAACAGCGCGGCGGCGCTCGCCGAAAAGGAGCGCAAAACGAAAGACGATCTGCCGCGTATGGAGGCGCATATCGCGCGCGAGGATGCGGCGTTAGAGGCTATGCGCGAGAAGCGATTGGAAAATTTTGACGACGGTTTAGCGCGGATTTACGAAGTAATCCTATATAATTTGGCGTCTTAAGTTATATAATTCAACAAGGAGGTGGCGCGAATGGGCTTTTTCAAAAATTTCTTTGCCAAAATCGGCGAAATTTTGCCCGAACCGGAGCACAAAACGCACCTGCCTTGGTGGTCGCTTATAGCGATTATTTTGACGCTTTTCGCCCTTGCGGCGCCGGCTTATTTATATTGGTTTGGCGGTCTTAAAAGTTTTGATGTGTTAAAAGCTGACATTGAATACAGATCGCTTGGGGATCATACGGAAATTGAAGAATTGAATTATACCGCTAAAACCGTAAAACCAGTTTTATATTTAAACTCGCCCGATCTGAAAGATTTGAATGTAACCGATCGCAAAGATCGCTTTATCGCTATGCTCTTGCCGTCCATATTGCTTACAAAACTTGAAACGCAAAATAAATTGGCAGTTATTGAAAAAATTATGAAAAAGCGTTATCCGTCAAGAAAAGAGCGCCAATTTGTGCGCAATGTTTTTAATGAATACACGTCGGATAACGAGCGCAGAAACAAAACTGAAATTACCTTTGAAGAGCTAAAAAAACGAATGCTTCTGCACCCAAACAGCGTGGCTCTGGCGCAAGCCGCGCTTGAGAGCGGCTGGGGCACGAGCCACACATTTTTGCAGTCAAATAATTTGTTTGGAGTTTGGTCGTTTAAAACCAGCGAGCCCAGACATCACTCGCAAACGCGCCCGGGAGGTTTTAAAGTATATGTTAGAAAATACGATAGCATATACGCTTCGGTGCGCGATTATTTTAATGTGATCGCGGTATCAAGAGCGTTTGATGATTTTCGTAACGCGCGAATGGACGACAATGATTCTAAAAGCCTTGTGGGTTATTTATTATTTTATTCCGAGCAGCGCAAAGAATATATCGGCAAATTGCGCAATGTGATAAATCATAATGATCTGCAAGAGTTTGACGATTTTCAAATAGATTCGCGCTATTTGCAAACAGATAAAGAATTTTGAAAAAAGGTCAATTGATGCAAAAAGAAAATTTACGCAAAATTTTAGATGAGATCGCGCTGGAAGTGCGCCCGAATTTGGGCAAAGGCAGCGTGGCGAATTACATTCCCGCTCTCGCGATCGCCGATCCGACCAAATTCGCAATGGCGGTCGCGAGCGTAGATGGCGAGGTTTGCAGCGTGGGCGACATAGCCGATCGTTTCTCAATTCAGAGTATCGCGAAAGTCTTTTCGCTGACGATGGCGTTCTCAATTTTAGACAACGATCTTTGGCTGCGCATAGGGCGCGAGAACGCGGGGAGCGAATTTAACTCGCTTTTGCTCTTAGAACTTGGGCGCGGAGTCCCGCGAAACCCGCTCACCAACGCGGGCGCGATCGTTACGATTGACATTATTTTGAGCTCTCTTGGCAAAGAGGCGAAGCGCGCGATTTTGGACTTCGCGCGCGAGAGGAGCGGCGATCTTTCGTGCGAATTTAACGAGGAGATAGCGCAGCTAGAAATTGAGCACGGGCATCGCACAAAAGCACTCGCCCACTTGATCGCGAGCTTCAAAAACCTTGAAAATCATCCGCAAACGGCGGCGATGCTCTATTTTTATCAATGCGCGATTTCGCTCTCGTGCGAGAGCCTCGCGAAATCGCTTTTGTTCCTCGCTAACAAAGGCTACTGTCCGATCAGCCGCCGACAAGTCATCAGCGAATCGCAGGCGAAGCGCATTAACTCCATTTTGCTCACCTGCGGACACTACGATGTTTCGGGCGATTTCGCTTTCCGCGTGGGTTTGCCGGGTAAAAGTTGCGTGAGCGGCGCGATCACGGCGGTGGTGCCGGGGGAAATGGCGATCGTAGTCTATTCGCCCGCGCTGAATAAAGACGGCGTCTCTTTAGCGGGCGCGGAGGCGTTGGAGCTATTCGCGGCAAAAACGGGAATGAGCGTCTTTTGAAGCCTTAGAGCTACAAATTCACCTTATCCGCGCAAAGTTTTTGCCAACTTGAGGGCGAGTTAATCGCGGCGCACTCTCTATAAAACGATCTGGCGCGATCCCTATCGGCCGCTTCGTGCAGATCGCCTAATGTGAATAACGCGCGCGCCCGCACAGGATCGCTCACAGGCGAGAGCGGCGTATCCAACAAACCGCGCAAAATCAAGATCGCCTCGCTGATTTTGCCCTCTTTGATCGCAGCCTCGGCGAAGTCCATTTCAGCTTGCGGCGTGAAAGCGCCCGTCTGCGTGAGGCGCGCGCGGTTAACAAGACGTTTAGCGTAGTCGTATTGCGCGGCGTAGTCCTTTTCGCTCCTCGCCAGCGCGATCATCGCCGCGTAAATGTCCATAAGGCGCGGATCCTTGGGGTAGCGGTTCTCAAACTCCCTCGCCAAATAACGCATACGATCGTTATCAAAACCCGTCTTGCGGTATGACTCAAAGAGGCGCAAATAGTGCTCCTCCGCGATCGGCTCGCGCAAGGCGCGCTTCATTCGGATATAGCGTTCCTCCGCCTCTATATAATTCGGGTAATCCGCCATATAAAACAATGTGTCAAGACGCTTTTCGCTCCAAATTACGCCTTGCGCGGGCGAAACTTGCGCGAGGTTTCGCTCGGCGACTTTCAAGGCAAGCTGGAAATTTCGCGCTTTAGAAGCGCAATCGTAGATCGGCTCGTCGCTGCGTATTGTAAGATTTGGATCGCGCGATTTGATAATTCCCAGCGCGCCGTCGCAATCATTTTGGCGCACAAACGAATCAAGCAGGACGCGCTCGGTTTGGCGCAACTGTTGATCGTAGTCGTGAAACATCGTTTTATCAAGTTTGTCCAGCGCGGGCAAAAGCGTCAAAACATCGCGGTGGCGACCGACTTTCAGCAGCAGCTTCGCTTTCTTGTAGATCGCGCGGCTTGACGCTTCGTCGCGCGGGTATTTCGTAATGATACGATCGTAGAGCTCCAAAGTTTCGGCGGCGGTTTTTTTGTTATCTAGCTCAAATTCGAGTAGATCGCGCTCCTGCTCTACCACGAAATAATCCTTTGAGAATTGTTTTTCCGCCAAAAATCTGTTGTAAGTCTCCAGCGCCTTTTCGCGCATTTCCGCGAGATTTTGCCACCTCGCGAGTTTGAGCAAAGTCTCCTCGTATTCGGGCTGTAACGAATCTGTCCCGCGCAAAACCGCCTCCGCTAAAAGCGCGGCTGGCTCGTAAATTTTGTGATCCGCCATAGTGTCCATTAGCTCTCTTGCGCGATCTACATCGCCCGCAAAAAAGTCGGGGTTAGCTTTCATAATTTTTGTATAGAGTTCGGCTGCGCGATCAATTCTATCGCTTCTGATCGCCTGCTCCGCGAGGCGCGAGGCGGCGAGGCTGGCGGCGGGAATGTCTTGCGAAGTGTTCAGCGCCCTTTCCCACGCCATACGCGCCTCTTCCGCGTGCCCTTCTGAGAGTAGGCGATCGGCGCGGTAAATTCTGGCGTAATCGGCAAAATTCGTTTGAGGAAACTCGCGGATTAACGTTTCGTAGTGGTAATCGCCGTCGGAAATTAAACCGAGTCGCGTCTCGGCTTTACCTAAAATCAGCAGGATTTCGGCAAGGTCTTTATTGGTCGTGTATGCCTCCACCCAAGGCTTGGCGACCGCGATCAGAGCGTCGTCTTGATTGCCCATTTTGTCGATAATTTTAATTTTCAGCGCGAGGAGCTCGGCGGTGAATAAATGTTTGCCTTTCGTGGCGGCGAGGGCGTTGTCTATCGCGCTTTGCGCGTCCGCGAGCTCGCCTTGTTTGAAAGTCGCCAAAATGCGCGAAAACTCTTGCGATTGCGCGGAATTTTCCCCCGAAATAGGCTTGCCCGTCAAGTCGAGAGGCATTACGCTTAATGGCGGCGTGGGCGCGAAACCGACGGGGAAGTTCAGCCCTTTAATTTTCGCGGCTTCTTTGATCGGCGGCGTTTTTGTGTAGCCTACGATCACCCAACGTTTGGAGCTTAATTTTTCGGCGAGCGGCGCGAGGGGTTTCGTAAAGCGCGTATTTTCACCAACCGCATAGACGAACGCGTTTTGTTTGAAGGTGATTTTGAGGGAAAATGCGCGATCGCCCATAATCGGCTCTACTTTGAAAAATTTATTCTCGTGCGCCGAGGGTTTGAGCGCGGGGATTTTCACGAAGTCGCAGATCGCGCCGCCGTTCGCTATTGTGGTTTGCGGCTCCACGCGGCACGAAAACGCGTGTTCTTCCTCTAATGTGAGGGCGAGGTAGGTCTCCGCGCGCGATGTGTTCGCGTCTATCGTCTCGCCCACGGTTTGCGTAATTTCCAGAGCGAGCGTATCTAAGGAGAGCGCGGCGCACAAAAAAGCAAGTAATTTCAGTCGTCTCATTACGCGCCTTTAAGCAACTTTTATTCCGCGTTTTTTAAGGTATAAGCGCGAGAAAAAAGGCGAAAAAATGGAATTTGTTCGGCGAATATCCTCGTTAGACGCCAAGACGTTAGACGAATTATTTTAAGCGTTACGCAAAACGGCATAAAAGTCCTTTCGCCAAAAATAATCAACACGCGAAGTTTAGGCGTTGTTAGCAACCCCTCGTAAAGAGGGGTTTAACGCTATTTAGTTAGCTCCGATTGCGGCGGGTAGAAAAATAACGCTTTGCGCGTGATTGATTGAGCGGGATCGTCTTCGGAATAGGCGCGGATTACCGCCTCCACGCGCAACATATTTTTACCGGCGGCAAGGGCGCCCTCGTCCGCCGACAAGAGCACGATCATACGTTCTTTTTTATACGGCTCCACATTCAACGCTTTCAAGGGCGTTACGATCTTAATGCCGCTTGGCGAAACTACCTCAAAGTAATACTTATGCGCCGTCTCGCTCTTGTTTGTAAAGAGGAAAATATATTCGTTTTGCACGCTTTTCGCGTCCGCGTCCGCTTCAATTTTATATGGGCGCTGGGATTTCGTGATATTCAGCAGAAACGACTCTTTTTCGCCGCTCATAATTAAAAGTACTGTCGCTACGCAGGCTAGCAAAAAGGCGTAAGCGATCGTGCGGAAACGCAAAAAGCGCGTCTTTTCGCCCGTCTCGTTTTGACGGCTACTCGTCCAATTTACGAGCGACTTTTTGCCGAGTTTGTCCATTACAACCGCGCACGCGTCGGCGCAGTCAAGACAGTTAATACATTCGAGTTGCAAGCCGCGCCTGATGTCAATGTGCGCGGGGCAAATATGTACGCACATCTCGCAACCAGTACATTCGTCATTCGCACCGAAAGGCTTTTTGCCGAGTTTGATCTCGTCTTCGTAAATTTTGCCGCCGCGCTTTTCGTCATAGATCGTATAGACCGTATCGCGATCATACATAGAGCTCTGCACGCGCACATAAGGGCAGATCATTGAGCAGAAAGTTTCGCCCATTTTCGTAATATCAAATATCAAAAATCCCGCGATCACAAGTTGCATTCCGAGCAAAACAGGGTGTTTTAAGGGCTCCGTCATATATGGAAAAAATTCCTCAGGAGGCACAAAAAACCAAGTTAAATTCGCCGCCGCTAAAAACGCGAGCGGAATCCATATTGCGATCGCGGCGATCTTTTTAATTTTGTTGGAAAAGAGCGAATAATCAACCTCTTTTTGGCGATTCGCGAGGCGGTGCATTTTAAGTAGCCAGCCCTCTATCAGATCGCGGTAGATCGCGCGGTAGATCGTCTGCGGACAACCCCAGCCGCACCAGACGCGCCCGCCTAACGTGGTGATCGCGAATACAAAGAGGAAGCCAAACATTAAAACAAACGGCATCAGGTAGAGTTCTTGCGCGTCAAAACCTACAAAAAAGAGGTGCAATTTAGCGTGCTCAAACGACAAAAGAAAGAAGTGGTGATCGTTGATAACCACGAACGGCAAGCCGATCGTAAATAGCGTCGCAAAAAGCATTACAGCCCAACGCAACTTGCGGTACTGACGGTTCATAAGGACTCCCTTGTAAAAGAAAACTTTTAATAATGGTAGCGAAAATTTTATAAGGCATAATTCGCGCTATGAATATAGAGCAAATTTACAAAGACGCGGGCGCGTTGCTTTCGGGGCACTTTCTTTTGAGCAGCGGCAAGCACAGCCCGAATTATCTCCAATCGGCGAAAGTTTTGGAAGATCCGCGCGTAGCGGAAAAGCTAGCGGTCGCGTTGGCGGAGATGATTTTGTCGGCGGGAGTAAAGTGCGACTTAGTTTGCGCTCCCGCTTTGGGCGGCGTTTTGGCGGGGTATGAATTGGCGCGAGCTTTGGGGGCGCGATCAATTTTCGCGGAGCGCGCGAACGGCGAGATGACTTTGCGGCGCGGCTTTACGATCAAATCGGGCGAAAAGGTAATAATCTGCGAGGACATCATAACAACGGGCGGATCGGCTATGGAGGCGGCGAAAGTTGTAGAGGCGGCGGGCGGAAATGTCGCGGCGTTCGCGGCGCTGGCGAATCGCGGAGTTTGCGTTAGGAGCGGGGCGCAGGGGTTGCGGGGGCTGCAAGGAACGCAAGGGTCGCAAGAAACGCGCGGATCGCAGGGATCGCAAGAAATATACGGATCGCGGGGATTGGACGGATCGCGCGGCTTAAGCGGCGAATTGGATACTTCGCGAAACTCACACGGCGAGGCTTGCAAACTTCCGTTTGACAAGCCGTTTTTCGCCCTCGCGGACTTTGACTTTCCGATCTACGATCCTGATAGTTGTCCGCTCTGCGCCGCAAGCAAACCTGTTAAACCCGGCAGCAGAGGCAACTAAAAGTTAGCGAGAAACCCAAATTTCTTATCGCTGGTTTCTTGCGCGGCGAAGCATAACCCCTTTTACGTCTTTATCGCCAACTTTGGCTTTGCTAAAAAGCTAGAGCGGCACTCCCCCGCCGCGCTTTTTTCAAAATTTGCTCAAAAACAGAATTGTTGAGATTGTTGAGAGTCCCGCAAGCACGATCGCTATGCCGCCTATGATCGTTGCCGCCAACGCGATATTTTCCTCTTGTTTGTCGCCAGCCTGTTTCGCCTCTTTCAGCGTGATAATTCCCAAAACAAAACCCGCGATCGCCAATATCAAACCAAGCGCTCCCAGCGGCGAAAAGCAAAGCGCGAAACCCACTCCCGCCAAAACCAAAGACAGAGTTCCCTTGCTCATAGGTATCTGCATTTGTTGCATTTGTTCCCCCTTTATTTTCGGGTTAGTCTAATACAAAAAAAAAAAAAAACAAGAGGGACGGCGTAAAAAGCGGCAAAAAAATGAAAAAATAGACATTTTTCATCTTTAGCAAAATTTAAAGCTAGCAAAACTTAAAACGCGAAAGCGCGGTAAAAAAGCGAGATAGAGACATTCAGGCAACGATCCCGCTTGAAAGCGCGTAAATTTTGGCAATATCCAAACAGACTTGATTTTGGACAGGCGGAAGATACCCAGCTAGCTTGCGTAAATCATAGCGTCGCCGAGTATATGGCGGAAATCCGCCCGCGCGGTTAAAATCAAAACGGCGAAATGAACTCCAAAAACTTTGTTCCCCAGCCTTGTTTAGTGCTGCGCTTAATGTCGCCTTCGGTGCGGTATGAAATTTTCGCGTCCGCCACGAGGCTTGAGCTGATCGTATTATTTTGCATAATGTCGTCTGGGCGCACCACGCCGCTTAATTGGATAATTTGCTTTTCTTCGTCAATCAAAATTTCGCGTCGCCCCTCTATGAAATAGTTGCCGTTTTGCATTACTTTCACAATCCTCGCGCTTACGGTCGTGGTGAAATTTTCGGCGCGGGTCGCCGTGCCGCCGCCGTTAAACTGGCTGTTGGAGTTTGTGGCGAGTCCAAAGCCAATGCCGTTGTTGATGTCGCGCGCGAGATTTTGCCCGTTTGTGGAGCTGCCCGCGTAAGCCACGGCGGCGGGCGAAAATTCGCTTGTCTGGGATTTGTTCAGCTGGCGGTTGCCGCTTGATGTGCTCTGCGCGCGCTCGTTAATCAGAACCGTTACGACGTCGTTAATGCGCATCGCTTTGCGATCGGAGAACAGCGGATTGTCGCCGCGCCCGAAGAGACTGCCTAAATTAGTCAGCTCCTCCTCGTCTTTGCTGGGCATTTGTTGGACATATTCGGGCGGTTTGAAGTCTATTTCGGGATCGAGCGACTTTGAACAAGCCGCCAAAACAAAGCCTGCGAGGCACAAAATTGCTAAGCGCGTCATCTTTTACTCCTTTATCGTTAGAATACCCAGCAAATTTAATTCCAAAAAGGGCGACAATGGCGATCTTAGAACAACTCCGCGAGGACATCAAAACCGCAATGCGAGGCGGCGACAACTTTCGCCGCGACACTCTGCGTATGGTAAACGGCGCTCTAAAACAAGCCGAAGTGGATAAGCGTATTTCGCTTACGGACGACGACACGGTGAGAATCCTGCAAAAGCAGATCAAAATGCGTCAGGACGCGATCGAGCAATATAAAGTCGGGAAACGCGCGGATTTGGTAGAGAAAGAGACCAAAGAGATCGCGGTGATAGAGACGTATTTGCCAAAACAGATGAGCGACGCCGAGTTAGAAGCCGCAGTTGGAAAAATTATAGACAGCCTCGCCGATAAAGCGATGGGCGCGGTAATGGCGGCGGCAAAGAGCCAGATCGGCGTAGCGGCGGACGCGAAGCGCATTAGCGAAACCGCAAAAAAATTGTTACAAAAATAATCTTAGGTAAAATGCCGAAACTTTTACCGAACTTTAAGGAGCGTTTATGGAAGCGAATGTGGATTTAGAGGAGCAACGCGCCACGATAGAAGCTTTTTTTATGAGCCAAAGCACCTTTGAGAGCGAGCTCTTTGGGGTGAGCGGACCCTCTGAGATGTATGAAGTTATGGTAGGGCTGGCAAAGAGCGTGATAGATCGCCCTACGGCGCAGAATACGGTGAATTTCAAGACTCTTGAAACTTACGCCAAATTCCGCATCGAAGGTTGCGTTTTGGCGTTAAAAGAACTCATTAACGAACAAATCGATTATCTTCTGAGCGAAGAGGCGGGATTTGATCCGATCGTGATGCAAGAGTTGCGCGCGGATAAAGAAAAACAAACGTTTATTTTACAACAATCCAAACGTTATTTTTTGGAGTATCATAAACTATTTAAAGAGGCGATCGCGGATACATACTTTGAGCGGATCGTTATGGCTACCGATATGAAACTTGTGGATAAAGTGGCGCAAGAGGTAATTGACGGAATCGGCAATTTGGCGCCTGTTTTTATGCAACCGAACGGCGCGTCAATAGTGCGCCGCGCCGATCAGATTTGGATGCGTTTGCGTCAAGCTAAAATCGCGAAAGAAAAAGACATCAAAGTCGCGAAAGAAAATGTGGATCGTTTGAGCGCGAAAGCTAAAGGTTTAGAGAAAAATATTCAAGCGATCGAGCAAGCTAAAAAGATCACAATGGAGCAAGTTACGGGTATGGCTATGGACGAGTTGCGCGAGATCGTGATCAACGAGGACGGATCGCGCACCGAATTAAAGCGCGTATTTCAATTTATACCCGCGGGCGACGTTTCGCTCTATCTTGCCGATCAAATGGATAGAGGCAGACGCGGCGGGCGCAACGAAATCCAAAAGGGGGATTACAAGCGCGCGCAGACATTTTACGAAAACTGCAATATAAATAACACCCCAAAAGAGCTCAAAAACAAACTTGATATGTTTACAGCGGAATTGCCGAAAGTGCAAGTTAATTTGGACGCCGCGCTGAAAAAACATAAGGAGATTGAGGCGCGCGGCTTGCACGCTTATGACGACGCTCTCGCCAAAATCCGCGCGGCGTTTTTGGAAAATATCGCCAAGAGTAGGTTGTAACGCAAATGGAGCGCGGCTTAAACGCGCTTCATTAAAGCTAAGAATTAAAAATATGTTAGATTTATGGTTATGAATATCCCTAAAGAGAACAAGGAAGGCTTTCTCAAAACCGAGTTGGAGTCAACGGCGCTTTTGGGTGTGCTGTTCGACTATGTCTCAGAGATCTCAAGAGAGCGTCAGATAGACAAAATTCTGATGCTTATGGCGGATTTGGGTAAAGAGCTAGCCGGCGCGGATCGTTGCAGTCTTTGGCTAATGAGCCACAACTCAGACGAGCTCTGGACAAAAGTCGCGCACGGAATTTCTAGGACTAGAATCCCCTCGAGCCAAGGCATTGTGGGACTCACATTTCGCGAGCGGAAGCCTATCATTATCAACGACGCCTATTCGGATAGCCGTTTTAACCCCGAAGTGGATAAAAAGACGGGTTACCGCACGCGCAACATTATCGCGCTCCCGATATTCGGCAGCGACGGCGAAATTATGGGCGTCTTTCAGGCGATCAACAAAATAACCTCGGACAACGGCTTTTCGCAGACCGATTTGCAACGTTTAACCCTTGCGGCGACATATTCGGGCACGGCGTTAGAGTCCGCGCAGATGCGCCAAGAGATTGAAGATACGCAAAAAGATGTGATCTTTATGATGGGCGAGGCGGGCGAAATGCGATCCAAAGAGACTGGAAACCACGTAAGACGCGTGAGCGAGTATTCGTTTGTGATCGCGGAGGGCTACGGATTGCCTACGCAAGAGTGCGAGCTTTTGCGTACTTGCAGCCCTATGCACGACATTGGCAAAGTCGTGATACCTGATGTGATTTTGATGAAACCGGGCAAACTCACCGAAGAGGAGTTTGAGATTATGAAAACCCACGCGGAAGTGGGCTATCACATTCTCAGAAACTCCCAGCGCAAAATATTGAAATCCGCCGCGATCGTAGCGCACCAGCACCACGAGAAGTGGAACGGCAAAGGTTATCCGCGCGGCGTCGCGGGCGAGGAGATTCATCTTTTCGGGCGCATTACCGCGATCGCAGATGTCTTTGACGCGCTTGGCAGTGATCGCGTATATAAAAAAGCGTGGGAGCTGGATCGTATTCTGGCTCTGTTTAAAGAGGAGCGCGGGCAACACTTTGATCCGAAGCTGGTTGATGTTTTTATGGATCGCCTTGACGCTCTTTTGCAAATTCACGATAGGTTTAAGGATAAATGAAAAGGCTTTTAATCCAGATAGCCTCCGCCCTTTTGGTAGCTTTTTCGTTTATGTTTGTTTATCTGTTTTTTGAGGATCAATACAGAGCGATTGATAACGGTTTTCGCGATTATTTATTCGCGATCAGGGGCGTCGTGCCCACAAGCGAATCTGTGGTGATTATTGACATTGACGAAAGATCGCTCTCAAAGTTAGGGCAGTGGCCCTGGGAGCGCGATAAAGTCGCGAAAATTTTAGAGAATTTAGCGGCGTCAGGGGTTGGGATTATCGGAATCGACGCCGTATTCGCCGAGCCCGACAACTCTTCGCCCAAGCGCGTTTTAGAAAAGTTAGGGCTTAAAAACGAGGCGAAAACCGCCCCCGATTACGACGCGATTTTAGGCGAGGCGTTCGGAGAAACCCCGACGATCGCGGGTTATGTCTTTATTATGGAAAAGAGCGCGTTAGACTCCAATGACGGCGCGATCGTGCCCGCGATATTTTTAGAGCGCGGCAGGGGCGAATACGATCCGCTTTTGCGCCCGGAGCGCGTGATTTTGAATTTGCCCGCGATCCAAGAGAAAGCCTATTCCAGCGGCTACTTCAACACCGTGCCCGACGACAGCAGCGGAATTATCCGCTATGTGCCTCTTGTAATGCGCTACCAAGACGCGATCTATCCGTCTTTGGCGTTTGAAATGTTGCGCGCGGCGAATGAGGTAAATCGCGTAGTGATCGCCCACGATCCCGCGATCGGCGTTGAAAAGATAATTTTAGGCGTGCGCGAAATCCCTACCGATCGCTTCGGGCGGATTTTTGTGAATTATCGCGGCGCGAGCAGGACTTTTCCGTATATTAGCGCCGTTGATATTTACGAAAATAATTTTTCCGCAAGCGATGTGGAGGGCAAATTCGCGCTGATCGGCACAAGCGCGGCGGGGCTTTTGGACTTGCGGGCGACTCCGTTTGAAAACGTCTATCCTGGAGTGGAAATCCACGCGAATGTGATTGACAACATTTTAATGGGCGACTTCATTTCGCGCCCCAGTTGGGCGCAGGCTGTTGATTTGCTTTTGATTTTGATCAGCGCGACGCTTTTGTCGGTGATTTTGGCGTACTCGTCGGCGTTTTTAACGATCGTAGTCGCCACAACTTATACGATCGCTTTCTTTTTTGTAAGTTATGTCGCGCTCTTTGAATACGGATTTATATTAAACTTATTGATCGTTTTTATCACGATCGTATCGGTTACGATTATGTCGCTTGTTTTGAACTTCTTTTTAGAGAGCCGACAAAAAGAGTTAATCCGCGCCAAACTCGTCAAAAAACTTTCGCCGAACATTGTGAAGGATTTGCTGAAAAATCCTACGGAAGCGTTAGAGGGCAGGGAGCGTGAAATTACGCTTTTTTTCAGCGATATTCGCGGATTTACGAATTTATCCGAGTCGATCGGAAGCCCAAAAGAGCTCATTAAATTATTAAACGATTATATGACGCCGATGACCGATATTATTATGAGCAGCGGCGGCACTTTGGATAAATTTATCGGCGACGCGATAATGGCGTATTGGAACGCGCCCGCCAAAACGCCCGATCACGCCGATAAAGCTATAAACGCCGCGATCAGCCAGATCGCCGCTTTGCAAGCTTTGAACGAAAAATTCCGCGCCGAAAACCGCCCTATGATTGAGATCGGGGTAGGAATTAACACGGGGTTTGCGATCGTAGGCGAAATGGGCAGTATCGGCAGAGCCGATTATACGGCGATCGGCGATTCGGTAAATCTCGCCTCGCGCCTTGAGGGACTCAACAAAATTTACGGCACGCGCATAATTTTTTCCGAATTTACGCGCAAAAAATTAAAGGGCAAATATATAATTCGCGAGCTCGATTTAGTGAGAGTCAAGGGCAAAAGCGAGGCGGTGGCGATCTACGAGGCAATCGGATTAGGCGCGGCGAACGGCGAATTAGCGGAGGAGTTAGCCCTGTATAAAACCGCGCTTGATCTCTACCGCGCGGGAAATTTTGTCGAATCTGCTAAAATATTTAGCGGCTTAAACGAGAGACATTCGCAAAATTTGTACAAACTTTATTTTGAACGCTCGAATATTTTGGCGAAAGACCCGCCGCACAACTTTGACGGCGTTTGGGTGTACCACGAAAAGTGAGGCGTGTGATATGAAAAAAGTGATTATGTTAGGCGCGCACGGCGGCAGAAACAAAGGCAAAGCGACTACTTCGTTGCTATTGAGCGAAAGCGTGGCGATAGACGCGGGCAATTTGCTCGCGCCGCTTGGTAGAGAGGCGCGCCGCTTAAATCATATATTTTTATCGCACTGCCATATGGATCATATTTTTGATCTGCCGTTTTTGATTGAGGCGTTTTTCGTGGAGCGCACGAAACCGATTAACATTTACGGGCTTTCGCACACTTTGGATATGCTTAAAGCGCATATCTTTAACGGCAAAATTTGGCCCAACTTTAACGATATTTTTCTGTTAAACTCCGAAGAACACGCGATCAACTTCTGCGTGATTGAGCCCAACAAATCGTATGTCGTCGATAATTTGCGCCTTACGCCATACGAGACGGTTCACACGGTTCCTAGCGTGGGTTATCTGATTGAAAAGGGCGCGAGAAAACTAATTTTCACCGCCGATACTTGCAAGTGCGAAAACACTTGGAAGATCATCAACGCGACTCCCGAAATCAAAACTTTAATTACCGAAGTTTCGTTTCCGTCTGGTATGGAGCAATTAGCTTACAAGAGCGGGCACTTGACGCCGAAACTGCTCAACGAGGAGCTTTCTAACTTAAAGCGGAACGATGTAAAAGTTTATGTCTGCCACTTCAAACCCGATTTTGTCGATCTGTTATACGCCGAAATGCAACATTTTGAAAGAACAAAATTGGTAAAATTTTTAGACGATGAGACGGAGATTGAAATTTGAGAAAAATTAAAGTTTTGGGCGCGCGGTCGGCTCATATGGAGTACGGCATTTCGGGGACGTCTTACCTCGTTACGAAAGATATAGTGATAGACGCCGTCAATATCCTGCGCTCACTCAATAAAGAGGCGGCGCAAATCAATCACATTTTTCTTTCGCACTGCCACGTCGAGCATATCGCCGATATTCCGTTTTTGATTGACGCCTTTTTCCCAGTACGCAAAACGCCGCTTTATATCTATGGGCTCAAACAAACATTAGAGAGTTTGCACGAAGATATTTTCAACGACTCAATCTGGCCCGATTTTTCAAAAATTCCGATGATCGGCAGCGATAAAAGCGCGATCATATTTCGAGAGGTCGCGCCGAATACGGAGACTAAGATCGGCGATTATTCCTTTAAGCCGATCTTAACGGCGCACAGCGTAATGGGCGCGGGTTATGTGATCACGTATAAAGGGCGCGCGATCTATGTCGCGGGCAATTCATATAAATGTTCGCGCATTTGGGACGAAATTAACGCCAATAAAGCGATCAAAACCGCCATAATTGAGTGTTCATACCCCAGCGTAATGCAAGAGTTCGCCGAGATGAACGGGCATTTGACGCCGACTCTTTTGCGCGAGGAGCTTTCTAACTTAAAGCGTAAAGATGTGCAAATAATTATAGATTGCGTCGGTACTGTTATGAAAACCTCAATAATTTACGAGTTAAACTCGCATCCCCGCACCGCGAATCTTCCGATCATAAATGACAATGATACGATCGAATTTGCTTGATAATCTAATATATTTCGCGTTTTTATCGGCGCGATTTTTAATCAGACTGATACCGAAATCATTGATCAAACCGCACATATTTTTATTATCAAGATTCGCATATTTGGTTAATTACAAGCACCGCAAAATTATAGGTGAAAATTTGCGATTTTTTCTAGGCGATCGGTTAACCGAAATAGAGCGTAAAAAAGCCGCGCAAAAAATATATTTTCGTTTTTTGTTTTATTTGTTTTTAACGGTGCGCGGAAAAGAGGACGACATTTTGCGTTTAATCTCCAAAATCCGCATAGAAAACGGTGAAGTTTTAGACGCCGCGCGCGCTGAAAATCGTAAAATTATTATGCTCACCGCGCACTACGGCTATTGGGAGTTAGTCTCGCAATACATCTGCCAAAGGTGCGGCGCGCTCGTGATAATCGGCGAGAAACTCCGAAATTCTCGCAAACTCACCGAAGAATTAAAGAAATTTCGCGAGCAACTCGGCGTGGAAATGCTGGAAAAACGCGGCGCGATGCGCGCTTTCGCCGCCGCGCTCAAAAACGGCAAAGTCGTTGGATTATTAACCGATCAAGCGGTAGAAGAGGGCGCGCTTGTGAAATTCTTCGACGTTGAGATCACTTGGCTTGATAGCGCCTCGCGCCTCGCCAAACAATTCGGCGCGCTGATCGTACCGTGCTACATCGGTACTGAAGATTACGAAAATTACACGATTTTTTTTGACAACGCGATCCGCCCTGACGAAAGCGCGGAAAAAGAGGCGGACATCAAACGAATGGCGGCGGAAGAAGCTCTTGCGTTAGAACGCGCGATCTTGCGCGATCCAAGCGAATACTTTTGGTTTCACAAACGCCTCAAACATAACATCAAAGGTTTTTACAAGTAATAAAAATTTAATAGCGCGAAATGACTCGCTAGGCGCCGCAAAGCTTTTACAGTCGCAAAAATAACTAGGCTTGATTTACTTTACGATATTCACGATATAATACACCAATCGCCTTGCATAAAGCAATAGGTTAACGGAGACCAAAATGACAAAACCGCTAAATCAAAACACAAGCGCGATAACGGTTAGACTACTCCATACCCTATTGACCCGCCGTCGGAATAGACCTCTAGTGAACGCGA
>JAITUT010000029.1 GCA_031286325.1 Helicobacteraceae bacterium
AGAAACTGCCCGAACTTTATGACGAGCCATTTGGCGACTCATCGCAAATCCCGACATACCTCGTGAGCCAAATGACGCGCGGGTTTGTTACGGTCGCGCTCTCAGGAGACGGAGGAGACGAGCTTTTTTACGGCTACCACCGATATTTTTTAGCGGAGGAGATTTGGCGCAAAGTGGGATTTTTACCGCCGTTCGCGCGCCGCGCGATCGCGCGCGGATTAAAACCGCTTGGGCGGTTTGGGCGGCTTGGCGACAGGCTCGCGAAAGCTTCGCAAGCGTTGGAATTTCGCTATCCTGAGGAACTTTACGCGAGGCTTATCTCATTGTGGCAAACGCCCGATCGCGCGGTTTTAGACTCGAATGAGCCGCTCACGATCGCGACCGATCCTGATTTGTGGTTGAAAGGGCGCGATTTTGCGTCGTCTATGCAGTTTATTGACGCTCTCTGCTATCTCGCGGACGATATTTTGACGAAGGTGGATCGCGCCGCGATGGGTGTGAGCCTCGAAACGCGCGCGCCGTTTTTGGATCACAGGATCGCGGAGTTCGCGGCGCGGTTGCCGCGAAGCTTAAAATCCGATAGACGCGGCGTTCGCGAAACGTTCCGCTTAAACACGCAAAATGACGGCGGCGGAAAAAGAGTTTTGCGCGAAGTTTTGTATCGCTTCGTGCCGCGCGAACTCATCGACCGACCCAAAATGGGTTTCGGCGTCCCGATCGAACGCTGGTTGCGAAAGGATTTACGCGAAATGGCGGACGATCTTTTGAGCGAATCGCGCCTTAAAAACGAGGGCTTTTTCGACCACGAGCCGATCGTCAAAATGTGGCGCGAGCACAAAGCGGGCGATCGCGCTTGGCACTATGCGCTGTGGCACATATTGATCTTTGAGTTGTGGCTAAAAGAGAATAAAGCTTCGTGATTTAAGGCTTTGGGCGAAAAGCTTTAATCACATTTTCGTTTGTCTCTATAAACGGCGCGCCGATCAAATCAAGGCAGTAGGGCACTGCGGGAAAGACGGCGTCAAGACACTCGCGGATAGATTTGGGTTTGCCGGGCAGATTGATAATTAGTGTCTTGCCGCGAACGCCCGCGCTTTGGCGCGAGAGAATCGCGGTGGGCGCATATTTTAAGCTCACGGCGCGCATTAGCTCGCCAAAGCCCGGCAACATTTTTTCGCAGACATTCTCCATCGCCTCCGGCGTAACATCGCGCGGCGCGGGTCCGGTGCCGCCTGTGGTCAAAATTAAAGCGCATTCGCGGCACATCTCAATCAAAACCGCTTCGATCGCGCTCTGATCGTCCGCGATCACGCGATAGTCGTATTCGCGCTCGCTCAATAAATATTCGTCCATAGCCCTGATAATCGCTTTGCCGCTTAAATCCTCGTAAACGCCTTTGCTGGCGCGATCGCTTAAAACCAAAACTCCAATTTTGATCATTTTTGTTGATCCATATCCCAATTTTCGCGATTTTTTTTCAAAAACTCAATTGTGTTTTCTCTAATTTTTTCAGGATCAGTTTTCAGCATATAATTTTTGAGTTTGGAATCCAAAATTTTGGCGTTAGTTAAATGACTTTTAACAAGTTTGAGCTGTTTCGCGTTTGACGCGAGAGACCAGATTGCGGATTGCGAAGTGAGATACTTCATCATAAATTTTTTTTCGTCTTTATATTTCATAGCGACTCTAAACAATTTATCCAAATACTTCGTATCGCCTGTGGCAAAAAACATAATCCAATAGTTATCGTTTTGTTCAGGGCTTTCATCTCCCTCTAAACGAGTTTCCGCAATTGATTTTTCGTTTTTATTCACATATTCAAAAACCGCGATCAAATTTTGATCGCCGCTATTTTTCGCCGCCGCGAAAAAGTCGTTAAATCTTTTTTGATCTTGCGTTTTGATTCCATAGAAAAATTGCAAAAGATGAGTATCCATTTCCGTCGCGTTACTTTTATAAAAATCACTTTTATAAAACGCGATCGTCAGATCGATAAATTTCGCGTCTTTTTTCTCGTAATAGCGCATTACATTTTCATTATATTCCTCAATGCCCAAATCGGCGTTCGCCGCAACCGCGATCAACAAAACCGCAAAAATCAAGCGTGAAAACATAAGAAATCCTTTGTGAAATTTGCTGAATTTTACTTAAAAAGGCTTAAAAATTCGCCGCGCCTATTTTTAAGATATTTAATGTTTATCGCGGCGGAATATCAGATATTATCACCCTAGGCGGTTTTAGTATAAAAGTTTGATCGCAAATTTTATTATGATATAACCTGATATTTGCGATTGGACTTCTGATTCTCAATGCCGTCAAGCATATTAAATAACAGCGACACAGTATTGTCGTTTTCGCCGTCAAGCCCCGCGTTTTGACTATTCACAATTTTGTTCATAAAATATAGCGGATTGCAACAATAATACTCTTTCGGCGAGAGTACATAAATATACGAATCTTCGTCCTCAAAAGCGATATCTTTCCAACTCCAACCATACTGTTTTTATACCATTTTGCCCCATAAGACTCCAAGCGCGATCGCAAACTCCTTTAATTGTTCTTTTTTATAATTTTTCGCCAAAATCTCATCAACAAAGAGTTTGATCTTTTCAACGATCTGCGCGGGCGATTCGCCCTCCGCGATATTTAGTAGCTTAATAGAGTTTTGCTCCTCCTCATTTAAGGCGTCGATAGTCTCTTGATCTATCGCCGTAACCACAACTTTTTCTTTCGTAGCCATTTTAAGCCTCTTTAAACAATCTTAAATAGCAACACTTTCGCGGGTCTTATCTTTTTGATCTTTGCTGCTGATATAGTCCTATACTTCCGTATCCGTCGACGTCGGCGAAAGCGACGATTCTTCGGACGCTTGCGTTTGGTCGCTTATTTCAGGAGTCTGTACCGAGCCGCTCGCATCCTCTGCGGCTTTTTCATCCGCGTCGTCTTTATCCTCCGATAATCGCTTGTATTCTTCGGGGTTGACTTTCTCCTGCCTCATCATAATCGCTTTGCTGTACAGTTCGGGGTCGTTCTTCATAAGGAAGCGATGATCCTCGTTCGGCACTTTATCTCCGCTCATAATTCGCATAGCAATAGCTAAACACTTGCGCTGAATTTCAAAGGATTTCGCCGCGCCGTCGGCTTGCTTTTTGACGCTCGCTAGATACTCTCCTAAACCCTCGGCTTTGCCTTGCGTTTCTTCCGATACCTGAGTCGATGTTTTCTTTGCCTCAGTCGCGCCGCTTTTGGCTTCTTCTGAAATAGAAACGATCGCCGCGGGATTCGCTTCGGTTTTTTCTTTGGCGGCGGCGGGCGCGCCCGTTTGCGCCGTTGTATTGCTAAGCGGCGACTTGTTATAGGCGTTATATAGGTTATTATTGATACTGTTAATGCTCATTATCTTCCCTCCCGTCTATTCGATCGGATTGTTCCCGCCGCGATCCTACGCAAGCGCGCGTTAGCGCAAAGCGAGAGAAAGCGGCGGAGGAAATTTACCGCGCGGAGACTAACGGCAAATTTCAAAGATTCCAAAAATAACGCCTTTGATCGCGCAGGCTAGCTTTTAAGCCAGCCCGCGAAGTTACAAGAGATCGGTCGCGCCTTTCAATGTATCAAAGACGAGGATATTTTTCTCTTTCAACAGTTTGATTCCATTCGACATTGACCCGCCGCCAAGCATAATGGGGATCACGGGCTTTTTGAACTTCTCTGTCAAAAGAACGGCGATATTGTCGCTGTCGGTCATAAATTGCGGCGTTACAATGACATAGATAATATCCACGCCCGCGAACTCCTGCGCAATCTCCAAAGTCTTGCGATACAAACCGCTCTGCGCGTCCCCGATAATATCCACAGGGTTCGCCTTGGGCCAATTAAAGGGCAGGATCGCGTCCAATACCTTAATGTCGGCGTCGCTCAACTTGTAGAGTTTTTTGCCGCGATCTTCAATGTAGTCGGTCAAGACCGAAGCGGGACCGCCGGCGTTCGTAACGATCAACGCCTGTTTGACATTGCTCAGATCGGGGCGGAAGATGAGCGCCTCAATGTTATCAACCACCGTGCAGCCCGCGCCCTCAACGAGCCCTTTGAACATCTCGTAGTTGCCGCTCAAATTACCCGTGTGGCTAAACGCCGCCGCCTTGCTAGCCTCGCTCCTGCCGCTTTTGAAGAGGTAGATCGGCTTTTTGCACTTGCGCACAGCCGCTAGAAACTCTTCGCCGCGATTCATACCCTCGACATAGAGGCTGATCATTTTGCACTTTGGATCGCTCTCTAACATCTCCACGAGATCGGCGAAGTCCAAATCCGCCATATTCCCGACCGAAACAATGTGGCTAAAGCCGATTCCGCTCTGCGCCGCCTTGTCCATAAGCGCCGCCAAAACCGCGCCCGATTGGCTCACCACCGCCAGACCGCCGTCTTTGACATTGCCAGTGCCGAAAGTCAAATTCAGGCTGGACGCGCCCATATAGTAACCCAAACAGTTCGGTCCGATCATATTGATGTTGTGTTTATTCACAAGGGCGATTAGCTTCTCCTCGCCTTCAAGATCGCCGACCTCTTTAAAGCCCGCGCTCGTAACGATCACATTCTTGACCTTTTTCGCCGCGAGTTGCTCTATCGTGTCAAGAATAAATTTGCCCGGAATGCCGATCACAGCCGTATCCACATCGCCCGGAATTTCAGGAACGCTCTTATAAAGCGGTTTGCCCATTAGCTCGCCGCCTTTGGCGTTAACAAAATAGAGCTCGCCTTTGAAGCTTAAAGCGTTTTTCGCCAAAGCGTAGCCGACTTTGCTGGGCTCCGTTGAAGCGCCGATCACGGCGACTTTCTTGTTGTCAAAGAAGTTGCTGCGTTTGCGAGCGGCTTTTTGGACGGCATTTGCCTCGAAAAGCACGCGCGCGTCAACCGCGATCAAGCCGTCGCTCGTTAAAAGCACGGGGTTTAAGTCCATTTCGCTGATCTTTGGGTTCGCTTTAATGAACTTTTGCAACTTTTGCACAAAATTGACGGCGCTCGCCATATGGTCGCCCATACCTCTAAAATTATCCAGCAGCTTGCTGATTTTAGTTGCGCGGAGGGCGCGTTCCACTTCCTCTTTGTCGGCTTCCAAACTGATGTAGCCGACATCTTTGTAAAGTTCCAGCAAAACGCCGCCCTTGCCGAACAAAATCGTCTTGCCGAAGACGGGGTCGTTTACCATTCCAAAGTAAAGCTCCTCGCCGCGGCACATTTTCACGGCGATAAAACGATCGGAATCGTCTAATTTGACGCCTTTCGCTTCGACATTTTTAATGATTTCGGCTTTTGCCGCCGCGAGTTGCTCGTTGCTGGTGATGTTTAACTTCACCGCGCCGTATTCGCTCTTATGCACCACTTTTGGCGATTCGATTTTGAGCGCCGCGGGGAAGAAATCAATGCTCGGATTCTCTTGAAACCCGATAGACTTGTATGGCGGCACGGGTATACTGTGCGCGCTTAAAAGATCGTAGAGTTTTGACTCGGTCATTTTCGCTTCCATTTTGCCTCCTTATTAGCGAAAGTAGCTTATTGTAGCCAAATTTATTTCTGGCGAACAATCGCGGAGGTTAATGAGGAGCGAGAGGTTTTAAGCTATTTTTAATGCGATCTTAACTCTCGCGAAACGCGGTCGCGGATATTGACATCTTATCGGCTAGCGACAGAAGCGACTTCGCAAAATCGCCTGTGCGCGCGGCGGCTTCGCTGTTTTGGCGGTTGATCGCGTCTAGTTCCTCAATAGTTTTGCTGATCACTCCCGCCTTTTTCATCTCCTCTTGCGAAGCGATCGTTACGGCATTCACGAGGTCTGAAGTCTCCGCGATCTTGCGCGCGAGCAGATCAAAACTGCTGATCATCTGCTTGCTGATTGAAATGCCCTCTTGCGATTTAGATTGCGTTTGCGTAACTAATTCTTTAATTTTCTTCGCCGCCTCCGCGCTCTTGCCCGCCAAAGTCCGCACCTCGCCCGCCACGACCGCGAAACCTTTGCCAGCCTCGCCCGCTGTCGCCGCCTCCACCGCCGCGTTCAAAGATAAAATATTCGTCTGGAAACTAATTGAGTCAATCACCGCGATCGCGTCGCGAATTTGCGAAGTGGATTCGCCGATCTCCTCCATAGCGCGCACAGTTCCTTGCGTGAGCGACAAACCGCTAGACGCGGCTTCTTTCGTCTCGATCGCGAATGTCGCCATTTGTTCGGCTTTGGTCGTGTTCTCGCCGATCTTTTGGATAATTTCGCGCACGCTCGCGGTAATCTCCTCAACGCTTTTCGCCTGACTCGCGGAGACTTCGCCCAAACTTTCAACGGCGCTTGTGAGCTCTTTCGCCGCGCTATTTAGCATAGAGGCGTATTTAAGATTCAGCGATCTGCTCTTGACGAGCGCGAAAGAGAGCGAATTTACGCCGTCAAAGAGACGTTTAAACTCGCCCTCGCCGCTCGCCTCAATCCGCGCCGTGAAGTCGCCGCGCAGCAAGTTTTCCAACGCGCCGATCGCCAAATCAAGATTCTGATAGAGGTTTTGCGCCATTTTGTTAAAGGTGATCGCGAGACGGCGGTTGTTGTAATTATTAAAATCGCCGCCGAATTTGCCCGTTAATTGACCTTTTGAAATTTTGGCGGAGATTATCAGAAATTCGCCCAAAGTTTTCAAATTTTCATCGCGAATCAATTCTACGCGATCCGCCAGATCGTTAAAGGCGCGCGCCAGCTTGCCTTTCGCGCCCGCGCTCTGCGGCAATCTGTCAAAGCGGTTCGCCTCGTAGTCAATGTAACGCGCGAAACGATCAATATACCCTACTACCTCCGCGAACGCCGTCTCCGATCGCCGCTTTTCGTCATAGATTATATAGGCGAATACGGCGAGGATCGCCAGCAAAAATAGCGATGATTTCAAAAATCCGCCCGTGATATTCTCTTCAAATTCCGCGCGTTTGTCTTTTTCTTGCTTTTTGAAGCGCGATGAAAGCTCGGAAATTTCGCTGGAAAAACCCTGAATCGAGCCGTCTACGAGCCCCGCGTTCATTTTGGCGAACATTCCATCGTAAATTTTGCGCGCTTGTTTGGCTATTTCAGGATTGTCTTTTTCCATATTGGCGATCAGCGCCTCCACATTTTTTTGCGTGATCGGATCGGTTTGGATAAATTGCCCCGATGAGACTAAAATCGCGTCAAGTTGGGCGGCGGTTTGCACTAAATTTTCAATCTCCGCACTGGCGGCAACGAGGTCTTTTACCGACATTCTAATAAACAAAAACGCCGCGAATGCGATCATAAACATCGCGCCGATTCCCAGCATTGTTACGGGGCGGTTTGTCATTATTTGTCCTTTTTCTCCGCTGAATTTCGCGAATCGCCCTGCGATCTGCGCTCGGACTCCAAAAGTTTCGCGTAGAGTTTTTCGGCGCGTTCTATTTCGTCTTCAAAGGCGTATGCGCGCACAGCCAAAATGCCGTCTCCGAGCGTAAAATTTTGGCGGAACGCCGTCATAAACGCCCAAAAATACGAGCCGTCTTTGGCGCGGCACTTCACAAACCCGCGCCACGACTCGCGGTGACTCAAAGAGTTTTGCATCTGCGCCAAAATCGCTTTCGGCATTTCTGGGTGGCGCAGAGTAGGATCAAGCGCGCCCAAAACCTCGTTTTCCGTATAGCCGGTCGCTTTGGAAAATTCATCGCAGATAAAGCGCGTAACGCCGCTCGGATCGCTCTCTGTTACTACGATCGTCTTCGCCTCAATCATCTTCGCCCTTTTTCAAATATTTTTTAATAAACTCGTATAATGAGTAAATATCGCTTTTGTTAATAAATTCGTTCGCGCCCAATCGTTTGACTTTCTCGATCACGCCGCCGCTTGTCATACTGCTATTTACCACGATCGGAATCTCTTTAAATTTCGTTTCGTTTCGCATAAATGAGATCACTTGAAATCCATCTTTGATCGGCATCTCCAAATCAGTTATTACGCACGCTAATTCGTTTGAGGGGATCATATTTAACCTTTTAATGAGATCTTCGCCGTTTTTATAAAGCTCGTAATCAACTCCGAGCGAAATAAAGAAATCTTGCAGTTTTTTCGCCGCGATCGCAGAGTCTTCCGCTACCAAAAATTTTTTATCTACAAATTTATCTTTTGCTTCGGCGGGCAAAATAAATTGCAGTTTTTCCATAGGAAATCCACATTCGCTCATTAACCTTTCTATATCAAAAATCGCGCAAGCTCTCTCTCTGCCCTCTAGCATAATAGAAGTAATATAAAGAATTTTTAATTTATTAGTATCCGCGGTTTGGAGTTCATCGCTGAAACGATCTTCAATACCGATTATCTCTTTCACAAAAAATCCTATGCGCCTGTTATTCACATTGCATACGATCCCCACTGAAAAAACAGAGAAATCAACATTATCGTTTCCGAGCCATAAATCCAAATTCACAAATGTTACCAACTCCTCTCTAATACGCGAAACGCCGACTATTATGCTGTTTTTTTCGTGGTTTGGCACGATCTCTATTTCATCTAAAATTACGAAGTTTTGTATCTTTGCGACATTAACGGCGTAAATTTCATTTGCTCCAGTATAAAAAACCGCCAGTTGCATTACATTTTTTAAGTGGCTCTCCGTCATTTTGGAGATATCGGCATGAAGATCGTAAAAATCGCCGCTCATCTACATATTTTCCGTGAGCTTTTGCATAATTTTTACGACTGCGTCGCGGCGAAACGGTTTAACCAAATATCCCGCGACTCCCATCTTCAGCATCTGCTTTACTTTTTCCTGCCCGCCCTCGGTAGTCGCCATAATAACTTGCAAATTAGGATAAGTTCGTAACTCTTTAATCTTTCTTACTACGTCTTCACCGCTTAATGTGGGCATATTCCAATCCAAAAACATCACTTTCACATCATAATTTTGCTGCAGAAGATCAAGTGCCTCTTTGCCGTTTCCAGCTTCTAAAACATCTATAAAATCAAATTCCTCTTTGATCGCCGAGCTAATTACTTTGCGCATAGTTATACTATCGTCTACCACGATCGCTTTCATACGAAGTTTTGAGGTTTTTTGCGCGCCCGTTTCGTCGCCTAAAGCTAAATATTCTTCAATACTTTTATCGCCCCGCAAATGATAAAACAATAAATTCCAAGTGTCGGTATAAACAAACAATTGTTTATAGTTTTCGTTAAACGAAACGCCGAATAAATTTTGCGTCAAATTATCCACAGCGATCGGCGCTTGATTGCGCGTTAAATCCACGCACACAAACGCGCCGTTCGCGCTCGTAACGATCGCCGCTTTCCGCTCAAACGCGGCGACGATCCCCGTAATCGCGCCCGCGTTTAACGGATAAACGCGCAGAGGGCGGCGCGAATCCCCATCCCAAATCGCGATTTTGCCCGAAATATCGCCGCTGATTAGCATTTTGCCCACAAACGCGAGCGCCGTAACCCGCGCCGTGTGGAGCTCCAAAATCTCGCGCGCGTTGATATTTTCCGCCGCGATCAACATTAAAAGCCCGCTCTCAAACGCCGCGGCGATTCGTTGACCATCCGCGTCAAACTCCAACTTCGCAAGCGGCGGGAAACCCTTGACAATCGCCGTGGGCGTCTTGCTCTTTTCCGACCAGATCGTAATGTTGCCCTTTGGATCGCCCAGCGCGAAAGCGGTCGCGTCTTTCGCGGCGGCAAAGGCGCTCACGCCGCTCGCGTGATATGCGGCGTAGTTGAAGCCAAGCGGCGGCGCGACGCGATCGCTAATCGTGTGGCGCTCCGCCATTAAATCGCGGTAATTATTCACAAAAATATAGTCGTCGATCGCGATAAAATCGCCGTCCGAACGCGGCGCGAGGTCTATTTTGAAGTCCGCAACCGCGCTCTGATCTTCGGCTTTCAAAATTTTTACAACACACGAGTTATTACTCTCCGCGACAAGGACGATTTTATCCGCGCCCACATAAGCGCACTCCAAAATCCGCCGCCCGACGCGCAAATTTCTCTTGACTATCGCCATTAGCCGCTCCGTTTAAAATTATCTATCAATAATAGTCAAATTTTAATAAGCACTAATTGTTCCTATTCGGCGTTTTTGCGGCGTTTGAGAGCATCTTCGCAGGCTTTGATAACATCTGTTTCCTCCACGCCCTCTTCATATTGAAAGCCGATATGACCTCTCGCCGTCCAATTTGAAATTACTCCCACTTTGAAGATTGTGATCGTGGGAATTCCCGCCGTAACCGCGAGGTGTTTGTTGCCGCCGTCATTGCCCATATATAACAGGCACTTTTCAAGAACGGCGCGAGTTTGCAAAACTTCATTTATTTCGTGGTCGATTATCGCTTCGTTTTTATCCTCTAAAAGATCAAAAACTTTTTGCGGATAATGTTTTTCGCCTGGTCCGTAAATAAACCAAATTTTATAGCCTTTTTTAATTAAATAATTAGCGATTTTCGCCCAAAATTTAGGCTTTATCACGCGGTATTCGCGGCGCGAAACCGTGCATAACGCGATCGTGCGATTTTCAAATTTATGTTTGATCGCGAATTCATCGGCGAATTTGCGATAATTATCATCTATAAAACACTCTATTACATCATCGTTTAGATCGCCGCCCAAATGCTCAATTAAACGAATTTTGCTCTTTGCCGCGTATTCTTCGGCAAAGGGGATATTTACGCTTTTTGTATATGCGAGTTTGCGCAGGTTAAAGTTAAAGCCAGTACGTTCTTTTGCGCCGCTAAAAAACGTAATTTGAGCGCTCCTAGGATTTGAAAAATAATCTATTACAAGATCAAATTTTTCATGACGAACTTGCAGAAATAATTTAATAGTTTCTATGAATGATAATTTTCTGTTTATAGCCCAAATTCTATTTACGCGCGGGCTAAATTTATATGCGTTTATCCCTAAATGCTCGCTCATAAAAACTATTTCCGCGTCAGGATAAATTTTACGCAGTTGGCGCGTAGCCGCGCTGGTTAAAATTACATCGCCTAATTGCCTTAGTTGTATTAACAGGATTTTCATTGCTTCCTCGCTATGCTTTTGAAAAACTCTTCCATTCTATCGCACATAATTTTTTCGGTGAATTTTTCGTTAAATTTTTTGTAGGCGTTTTCACCGATTTTCGCGCGTAAATTATCATCTTCCAAAAGCGAATTTGTGCGATCTATTAAGGCTTTTTTATCGCGGGGGTTAATTAAAAAGCCGTTAACGCCATCTTCGATTACCTCCGAAATTCCGCCTACATCGCTTGCGATCGTGGGTTTTCCCGCGCTCATATACTCCACGATCCCAAAGGGCAACCCCTCGGATGCGCTCACTAAATAACATATATCGTAGATCGCGGCGAATAATTTGGGTTCGCTTGTGAAACCGGCGAAAATTACTTTATCTTTAACATCTAATTTCTCAGCCAATTCTTTTAATTTATTTTCATCTTCTCCTCTGCCCGCAATCACAAGTTTTACATTTTCGTTTTTTAACAAAATTTCAGCCAAAACTTCTATTAAATAATCTACCCGCTTTTCGCCCGCTAAACGCGCGGTAATTCCTAGAATAATATCATCTTTTTTTATGCTTAATTTTTCACGTAGATTTTGCTTTTGCTCTTCGCTGTATTTTACCTCGGCGACGCCGCTGTATATTACCGCGCAAGGAATATCAAACCAACTCACTTTTTGGAGAATTACATCTACAATCTCTTGGCATACCGAATGACAATGCGTTACAAATAATTTGTTGATCCACTTTGATTTAATTTTACGCGGATTTATATCGTCATCTCTGCCTAATAATCGCACAAGAGGGATTTTTAATATTTTGCAAGCGGGACCCACCGCCGATAAATCTCTATCCATATTCGCCGCGACAACATCTATTTTTTTACTCCAACACAGGTGATAAAAATAAATAAGCGCGATCGGATTAAGATAAAAACCGAATCTAATGCGTTTTTGCTCTATATTTATATTTAATTTCGGCGCGTCTGTGTGGCTTACAAAATATACTTCGTGCCCCTTTGAATGTAGATCGTTTATTAACGCCTGCATAGTTGTATGAATCCCAGTCCAATGACGCACATATAAAGCAAAAAGAATTTTCATTTTCCGCTCTTTTTCATATATTTGTTCAAATACCAATCAATTGTGATCTCTAAACCTCTTTGAAAATTAAATTCGCTCTTCCAGCCTAACTCTCTTTGAATTTTCGCGCTGTAGATCGCCTCGTTACGATCGCTCTCGCCGCCCATCGCGAGCAAAGAGAGGCGCAGAGCCTCCAAGCCGTTTCCAACGCCCACGCAAAATTTCGCGCCACAATATTCGGCAAACTCCCTTTCAAACGCCGCGACTTCTTCGCCCAGCGCATACCAGCCGCTTTTAATCACGCGATCAGCCGCCTCGCGCAACTCGCCTTCAAAACGATCGTTAATTTTTTTCAGATTCAGAAATTCAACCATAAGATTGTATTTTATCACTCCGCCTCTTGCGCGCCTTTCAGCAGCGATCGCAGATATTTGTATTCGTCCTTTGAGCAGTAGCGCCACTTGCCAACTGGCAACGCGTTTAAGCTCACTTTGCCGAAACTCACGCGCTTTAAGTCGCAAACCTCCGCGCCGAAGTGCGCGAAAAAACGCCTGATCTCGCGGTTTTTCCCCTCCGTGAGCGCCACTTTCAGCCGCGAAAAGCCGCCGGATTTTTCCACGCGCCACTTCGCGAAAGGCGCGAGTTTTAGATCGCCCTCTTTCGCGAGCGGGTGCGCCCCAGCCTTGCCGACGGTTAGCCCCTCTTTCATCGCGCGCTCAATCGCGGGCGTAACCGCGCCTCTAATTTTCACATTGTAAATACGCTCTTCATCACCCGTCGTAAGCCGCGCGGCGAGCTCGGCGTTATCCGTCAAAATCAGCAAGCCTTCGCTGGCGAAATCAAGCCGCCCCGCTACGATAAAGCTAGCAAAACCCGTGGGCAAACTCGCGTAAATCGTGCGCCTCCCCTCTGGATCGCGCTTTGAAACGATCTCGCCCTTTGGCTTGTGATAGACGATCGCGGTAATCACATTTGATTTTCGCGGCAACGGTTTGCCGTCTAGGAAAATTTCCTCCGATTCGCTAACGCGAGTCGAAAGATCGGTTACGACCAATTTCTTGATCGTTACGCGCCCCTCGGCGACGAGTTTGTCCGCTTCGCGCCGCGAGAAACCGCCGCGCTCCGCGATCGCTTTGTTGATCCGCACATTGCTAATTTGCCCATTTTCATTCATTGCGCGGAATAATACCGAAACCGCTAAAATCGCCTTTCGCGAAAGGGGTTTTATGGAGCAGCTTTTATACAACTTAAATATGGAGCGATCGGTTTTAAGCTCTATTCTTTTTGACCCCGTTAATTACAACCACACCGCCGAGCGGCTGAAAGCGGCGGACTTTTACCTGCAAGCGCACCAAGATATTTTCGCGGCGTTTGACGAACTCGCCGCCAAACAAACGCCGCTGGACGAGCAATTTCTGAAAAAGGCGTTGGAAAAAGATAAAAAATACAACGAAGAGGCGATTTTGGATATTCTCGCCGCCTCGCCGCTTGGGAACACATACGCATACATCGCGGAAATTAAAGAATTCGCGTTAAAACGCGAAATGATCCGTCTCACAACCGAGATCAAGCAAGTCATTTACGAGGAGCAATTAGAGAGCGTCGAGGCGATAGATCGCGTGCAGAAACGTCTTTTTGAGTTGGGCTCCGACACAAGCAACAAGCAATTTCGCGACGCCGAAGAGATCGTGAGCGCGACATTAAAGCGCATTAACGACAATAAAGAGCGCGGAAATTCGGGGGTGATCGGGCTTAACACGGGCTTTACCGATCTAAACCGAATGACGCAGGGCTTCAACAACGGCGATATGATCGTGCTCGGCGCGCGCCCGTCAATGGGCAAAACCGCCTTTGCTATGAACCTCGCGGCGAACATTTTGCGCAACGGGGACGGCGTGGCTGTTTTTAGCTTGGAGATGAGCGCGGAGGATTTGATGTTGCGCCTTTTGGCGATTGAAACGGGCTTTACGATGAGCCACATCAAACTCGGTAATTTGAATGACAAGGAGTGGGGGTTGCTCGGCGAAAGGGCGGATTTTTTCGCGCGGAGCAAGTTTTTCGTAGATGACGATTCTAACCTCACGATCGGGAAGTTGCGCAGCCGTTTACGCCACTTGAAAATGCGCTGCGAAGACGTCAAATTCGCGATCGTTGATTACATCGGTTTAATGGCGGAACAGGGCAGGATTGATCGCCAGCAGCAAGTCAGCGAAATTTCGCGCGGAATTAAAATTTTAGCGCGCGAGCTTGATATTCCGATTTTGGTTTTAACGCAGCTAAATCGCGGACTTGAAAATCGCGATGAAAAACGTCCGAAACTCGCGGATATCAGGGAAAGCGGATCAATTGAGCAAGACGCCGATATTGTGATGTTTGTGCACAGAGAAGACGTATATAAAAAATTAGAGGATAAAGAGCGCAAAAAAAAGGCGGATAAAGAGGGTAAAAGTTTCACTCCAGAATATGTGGAAAAACCCGAAGAAGAAGCGGAAATTATTATAGAAAAACACCGCAACGGCGCAACAGGAATTATTAAAATGATCTTTAAGAAATCTTGCACCAAATTTATAGAGACGGCAAAGTCTAAATTTGAGCCGATCACATATAAAGATACGCAAATTCAAATTGATATGTCGCATATATAGTGGAAGATGTAGTTTTATTTAGGGGTTTTCGCGAATGGTTTTTATTTATTTCCGCTTGCGTCTTTATATTTGCTTTGAATGTTTTTACAACTTATCTGAATTATCGTGATTTTTCAGCAAAAAAGTTTGTAGATATTAATGCTACCGTTGAATCGCAAAGTATAAAATATAATAAAAAAGATAAACGATATTTTGTATTAAAGTTAAATAGCGATAAACACGGCGTATTTTGGACGACGACTTATGAAAACATAATAGACCTCTCAGGCAAAGAGGTTTCGCTTGTCGCTATCGCGGAAAATATCGGTTTTTACGACTATTTCAAAGGTTTCTACGCGCCTAGTTTCAAAATAAGTTTAATGCCCTATTTTTTTCAAAATAATAATGTTTTTAGCGATTTGACGCGAAACTCTTACGATCGCGCCGTTGCTTTTACGCGCGATCAGCACGAAAATGAATTTATGCGCGAATTATTTCCAGCTATGTTTTTCGCTTCGCCGCAAAGTAAAGAGCTGCGGCAAAACGTTACGAAATACGCCGCCGCCCATTTAATAGCTTTAAGCGGTTTTCACCTTGGAATTTTAGCGCTTTTAATCGCCTTTATTTTCGGTAAAATTTATCGCGTTTCGCAAAACAAATTTTTCCCATACAGAAACTATTTCTACGATCTTGGGATTTTCTCTATTTTAGTTTTGGGTTTTTATTTGATATTCACAGGAATCGTGCCTAGTTTATTGCGCGCTTACGCAATGTTTTTATTTGGCTTTTTTCTGGCGATCCGTAACATTAAAATTATCAGCTTTAATACCCTTTTGATCGTAACTTTGCTCTTGATCGCAATGCAGCCCAAACTGGTATTCTCTATCGGATTTATTTTAAGCGTTTCGGGGGTGTTTTATATATTTTTATATTTGCGTTACTTCAAAAATCAATCAAAAATCATTAGCGCGATCGGTTTAAGCGTATATGTTTTTTTAGCGATGCTTCCGATCGTGCACTTCTATTTTCCGCTCACGGCGCATACGCAGCTTTTCGCGCCTATTTTAACGATCGTTTACGCGCCGTTTTTCATCGCGGAAATTGCGCTTCATATTATAGGCTTCGGCGATGTGTTAGACCCATTTATTATTAAAGCGATAGAGTGGAATGTAAATATGTGGGATTTTAAAGTAAATTTACTTTGGTTTTTAACATATATTGTTATCTCAATCGCCGCAATTTTTCACAGAATTTTTCACTATATTTTCATCGCCTTTTTCATAACCTCCGCCTGCATTCAATACATATTTAATTAACGCTTAAAGGATCGATTTCCATATCCGCAAATTCCGCTAAAAATCGCCCGACGGCGATCAGAGCGCGCGCCGACTTTGATCGCATTAAAATATGAGCGCGGAATTTTGTCTTAATTTTCGCAATCCCGCACTCGCCAGAGCCAATCACCTCAACTTCCGCGAACTCCGCTTTAACCCGCGCCGCCAAATTAGCCGCCAAAGCAAGCGCCTCGCCCTGATCGCCGCGCGCGATCAGGGCGCGAAGCAATCTCGTGTGCGGCGGATACAAGCCGCCGCGCTCGCCCCGCTCCGCGATCTCGCGCCGCAAAAAAGCTTCGTAATCCTCTAAAAACGGCTCAAACTCGGCTTTGTTGCAACTCTGCACAACGACTTTCGCCTCGCCGCTGCGCCCCGCGCGCCCAGAGAGTTGCGTCAAGAGCGCCGCCGCTCGCTCGCGCCCGCGATAATCCGCCTGCGCTAAAATGTGATCTAGACCAATCGCTATCGCCAACGCGACCCCGTGATAGTTATGCCCTTTCGAGAGCATTTGCGTGCCGACTAAAATGTCAATCTCCTGATCGTTAAACGCCTCCAAAACTTTTCTGAGAGCCGCGTCGCTCTTGATCGCGTCCCTATCAAATTGCGAGACTTTCGCCTGCGGAATTTCAGCGCGAATTAACTCCGCGATCTCCGCCGTCCCGTGCCGCTTCGACTCTAATTCGCCACCGCAAAATTCGCACCGTTTCGGCACCCTCGCCGCAAAACCGCAGTAGTGGCAGACTAATCGCCCCTCATTTCTGTGCAAGCTCATTGCGATCGCGCAAAACGGGCAACCGCTCGCCTTGCCGCACTCGCGGCACAAAAGATACTTAAAGTTCGCGCGGGTCGGCAAGAATACGATCGCCTGTTTTTTAGCGGCGATCGCCTCTTTCAAAGCCGCGATCGACTGCGGCGCGAGCGAATCGTCCGCCCTCGCGACAAACTCATAAGATCGCCTGCCCTCTTTGAAAAACTGCCCTTTCAGGCGAAAATACGGAAACCTAGCAAACGATGTCGCAGAGGGCGTCGCTGAGCCTAAAACACACGGAATCTCAAGGGTTTTCGCAAGAACGATCGCCGCGTCCCGCGCGTTAATTTTCGGCGTATGAGTAGATTTGTAACTCTCGTCGTGCTCCTCGTCAACTACGATCGCGCCAAGATTTTTCAGCGGCAAAAACAAGGCGGATCTAGCGCCCGCCACGATCCGTATCTTGCCGCTTTCGATCGCTCCCAAAATCGCGCGTTTTTTCGCTGGGGTAACTTTGGAGTGCCAGATCGCGATCAGATCGCCAAAGTGCGCGGTTAGACGCTTTTCAATTTGCGGGGTGAGGGAAATTTCGGGCATTAAAAATAGCGCGGTTTTGTTTTCGTTTAAGACGCGCTCGAATAATTTCATATAAATTTCGCTTTTGCCGCTGCCTGTATCGCCGAAAAGCAAAGCTGCGGCGTTTTGATCAATAAATTTTAACGCCTCTTTTTGCGCGTCTGATAATTCAATTTGCGTCGCGACCCTGATCGCCTCTAACTCAACATTTTTCCGCGCGAAAAACAACGTTAAAATTTCGCCGATATGACACAAATAATAATCCGCTAAAAATATCGCGGTTTTTATGTATTTTTCATCTATAAATTCATCTGAAATTTCTAAAATTTTTTTGCAATTAAATTCAGGCTTTTCCACACGCCGCAAAATAATAGCTTCGCGCGTGAAATTATTAAGCGGTAAAAGCGCTTTCGCGCCGATTGCGATCTCGCGATCATATTCGTATGTAAGCGGCGGCAATTTATGACCTAAAATCGCCGCCTCGTAATAAAACATCAATCAATATGCGCGGGGCGGAGCGCGAAAAACGCCTTTTCCAGCTCGTTAATATCGTTAAATTTTTCTTTCCGCGCGATCATACCCTCGCACAAAATCCAGACTTCATCTTGCAATTTATAAGCGAGTTCCAAAGAGTGCGTGCAAGTGATCATTTTGTGATTTTTCGCCAAATCCACAAGGAGCGACTCAATTTCCTCGCGCCCAAACGGATCAAGCCCGCTTGTCGGCTCGTCTAAAATCAAAGTTTCCATATCGCCCAGCAAAGCGATCGCCAGCAATAATCGCTGCTTCATACCCTTTGAATATGTCTTAATCGGCGCGGTCAAACTCGCGTGTAAACCAACGCGCTCAAAAAGCCGCTTCGGATCGTAATTTTTCACGCCGCGCAAATTCGCCATTAACGACAAATAATCCGCCGCGCACGCTTTCGCCGTCAGCCACGCCGCCTCGGGCGCGTAGCCCGTAGCCGCGCGGTTTAACGGCGCGATGTGTTCCGCGAAGTGCGGCAAAAATGGATGTTGATCCTGCCTGCTGTAAAAGCCTAACAAATATGCGATGAGCGTGCTTTTTCCCGCCCCGTTGTGTCCTAGCAAAGTCATGGCGCAATTATAGTTGAATTTTCTTCACAAACCTCTTCCAGCCCAAGCGAAATTTTCACGATTTGGCGTAAGCGATCCATATTAAACGGCTTCGTAACCCAGCCCAAAACGCCCGCTTTGCGACCGCGCTCGCGCATTTCATTTGAGCTTTCGGTCGTCAAAATCAAAACGGGCAAATGAAAGAAATTTTGCTCCATTTTAATTAGCTCAATTAGCTCAAATCCGTTCATTTCAGGCATATTTATATCGCTGATCAATAGATCAAAATAAGTTTTGCGCTCCAACAAATCCCATAAAAATTCTTTCGGGAACTCGCGCGCTTCATAGACGATCGCCCCCGAATCAATAAGCGGCTTTAGCGCAAATCGCACCAACTCCAAAATCTCCCGCGAATCATCTACTAAAACGACTTTAAAGAGCTTCATTCCCACTCCTCGCGGATCGCGCCGCCACGCGATCTGCTGTAAGATTTTTCGCGGCGCAATTTGTCAATGTGGTTTAACGCGCGCGCGAGCCACAACGATAAATCGTCTTTTTTGAAATCAGCATAAGTTTTTAGGCGCAATTCTTCGACGATTTTCATCATCTCTACCGCGATTTTGTTGTAAATGTCGGGTTTGGCGATCGTCTCAAGTTTGGCAAAACCGCTCGCGATCATCTTGTTGATCGCGCTTTCATCTTTCGCGCTATCTGATAACGCCGCCAAAACCCGCCGCAAAAACCGCTCTAATTCTTTGAGATATTTTGCGCGGTTTTTGGCGTCTAGGTATTTCACGGCTTTGCGGCTCTAGCGATCGCGCCCGCCGCGCGGTTTTTTGCCGCCAAAATTACCGTGATCGCGATCGGAGCGCGTATTGTAACCGCCGCGATCGCCGGCGCGATCCGATCTACCCTGATCGCCGTAACCGCCGCGATCTAAGCGAGAGCGATCGCCAAATCCGTGATCGCCGCCTTTTGAAAATCTGCCGTGCGATCTGCCGCCGCCGCCGAAATTTTTGCGCCCGAAACCGCCGCCTTTTGAGCCTTGATGTCTTTTCTGATCGTTTAATAATTTTTCAAGCCGCTGCGCGCTTAAACCAATATTATCGGGTCCCTGCGCGCCCTGCTTTTCCACAAGCAACGATAAAAGTTTCAACGAAATTTGGCGCGAGTCAATTTGCTCCTCAAGGTGCGCCAAAAGCGCGTTCGCCTCATCGTTAATGCGCGCGTGCAAGATGGAATTTATGAGTTTCGCCGATTGAGCCTTTTTCAGATCGCCCAAAGTCGGCACCGTTTCGCGCTTGATCTCCGCGCCGACATTCTTTTTAATGCGCTGGAGCTCCTTAAATTCGAGCGGCGTTACGAGCGTAACCGCCGCGCCCTTGCGCCCCGCCCTGCCCGTGCGCCCGATCCTATGCACATAACTTTCTGGATCAAACGGAATGTGGTAGTTAAAGACGTGGCTCACATCTTTCACATCTAAGCCGCGCGCCGCCACATCGGTCGCCACGAGGATTTCTAACTGCCCGCTTTTGAAACCCTTGATCGTCTCCTCGCGCGACTTCTGCTCCATATCGCCGTGCAACCCCTTCGCGCTGTAACCGCGCGCGATTAGCATTGTGCTCAGGCGATCGGCTTCCTTTTTCGTACGCACGAAGACGATCGATCGGCTCGGCTCCTCCGCGTCAATCAAGCGCAGGATCGCGTCGTCGCGCTCGTATTCCTCAATCACAAAATACCGTTGCTCAATATCTTTATTGGTGGTCTCCTCCGCCGTAACTTTCACGCTCACTGGATCGCGCAAAATTCTATTCGCCAGATCGCGGATTGGCGCGGGCATCGTGGCGCTGAACATTAAAGTTTGGCGTTCTGGGGAGAGGAATTTGAAAATTTCCTTAATGTCGTCCAAAAAGCCCATATCAAGCATCTCGTCCGCTTCGTCCAAAATCACGATCCTGGGCGCGAGATCTTTGAGCCTGCCAGAGTTGAGCAGATCAAGAAGTCTGCCCGGAGTCGCAACCACAACTTGCGCGCCGCGGGAAATTAAATCCACTTGGCGGAATGACGACTGCCCGCCATAGACCGTTACCGTCCGCACGCCCGCGAAACGACCGAGTTTGAAAAGCTCGTCGCTAACCTGCGTGGCTAGCTCGCGCGTGGGGGTGATCACCAGAATTTCCACGCGATCGTGCCGCTCAATTTTGTCCAGAGCCGGCAAACCAAACGCCGCCGTTTTGCCCGTACCCGTTTGCGCCTGACCGATTAGGTCGCGCCCCGCCATAATGTGCGGAATCGCCTCGCTTTGAATGGGGCTTGGAATTGTGAAACCAGCCTCCGCCACGCCTCGTAAAATCTGCGCTTTGAAACCAAATCGCTCGAAATCTTCTACTATTTCAGACATCTTCTCACTTTTTTGAAAATAACTAATAATTATAGCCACGCGCGCCTTGTAGTTTTTTAGGCGCGGCAATTTCGCTGAAAATTAACTTTTCAGCTACTCAATTCCGCGTTAATTTTTTGCCGTTTCTGACGGTAATTTATTTGCGAAAAATCGGATAACTTATCGCGCTTTTTTCTATATGGCTTGAAGAAAAAAAACCTTTAAGCCTTTTTAACGCCGAAACGAGAAGATATATCGCGCCTAGCGATACCGTCAAAACAACTAGAGAAACTGCTATTACGATTTCCATTTAATACCCCAGCAGCGTGAATGATCTATTACTTTTATATCGGCTTTTTTTACAAATTATTAAATTGATTTTTGTAGAGCTTTAACCGCGCCAGCGAGAGTAAAGATCGTTTTTGATTCCTAACAGATCAAACCACTTGCCTATAATTTGGTTTTCTAATGTTTCTATATCTTTTTTACCGGCGTAATAAGCGATCGCGGGCGGCGCGATTATTACATTTAACCTCGCGAGTTTTAGCATATTTTCGAGGGCGATAGGATCAAAGGGCAGCTCGCGCGGCGCGATCAAAAGTTTGCGCTTCTCTTTGATTGTTGCCGCCGCCGATCTGGTAATTAAATTATCGCTGATTCCGCAAGCGATTTTGGCTAATGTGTTCATACTGCACGGCGCGATTATCATCGCTTCAAACATAGCCGATCCGCTAGCGGGGGGCGCAGAAATATCGTTATTGTCAAATGTTAAATTTTCTTCTATTTTCAGCACTTTTTTCGCGCTATCGCTTAACACAAGATATTTTTCGTGATCGCCGTCAATTAAATTAAACGCCTTTAAGCCCAAACTAGCCGCGCTCGCGCCGCTTATCGCAAATAGAATTTTCACTTATTCAAGCCTCGCCAAATCTTTTGAAATTATCAGCGCGTTAAAGATTTTTTTGTTTTGATCTTTAACTAGAATCGTATCGCCTATATCGCCGTTTTTCTCTGCCGTTGCAATGAATGTTAGGCGCACTCCGTTTTTAATAACTTCAATCGTAAGCTGCGAGTTTTTTTTCACATCGGGAATATAGGCGATCATATTTGTAGTAATTATTTCATCTTCTTTAATTTTAACTCGCGCGGTGGATTTACCCAATGCTTTTACACCAAGCAAATTAGGTTTGATCTGCTCAAATTCTATATAACTTTCTTTTGCGTTTTGATCGCCGATCGTAGAGCCTTGCGATATGTTCTTTTTCGCTTTTATCACTTTTAGCCTGCCAAAAATTTCATAATCAAAATACATCTTTTTTAAGCGGCTTTTATTCCCGAATTGATCAAAGTCGCCGAAGTAGATCGCGAAGTTGCCCTTTTTGCGTTTAGAATTATTTTTCACAACTTCAATATCCACAATTGAATAATCGCCGATTTCAGCGAAAGAATTTAACTTAATCTCCACGCTCTCTATTTCAACGTTAGGATAAAATTCGCCGAACTTTTGCACAAACATTTTCGCAATCGCGTCCAAATCTATGTTTTTAGCGTAGAAAAACGAAATGGTGTGCGATCTTAAATCTACGTCTATTCCCTTTTCGGCAAATATTTTTTTAATGCGGTATTTGGGTATTTTTACCACGCTTTTACCGTTAAAGCGATCTATCGTAAAATCCGGAAGATCGCCCATTTCTATTAAACTCGACGCGTTTATCTCATCTTCATTCAGGGCGTATCTATCAGACAAATAGATCGGCGCGGCTAACGCGAAATTAAAACATATTGCGAAAAACCAAAAAGTTTTCATTACTTCCCCATTGTCTCTATTAAATTTTTTAACTGCAAAATTTTATCGTATTGATCGCTCTCAAAACTATTCAAAAGGCTATGCGATCTGAACTTTTTATCGCTTGTGTCGCTCACCAAAGCTTGCGCCATTGACGAGGCTTGCTCGGCGATCGCGCGGGTTTTTTGCGCCACTTGCGCCGATTCTTGCGTCATTCTTGAAATCGTCTCAACGACCTTGTTAATGTGCTCAATAGACTCCATTTGATCGCGGCTCGCCTCCGCCACCTGCGAAACCAACGCGCTCGTCTCCGAGACTTTACCGCTTAACTTTTCGTAGCCCTTCATCATTCGCGCGGCGATTAACTTGCCCTCCTCCGCGCGCCGCTGGCTCTCTTCACTGAGCTCTTTAATCGTCCGCGCCGCGTCCGCGCTCCTCGTAGCCAAATTGCGCACCTCTCCCGCGACAACCGCGAAACCTTTGCCCGCCTCGCCCGCAGTCGCCGCCTCCACAGCGGCGTTCAGCGACAAAATGTTTGTCTGAAAGGCGATCGCGTCAATCACGCCGATCGCTTCGCCAATCGCGTTCGCGCTGCGAACGATTTGCTCCATCGCGTTCATTGTGTTAGACGCCAGCGACGCGCCCTCGCGCGCGCTCTGCTGCGTGTCGTCCGCGATATTCGCCATTTGTCCCGCTTTGATCGCGTTGTCGCGGATCGCGCCCGTGATCGCCGCCACAGCCTCGTGCGTCTCCACAAGCGCTTGCGCTTGATTTTCAGTCGCCGCTGAAAGCGAGCGCACAAAGCCGCCTAATTCGCGTGCGTTTGACTCCAATTGCCGCCCGTTTTCTAGGCTTTTGCCTAGCATTCTGCCGATCGATTCGCCCAAGCGATTCACGCCGTCATTTAACGCTTTCAAATCGCCCTCTAACTCAGGATTCGCCTTAATAAACGCCGTGTAATCATCGCTCTCGTACGCCTTCATTACGCGCAAAATTTCGTTAATGTTGCGCTCTAATGCCGCGATCATCGCGTTGATCGTCTCTTTCAGCGCGATCAAAGCGGGGTTATTCGCGCCGCCGCTGAGCCGCCCGCTCACAAAGCCGCTATTCACGCGGCTGACGATCTGCGTAGCCTCGCGGATAAAGTTGCGATCCTGCTCCAAACCGCTCTCAATCCGCGCAATGTTTTGGTTGATCGCCCGCGCCATCGCGCCGATCTCGTCATCGCTCTCAATCGTAATCGGCGCGGCGCGGCGCTTTTTCTGATATAAAAAATCAAAAAAGTCCAAAAGCCCGTTTTGCAAGTCGTGGAGTTTGCCGCTGAAACTGCGCGTGAAAAGCACGGTCGCAAACATACTAATTAGCAATGCCGCCGATAAAAAAATGCCGAGTTTTGCCAGCGAGGATTGAATTACGAGCTGGCTCCAGCGCATAGAAACATCAATGTCCATTACGCCCAAAACATCATTTACTTGATTTAACACGTGGCAGGAGACGCAAATCGGCTCGGCGATCAGCGGCTTTAACATTCGCGTATGAACTCCGTCTTCAAACTCCACCTCCTCCCAATGCGACTCTTTCGTCCTAAAAACTCTGAGCGCTTTCGGATCGGTCGTGAAAGTTTGCGGCAGGTCAAAGGTCTCAATCACCCCTTTGTCGGCGAGGATTTTTAGGCTATGAACGCCCTCAATTGACGCGGCGCGTTTGATCGCGTCCTCAATCACAATGCGATCGCCGCTGAACATTGAGAGGCGCATTGTTTGGTAAATAGATTCGCCCATCATCATCAAAGTTTTGTGCGCGCTGCGATCGGACAACTCTTTGTAACCCAGCGAAGTTACAAAATAGATGGCGATCGTGCCTATAAAAGCCCCCGTGAGGAGACCAAATAATACTTTGGTGCCGATAGTTTTGAACAAAACCGCGCTCTCTTTTTGTTTTCGCTATTTTAAGCAAATTTTGATCCGCAGCTTTTTACGGCGCGGGTTTTCGCGCGGATTAGAGTTTTTCTAGGAGCGCCGCACCTAGCAAATTCGCCTGATCGCCCAAACTTGACGCCTCTACCAAAATTTCGCGCGAGGGCGCAAACGCGTTTTTTAAGGCGTTTTGAGCGGCTTTTAACACGCGATCATTCGCCGCCACGCCGCCTCCAAGCACGATCACATCAGGGTTAAAGAGCGCGGCGATCGTGCGGATCGCGTGCGAAATCCCGCGATCAAAGCGATCTAAAATTTCGCGGGCTTTTTCGCTTGTGTTTATTATCGCTTCAATTTCGCTTAAATTTTCGGCTTTTAGATCGTAGTAACGCGCCCACTTCGCCACCCCCGATCCCGACGCGCTCGCCTCCAAACAATCCGCGCCGCCGCAACCGCAAGCGAAAGGCGTTTTTTCAAATGGAATGTGCCCAATCTCGCCCGCGTTATTGCCGCCCCCGCGCGTCAAAACTCCGTTTTCTACGAACGCGCCGCCTACGCCCGTACCCACAAACAACGTGAAAATCGCGCGCGCGTTGGGTCGCAAAACGGCTTCGGCAAGGGCGGCGCATTTTAGATCGTTATCCACTGCGGCTTTCAAAGCGAATTTTTCGCGTATAAATTCGGCGAAACTCGCGCCCTTTAAGCCGCCTAAATCAATGTTCGGCGCGGAGATCAAGCGATTTCGCGCCGTTTGTCCCGCGAAACTCGCGCCGACAAAGTCAATTTTCCCGCTGAACTCCGCTAAAACTTCGGCGCACGAGCTCTCAACCCTGCTCTTTAAGTCGCGATCCGCGGTGCGAAATTTATCTATGCGCAGAAATTCGCCGCCCTCCAAAATCCCGCGCCGCACATTCGTCCCGCCGATGTCAAAGACAAGTTTCATAAATAAAAGCTTTTTGTTTTAATCGTAAAATCCATACTCGACATTTGTTTCATATTTGCCGTTTGCGTCTTTCGCGACAATCACGTTGAAAGATTGTCTCAGAAATGTTTGAAAATTAGGGTATCTTCTATCAAAACTTTTATAAATTTTACTTTCATCGTAATACGATATAGAGAGAATTCCTATTTTTCCCCAGCCGTTTGCCATTTCGAATCGATAATTACCTTCAATTTTAGTCGGGTCGCAATTCGCGTAATAAATTTCAGGCGTGGGTCTCTGTGATGAAAAATAGCCGTGATCTCCATAAGGATCGCCATGCGCGACAACCATTTTACCGCTCGGTTCCGTAACCCAAATTTGGATTCTTTGCAACATTTTATCAACATCGCTTTGAAGCTCGTATTCAAGCCACGACAAATTTACTTTAAAGTGCGCAGGATCGTATGAGAGCGCCGCTCTGTTTAACTCTTCAAAACTTGTCTTTATATGATTTCTGATCCGCGAATAACTAGCCTCAAAACCCGGTTGCAAATAAGTATCAACCAAAAAATGCCCCGTCGGTTCGTCTATAAAATGCAAAAGCCCGCTGGGAACAACTACATTTGAAGTGGGAGCAATACCCAAACCGCGAAAGGTAAGTATCGCCAAATCTTGATCCGCAAGGGTATACGGACCTTTAAGGAAACGTTCATCAACAGTCGGCGCTATATGGACGACTTTTATTGAGTTCAAGGCTGATATGCCATACTGATACTCCGGATTATTAAAATATTTCTGTTTAACTGCGTAATTATAAGCCGTAATCGCAAATAAATTTCCTTGCGAATGAGCGACAAAGACCATCTTATAATTTTGCGAGACTAACTCGTTAATTTTTTGACGATGATATGAATAAACTATTTCTGTGTTTGGATGATCGCTAAACAGATGCCATTCATCTTGCAAACTTTTTATTTCGTCAAGTAACATAGCAATATAAAGTTTCTCTCTTAATAATCTTGCCAATTCAGGGTCTTCTTTTTTTAGTCTTTCTAAAAGTTTGCCTCCGTTATTTCTAATTTCGGAAAGCAACTCTGGTCTGTTCTTAATCAATTCTGCTAAGAACATCGAATCCATCTGCTCTAAAGTTTCTTCTATATCTGTTCTTTTGTCTTGCGTATCGTTATACATTATATCGTAGAGAATCTTATCGCCTTGCGGAGTTTTTTCGCCATAAAAAGCTTTAATGGCGTCTAATGAGTCTTCCGCCCCTTTTTTTGTTACAAGAATTCCATTAAAAAATAGCAGGGACATACCGCTTCTGCAACTTAACTTCTGCGTCTCCGCCGCGACCGCCGCTATATTCCCAAAAGCCAAAGATCGCGCAGATTAAGATCGCGATAATTTTATTTTTCACAGGTATCCTCATCGGGCAAAGTCCAAGTTGTGCCGTCTAGCGCGTGGTTGTACGCCATATACTTTTTATAACGCTCTTTGGTATTGGTAGTCATAGCCTGAATGGCTTTCCAAGCTCTTCTGCCGGCTTCTCTATCGCCGTTGCGAGCGAATGTATCCAGAACGCACATCAAAACGTCGCCGCTCTTTTTATCCATCGCGTCCACCGCCGCTTGATCG
>JAITUT010000039.1 GCA_031286325.1 Helicobacteraceae bacterium
CTCCGGCGGTAACGGCGGCAGGAACGAAAGTTTAAGCGGTTATGGGAAGATAGACCTCGCGGCTTTACAGAGCGAGGTTAGCGCGAAACTTGCGAATAAAACCGCGATCAACGACGGCAATATAAAAGAGGTGATTTGGACGCTCTCTGACTACGCCGACTCAGACGACTACACATTGTTATCGGCTGGAGTAGAGGGCAATGAGCCACAGCCAGTGGCATTGAATAAATTCACAAAACCGCTTACTGCAAGACCGCTTTTCGCAAAACCATTTTCAGCAACTCCGCTTTCTAGCAGTTTGCAAAATACTGACGCTTGCGATCGCAGCGGCAGCGTCTCTGGTGACGTAACAACGACTTATTATACGCTCGTCTACAATAACTGCGTGGACTACGACGGCTTTTATAGGCACGGGACGCTAAATTTGGTCTTTGACAAAGCTTTTAGTAGCGTGGAAGAACTCATTGATGCTTTAAACAACGATAAAGTCCTTGATCGTGTTGGCGGCTTCAAATTTTCTTCCAATAGTAGCTCCAGTGATCGCGATGGCTACTCTTATGGGCGAGCAAAGCTTTATTACCATTTGGAGCGCAAAAGCGATAGGGACATTAAGGGAGACTATAATGAGATATCATATTGTAGTGGTACTGAATGTTACTATTCGTATACCGCTATATCAAACGCTACGATAACGTTGAAAAACGATGGGACGAAAGATAGTAGTGGAAAATATGGCGCGAATGCCACCGGCAATAATATAGTTGCGGATATAACAGCTACGGGTCTTACGGGAACTGGTTCTTCTTGCTATAGCGGCGGCGCGGCTACAATTACAGGTTCTAGCGGCGTTATAGAGATAACATACGGTTCTACGATAACAGTCAAACTAAACGGCATTAATAAGTTTAGCGGTAACTGCTCGGCGTATCGCTCTTGGGTGAATAGTTTTTAGTCGCTCGTAATTTCCAAAGTCCAAATCACACGCGCTACGCCGTAAATTTTCACGGCATAGCGCGGCGACTTAAAACCGCCGCGCCCTTTGCGGCGGATTTTGCCGCTCCTGCCCCTCTTTGCTGACGCCTGCGCAGCTTGCCGCGCAAACCGCTTGCTTGCGCCGCGTATTTGTCCGCTTCGCCCGACGCAAACTAAACTCTTTGCCGCGCTTTACGCTCCCGATCTCTACCGCATAACGCCCCGAACATTTTAACCGCGCAAGCATTCGCGATCCTATTGCCAACCTACGCGCTTAAATGTTTTATCACCGAAAGTTTTTCTTTCAAGTTGTGATCGCCTTGCTGCCCGCTTCTCGCAAGCCTTAAAAAGTCGGCATTGACGGAGTTATAGGTTTCTTCAAACCTTAATTATTCACTCCGTCATTATAGTTCTTGAAAGGTCTGCCCACTTTTGGATGTTTTAACTTTTTGATCGCGCTAGATTCAATTTGCCGCACCCGCTCGCGCGTGATATTCAGGATTTTCGCGATTTCTTCCAGCGTATAATCGCTCTCGTCGTCAAGCCCGAAACGCATTGAGATCACGTGCCGCTCGCGATCGTTTAATTGATCTAAAAGTTTCATAATTTGCTTGCGCAAATCCTCGCGCATTACCTCCGCCATTGGATCGGTTGAGCGTTCGTCCTCGACAAAGTCGCCAAATTTACCGTTATCGTCGTTGCCGACCGGCGCCTCGAGGCTGATCGGCTCTTTCGTGATCTTAATCACCGCCTTTAACTTGTCGATCGTCAAGCCCACGCCCTCCGCGATCGCGTCGTCGTCAGGCTCTTTGCCGTGATCTTGCACATATTTGCGCGTAAATTTATTGATACGATTGATCGTCTCTATCATATGAATTGGAATCCTGATCGTGCGCGCTTGATCGGCGATCGCGCGGCTGATCGCTTGGCGTATCCACCAAGTCGCGTAGGTAGAAAACTTAAAGCCGCGCTTATATTCAAACTTATCAACAGCTTTCATCAAGCCGATGTTGCCCTCTTGGATTAAATCCAGAAACGGCAGACCGCGATTCGTGTATCTTTTGGCAATAGAAACGACAAGGCGCAAGTTAGACCTGGACATTCTGCCTTTGGCTTCATCGCTAATGCTTTTGCCGCGTTTGATTTGCCCCAGCGCGGATTGCAACGCGTCCTCGTCCTCGCTGAATTGCTTTTTGCCAGCTTGGTGCGTCCAAATCAGCCGCTTAATGTCCATATATACATTCACCATTGACGATTCGGGGACGAACGCGGCGACCTCTTCTTTCGTCATATTTACAATGTTTTTGAGCAGCTGTTTGTGCATAATTTTGTGATCGTCATTAAAGAGCGGCAAGCGGTGCTCTAATTTTTTCAGATCGCGCTCGTATTGCTTGTCGCTTTTGAGGCTCGCCTCCATCGCGCGGACGAGCTCGTTTATAAGCTTGCTGGTGGGTCCCAGCTCTACGAGTTTTTCTTTAACGATATTTTTCTTGAAAGCGCAAATTAAGAGAGCCAAAGTCCTCTGCGCGATGTTCTCCTGCGCGAAAAGCTCTTTGCGGTTCGTCTTTTCCCACTCTTTTTTGGCGTTTTCCAGCGCGTCAAAACTCTCTAAAACTTTTTCCACGCGCTTAGAATCGTTTTTAGGCAAGACATCGGAGTCGGCTACGTCATCTATCTCTACTTCGCTTCCCTCCAGCTCCTCGTCGTCCTCGTCATCGTCAAAGTTTTTGAAGAGCTCTTTTACGCGCCGCTCGCGGTTAATAAGCGCGCCTTTATACGCGATCACAAAATCCAGCAAATACGACACGGAGCAGACCGCGTCAATTATCATATCCTCGCCAGTTTTGATCTGCTTGGAAATTTCAACCTCTTCGTCTTTTGTGAGCAAAGGAATTTGCCCCATTTCGCGTAGATACATTCTGACGGGCGAATCCGAGCGGCTCCACTCCAAAAGTTCGCGCTCTCGCAGAAGGTCGATCGTATCGCCGAGTCCGTGTTCTTGGAGCTTTTTGATCTCTTCCTCGCGCCGCTCCGCGTCTAAGCGGTTTTTGTGCCCTACGATCTCGGCGTTCGTTAGCAACTCCACCTTATATTTCGCGGCGTATTCCAACGCTTTTTTGGCGAGCGGCAATGCTGGGAGTTTGCCGTGCGCGGCGGCAACCTCCTCTAAATTAAGCATTTTGCCTTCATTGGCGGCGAATAAATCTTTTAGCGGATCGGCGCTCTTTTTGGACGACATTTTTTGAAAGCCTTTTAAGCGTTAATTAGCAAAAAATGCGGATTATACCCAAATTTCGCAAATTGCGTAGCGGCGCGGCAAAAATCAATATAAAAAGTTGAAACGAAAGACCAAAAGATTCTCCACGATCGCGATCAGCACAATGAAATTTATAAACGAGCTCCCGCCGTGGCTAAACATCGGCAGAGGCACGCCCACGACAGGCGCGAGCCCCATTGTCATCGCGACATTGATCGCCATATATAAAAAGATCATCAACGCCACGCCCGTGATCGTAACGCTCGCCAAATAGTCGTTGTGTACTTTGGCGTTTAGCGTAAACAGGTGCAAAATTATTGATATATAAAGCCCAAGCAAAAGCAACGCGCCCACAAAACCAAATCGCTCCACAAAAGACGAAAATATAAAGTCGCTCGTAGAGATCGGCAGGAATCTAAGCTGCGTCTGAGTCGCCTCGCCGCTGTGTTTGCCGCTCAAACCGCCGCTGCCGATCGCAATCAGAGATTGTTGCACATGGTAGTTTGCGTCCTCCGACAAGAAGTCCGCGATGCGCTTTTTCTGGTAATCGTGCAACATATCGTAGCCGTAAGCGTAGAAAAATCCGCCGCCGAGCCCCGCCGCCAAAAGCACCGCCGCGATGATTCTTTTCTTTAGCCCCGCCGCGAGCAAGATCGCGCCGCCCGTTAATAGCAGTAAAACCGCCGTGCCTAGATCGGGCTCGCGCAAAATCAACGCGAACGGTAGCAAAATATAAAACAAAAATTTCAAAAATTTAAGCCAGCCGTAGCCCTCTTCGGGCGGCGGCGATTCGCGCACCAAATACGCCATCATCAAAATAAAGAGCGGTTTGAAAATTTCGGACGGCTGGAATGTAACATTCACAAACGGCAATTTAAGCCACCTCTGCGCGCCCATTCCGTGCGTAACGCCTACGACGGCTACGAGCACGAGCAGCAAAATCCCCACCCAATACCCGACTGGAATCAGCCAATAAAATCTCCTAATCGGCGCGGCGAATACGATCACAAATAGCCCCGCCGCGACCGCCATATAGATCATTTGTTTGTATGCGAGATCGGGGTTGATCTCGTAAATTAAATAGAGCGACATTATTGCCAGCGGAATTACCATAAGCGGCAAAATCCAGTCAAAGTGGCTCAAAACGCGGCGATCAAAAAGAGAAATTTTCATAAAATTATCTTTCGCGCAAAATTAAAAGCGAATTATATGTTTTAGGAGTTGAAATGGCGGAAATTGCTCTGAAAGTAGGCGAAAAAGCTCCTGATTTCGCGTTGCTAAACCAAGACGGCGCGGAGATCGCTTTGGCGGATTTCAGCGGAAAGTGGGTGGTTTTGTATTTTTATCCAAAGGATAGCACGAGCGGTTGCACGAAAGAAGCGTGCGATTTTACGGCGGGTTTGAAGGATTTTGAGCGCGAGGACTCGATTGTACTCGGCGTGAGTCCCGATAGCGTAAAAAGCCACGCGAAGTTTATCGACAAACAAAACCTCGCGCACACATTGCTCGCCGACACGGAGCGCGTCGCGCTAACTGCTTACGGCGTCTGGCGGGAAAAGTCAATGTATGGGCGCAAATATATGGGCGTGGCGCGGACGACATTTTTGATTGACCCGCAGGGCAAGATCGCCTTTATTTGGGAAAAAGTAAGCGTAACGAACCACGCGGCGATCGTGCTAGAAAAGTTGCGGAGCTTGAAATAACCGCGATAACGCGAAGCGCGACAAACGCGATTTAAGCGAATTTCGCTAAATTTCGCCCAATTTTTTAACAACACAAAAAGGAAGCAAATGAAAAGGGTTTTAATCGCAGTTTTGTTGGCGACGTGCCAAAT
>JAITUT010000083.1 GCA_031286325.1 Helicobacteraceae bacterium
TATAGCTTGCGACGGCTTACCCCGCGAGAAGTTATTTGAGCGGCGATCGCGATCTAATTTTAATCTCCGCAGGGTCGCAAAAATCGCCCAAACGATACGCCTCGATCGCGGCGCGAGCGGTGAGGGGCGAGGGCAACGCGAATTTGACGCAAAGATCGCGCTCCAACTCGCGAAATTCGCCGCTATCCGTTTCGTGATCGTGCTCCAAAAGGTGCAAAAGCCCGTGTAAAAATAAAACGGCGATCTCGTCCTCGAGATCGTGTTTTAGCTCCGCCGCGACGCGCTTTGCGGTATCCAGCGAAATCACGATCGAGCCTAGCGGCGCCTTTGGAAAATTAGCGATCGGGAAACTCAAAACATCAGTCGGCAAATCCACGCCGCGCGAGGCGCGATTTAGCTCGTGAATTTCAGCGTCATTTACCAAAATCAACTCAATTTCGCGATTGGAAAACTCCGCCGCGATCACGCCAAGCCGCGCCAAATCTGGCGTGAAATCAAGCTGCGTTTCAAACGCGATCAAGTATCTTTTTCCTCAAGTTTCTTTTTCCATTAACGCGGCGAACGCGCCGAAATATAGCGAACTCGCCTTTTCGCTTGTAACGCTCACGCCGTTTAGCACGAGATCGCGCGCCGTTACTTCGCCGATCATCTCAAATTGTTGCGCGCTTTGCGCCGCTAGGCTCTCAAACGCGGCTTGCTTTTCGGGGGCGATCTCTACGATCGCGCGGGCGAAACTCTCGCAAAATAGATCGCGCTCGTCGTTTAGCGTTACCATTCCCTCAAATCCTAGATTGCCCGCGAGCGCCATTTTCGCTACCGCTACCGCGATCCCGCCCACGCTTACGTCGTGCGCCGCCCGCAAAAGCCCCGCGTTGTTAGCCGCGATCACAAACTCCCAAAGCGCGCGTTCCGCCGCGAGGTCAAGGCGCGGCAATTTGCCCGCGACTTTCTTTTCGAAAACCTTCATATAGAGCGATCCGCCGAACTCGCCGCGCGTTTCGCCGAGCAAATAAACGAGGTTTCCTTCGGCTTTGAAGGGCATTGTGAGTAACTTTTTCGGCGCGTCCAAAAGCCCGACGCACGCGATCGTAGGCGTCGGGAATATACTTTTACCGTTTGATTCGTTGTAGAGGGAGACATTGCCGCTTACGACCGGGGTTTTTAACGCCAAACACGCCTCTTTGATACCATCGCACGATTCTTTGAACTGCCACATTACTTCGGGGTTTTCGGGGTTGCCGAAGTTTAAGCAATCAGTGATCGCAAGCGGCATAGCGCCGCTCATCGCGACATTGCGCCCCGCCTCCGCGACCGCCGCCGCCGCGCCGCCGCGCGGGTCAATGTAGCAAAATCGCGGGTTGCAATCCACGGCGAGCGCCAAAGCTTTGTTGTTTTCGCGCGTCCAGAATACGCCCGCGTCGCTCCCGCCGATTTTCGTCATACTCGCCGCGCCGATTGTCGAGTCGTATTGCTCGTAAATAAAGGATTTGTCGCAGACTTCGGGATCGGCGAGCAGAGTTTTTAGCGCGTCCGTTGATGAGATCGTGGTGTCGAAAAAGTCGAAATTTTGCGCGCTGTCAAGGTATGCGGGGCGCGCGATCGGTCGGTTTAACACGGGCGCCGCGTCCGCCACGGGCGCGATCGGGATAACTCCGGCGATCTCGCCGCGCCAGAAAAGCTCCATTTTGCCTGTGTTAGTTACCTCGCCGATTATCGCCGCGTCTAATTCGTATTTGTTAAATAGATGGATTACGTTTTCCTCAAAGCCCTTTTTGGCGCAGATTAACATTCTCTCTTGCGACTCGGAGAGCATCAATTCGTATGGCGTCATTTCGGTTTCGCGCATAGGGACGCGATCTAAATAGAGCTTCATTCCGCCGTTGCCGCCGCCGCCGCGCGAAGCCATTTCAAAACTTGAACTTGCGAGTCCCGCCGCGCCCATATCTTGAATCCCTACGATCCAATCCTGCTCAAATAATTCAAGGCACGCTTCCATTAGGAGTTTTTCCGTAAATGGATCGCCCACTTGCACGGTCGGACGCTTTGATTTGGCGCACTCCGCGAAACTATCGCTCGCCATTACCGCGCCGCCCAATCCGTCTCGCCCCGTTTTACTGCCGACATAAATTACTGGATTTCCCACGCCTTCGCTGCGCCCGTAAAATATGCGATCGGCTTTCACGATCCCTAAATTAAAGGCGTTTACTAGAATGTTGCCGTTGTAGCTCTCGTCAAATGTTGTTTCGCCGCCTAGCATCGCCACGCCCATACAGTTGCCGTAACCCGCGATCCCCGCCGTAACGCCGCGCAATAAGTGGCGGTGGAGTTTGCCAATTTCGCCTTCGTCCGCGATGTCGCCGAAGCGCAGGCTGTTTAAATTCGCCACGGATCGCGCCCCCATTGTGAAAATGTCGCGCAAAATACCGCCCACGCCAGTCGCCGCGCCTTGATACGGCTCAATGAAACTTGGGTGGTTGTGGCTCTCCATTTTGAATACCGCCGCGTAGCCGCCGCCTATGTCAATCACGCCCGCGTTTTCGCCAGGACCTTGTAAGACCCATTCGGCTTTAGTCGGGAAGCCGCGCAGATATTTTTTGCTGGATTTGTAACTGCAATGCTCGCTCCACATCGCGCCGAAGATGCCGAGCTCTACGAGATTGGGATCGCGCCCTAATATACGCTGAATTTCCGCATATTCCTCGTTAGTAATTTTGTGCGCTTTAAGAAGTTCCGCTAAATTTTTCATTCAAAGAACCTTTTTGTTTCGCGCATTTTAGCAAAAGGGGCTTTGAGCGGTTAATTTGGCAAAAACTCCGCTCCCCGTCAATAAGCTTTTAATTCGCAATAACGAAAGGGGCGGAAGTTGCTTATTCGCAAGATCGCGCCCTTGCCGCCCCGCTTTTTGACGTCTTTTTGACGTTTATATTCGCTATTTTTTAGCGCGGCGCGTTGTTTTTGATCGCGCCGCTTGAAACCACTATAGCGTCTCGTTACAAATACCCGCGCTTCCTTTCTCGCTGATTACGACGTTGTTGAAAATTTCGCCGCCTGTTCGCTTTATACAGGGAGCGTCAGTCGTACACCGAGTGGTAGTAGACACGCAAATAGCGCCGCCTTCAGCGTGGTTTTTGCCGCCGAGCGCGGTATTGTTGTAAATTTTACCGCCGTTTATTCTGATTGTGCTATCGCCGCCGGTTGAGAAAATAGCGCCGCCCAACACGCCGATGTTGCTGTTGGTTGAAATAACTTTGTTGTCGTAGATCTCGCCGCCGTTTATCGTAATTGTGGGGTTTCCGCCCCATCCGTCGGCGTGAATAGCCGCGCCCGCCGCCGCGTAGGCAGCGTGGGAAGAGTCCGTCGTCGTTTCGTTTATCCGCCTATTGCCGTGAATAGAACCGCCGTTCATTGTGAAACTGCTATAGGCATAAACAAAAACGGCAGATCCCGCATATTCACTAGAAATAGTGCTTGCAAAAGGCGACCTGTTTGTATTGTTGCTAATAGAGCTTTTGCCATTCATTGTAAAACTCCCATATAAAACATAGACTAGCTGCCTGTCGTTGTCTTGGCTATCGCCGTGCTCTACGCTTAAACCCTTTAACGCTATGTCCTCTATCGTAATAACGACGGGATCGCCTTCTAAATAAAAAATATAGCCGGGCTGGGAAAGTTTGATCTCTCTTACCGCGCCGCCCGCGCCCTTTAATGTGAGCGTTTGATTATTTGAGATTTTGATATTGTATAACTTAGGGTCGTCGTAGATGTAGATCACGCTGTCTGTGGGAGCGTACTCGACCGCGTCCTGTAAAGCGTCGTAGCCCGTTGGCTCCGGATCGGAGTTAACGCCGTAGGTCGCTTTGAGCGTCATATTTTTGTTGGGCGGCGTATTAAAGTTAAAGGGCGAGCCCGAATCCTTGTCAACCCAGCCGTTAAACGGCAACGAATACTCCGCCAAAAGGTACTTTTTCTCTCCCGCTTGTTTCACCGGATCGGCGGGTTTTGTTACTTTCGCGTCTTTCGCGACGTGCTGACTAGGGATTTTATTGCCACCGTCCGTATCAAACGAGATCGTAAAGACCTGCCCTCCGCCGCTACTGCCGCCTCCGCAAGAAACGAGCAAAAACGCCCCCGCCAATAACGCGCAAATCGCCCCTCGCGCGGTTAATCGCCGCGCCTTAAAAAGACTTTCCACCTTCCCATTCTCCTTTTCTTTAGCTGAAATGTAAAATTTTATAGTTATTTAACTAAAGGTAAACTTAAATATATAAAAATATTTTCATAATGTTTTAGATTTGCTTAAAAATTATTCGCGCGGCATTGCGCCGCTAAGATCGGCTCGTTTAGCTCGCCTCTTTTAACCATTTAAGCCCCAAACGCGCATAATTCGCGAATGTTTAGGCGCAATGTAATGGATCGTTACCTGCTCGCTCAATTTTGGACGAGTTTTTTTCCGCTCTTTTCGGCGCTCTTTGTGATCGCCTCGGTCGTGTCGTTTGTGCAGCTTTCGGCTATGACGGCGGTCGTGAAAATCACTATGAGCGAGCTTTTTTGGCTCTATGTGCTGCAGTTGCCCCGCCTAATTCTCTACACATTGCCCGTTACATTTTTCGCCGCGCTTATCACATCGTTTTCGCGCCTTTCGGTTGATCTTGAAACGATCGCGATTTTTAGCCTCAAAAGCGGCGTGCTTCGCGTGGCGCGCCCCTTCGCGCCGATCGCGTTAATTTTGTCGCTTACGCTCCTTTACATCGGCTTTGTCCTCGCGCCGCAGACGCAATCAATGCTCAGGCACTTCGTATATGGCAAAAAAGACGACGCGCTGATTAACATTCGCACGGGCGAGTTCGGGCAGAAGTTCGGCGATTGGATGATATTCGCGGGCGAAAAGTCGGGCGAAAACATTTATAAAGAGATCGCGCTTTACAACAGGAATGCCGACAAATCGGGCTTTCTCATAATGGCGGAAAAGGCGGAAGTTTTGAATGACGAGGGCGTTTTGCGGCTCGTTTTGATCGGCGGGCGCAGTTTTGAGATCAAAGACGGCGACATCGCGCAAATGGATTTCGCCAAAATGCGCCTAAACGAGGCGGGCGGCGTGAAAAACATAGAATTTAAGGGTGTGGCGGAGTATTGGGCGGAATTTATGGATAACCCTTCGAGGCGGCGCGAGTTCATTTGGGCGTTTATGGCGGGGATTTTCACGATCGTCTGCCTGCCCGCCGCCGCGATCGGAATTCACTCGCCGCGCTTTACGAAAAACCGCGCGGGGCTTTGGGCGCTAGTTTTAGCTATGCTCTTTTACATTCCCGCGATGACTTTGGGCGACAAATTAGGTCTTTATGTCTTTTTAGTCCCGCCGATCTGGATTGTCGGCACATATTTGCTCGCCGCTTCTAAACTCAAACGTTTTTAGAAATCGTCAAAGCTAAGACTGCCCTTTGAGTAATTGCTCACCGTCGCCTCGAAAAAGTTGCTTTTCTGATCGTTAAATTGGCTGAATTTATCAACCCATTTGATCGGATGCGCCGCGTTGTAAAGCGGCTTCAAAGAAACGGCTTTCAGGCGGTTGTCGCACAAATACTTAATGTATTGCTCAATAATCTGATCGGTGAAACCTAAAATGCTGTTATTTGAAATATGTTTGCCCCACTCAATCTCTAATTTCGCCGCTTCGTCAAACATATTATAAGCGCGATCTTCTAATTCTTTCGTGAATAATTCAGGACGCTCTTTGCGCAGCGAATTTAACATATTTTGAAAGATCAAAAGATGCGCGATTTCATCGCGCTGAATGAAGCGAATCATCTGCGCGCTTCCGAGCATTTTTCCCGCGCGCGCCAACGTATACATCGCGGTAAAACCGCTGTAAAAATAAATTCCTTCCAAAATTTGCACCGCGTACATCGCGAGAATTTTCATTTCGTCGGTGGGATTATTTACAAGCTCGTCATAGACGTTCGCTATGTAACTATTTTTGCGATATAAAATCGCGTCTTTTCGCCACATATCGTAAATCTCTTCGGTGTTTTCGCTAATGCTTTCAACCATCACCGCGTAACTCGAACTATGCAATGCTTCCTCGAAGCTTTGGCGCGCTAATAAAACATTTATTTCAGGCGCGGTTATGAACGGATTTATATTATCTTGCAGCTGATTTGTTTGAATACTATCCATAAAAATCAGTTGCGATAGCACGAGATCATACATTCGCTTCTCTTCCGCGCTCAAAAGTTTGTAATCTTTCGCGTCTTGAGTCATATCTACTTCTTTGGGAAACCAAGTATTCGCGAGCATTAAATCCCAGATGTTGATCGCCCATTGGTATTTGACCTTTGTGAGCTCCACTAAACCTGTGGGGTTTCCAGAGATGATCGCGCGATCGTCAACGCCTTCTTTAGACGACGGGTTGTAGATTTTTTTACGCATAAAAAGCCTTTATAGTTAATAAAAAAGCGGTATTTTAGCCAAATCAAGGTTCGTCGTGAATTTTGCCGTCCGCGCCGCGTCTGGCGTCGCGCAATAGGGCGGGGCGGGCGATAAAAAGCGTAAGCGCGGCGATCAGAAGAAACGCGCCGAAGAGCGAAAAGACCTTATTAAGGCTCATAAACGCGAGCAAAGGATGCACGAAAAGCGGCGAGCTAAATTGCCCGAAAAAGAAGCTGCCCGTCAAAATTCCAGAAAGTTTCGCGCGTTTAGCGGGCGCGGCGACTTGTAAAAACCATATATAAGCGTTCGCCATCGCAAGCCCGTTGCCAAGCCCCGCGAGCACAAACGGCGCGTAGAGCTGCCAAGGCGCGCTCGCGAAACCCACCGCCGCCAGCCCCAGCCCCTGAGAAACGCAGACGAAAATGTAAATTTCGCGGAGCGAAAACCGTCGCCGCAAGCGGTTGTAATTATATGACGCGATCGCGGCGAATAGAGGTCCAGTACCCATAATGAGTCCCGTTTCCTTGCCGCTGCCGCCCAAAGTTTCCATTACTAAAAACGGCAGCTGCGTAGGTACTATGAAAAAAATTACCATTGTGAAAAACGCCACGCAAAATACGGGGAACGCGCTCCAATAGCCGCCCGCGCCAAAGAGACTAGATTCTTGTTTGGTGGGCGTTTCTTTGGGTCGCGGCGGCTCGTAGAGGTATAAAATTACGAGCGGCAAGATCGCCAGCGACACGAAATAGACGCTAAACGGCGCGCGCCACGATAAATCCGATAGCAACCCGCCCCCAGAGAGGAAAAACACCCCGCTCAAAGTAACGAATACGCCTTGCATTGACATAAATTTCGCGCGTTCTTCTTCGCTCTGAAAGTAATCGCCCGTTAATGTCGTGCCCACGGTCATTATTACCGCGACCGCAACGCCCAGCCCGACGCGCCCGATTAACATTTGCGCGATCGTCTCGGCGAATATGCCGCTCACGCCAAATAAGGCGTATAAAACGAGCCCAATATAAAGCGGCTTCATTCGCCCGAATTTATGGACGATCACCCCGGCGAATGGCGCGGTAATCGCGATCGCGATCGCGGGGATCGTGAGGATTAGGCGCGAAAGTATTTCGTTTTCTTCGCCCCCGGCTGGGTTTGGCGGCAGAAAGTGCGACGAAATTCCGGGCAAACTCGCCGAGATCGCCGCGCCCGAAAGCATTGTGAGGCTCGCTACCAACCATAAAACTACTTTTACCTTCGGGTTGTTTTCTTGCATTTTTTATCCACTTTTAATTTGAAAGAAAAGAATATATCAAAAAATCGCTACCGAACTTTTGGATCGCGCTCCGCAACGACTGGAAGAATGACTAAAAAGCCGCGATCACGCGGCGTTTTTAGCCGCGAAAGCTAGACAAAAACTCAGTAGGGAGACTAACGGCGAATTTCGCGGGGTCAAGGGAAGAAGTTTCTTGTCGCAAAGGAGGGTTTTGTCAGATCGCGAAAGTAATCGCGCGATAGAGCTTCGCCGCCGCGAGAAGTTTTTCGCGGCGCGAAATTTAACGATCTAAATTGTCGGCGGTTTTATATATTTGAATTAAAATACAGTTAAAGTTAAGGAGTATTTAGTGAATAAGTTAATAATTCTATTTTTTATCGCGATCGCCGCGAGCTTAGCGGGAGATTGCGAATCGCGCTTTGAGTTCAAAGAGGGTTATTCAATTTGCCCGCCCGCGGGCTGGATCGCCGCCCCATTGACAAAAGGCGCGGCGGTTAGCGTCTCCGCGCCGTTCGCGCTTAAATCGGGCGATAAATTTATCGCGTATATGCAGATGATTGTAGAGCCGATCGCGGAAAGCTTCGATACGGAGGTGAAAAATTTTGCCGCCTCCGCGCGCGGCTACAAATTAAAGGAGCAAATCGAAATTTCCGCAGAGGGAATCGACGGCTATAAACTCGTCTTTACCCGTAACGCGGCGAAGCGCGAATTTACTTATTATCTCTTTCCGATTGACGAAAAAAATATGCCGCGCCTCTATTTAATGTACGGCGAGAAGAGGCGCGAAAAGCAAGTTGAAAATTCCGCGCGCACGCTGCGCAAAACAGATCGAGGCGCGAATTAGTCAAAGTAAAAAAGTTCTTTGCCGCTGCCCTCGCCGATCGTAGCGTTAAACTCTAATCCCAGCGCGGCGGCGGGAGTTAAAATTTTAGTCCAAGAATGCGCTAAAAGAGTGCATAAATCGGACAAAGTCGGATTGTGCGCCACGATAATCAAACAATCGTGCGAGTGAAAAAATGTATCCAAAATGCGCATATATTCGCGCGCGCCGCCGTCATAAAGCGTTTTTTCGATCTTCAAAAATTCGGAGCGGTTTAAGATACCAGCAAGAATCCGCGCCGTGTCGTATGCGCGTTTCGCCCCGCTCGTCAAAATAATCTGCGGATCAAATCCTAGCTCTTTTGACGCCGACAAAATTTTTTCGGAGATCGCGTAAGCTTGCTTCGCGCCCTCGCTTGTTAACGCGCGGTTTTGGTCGTCCGCTCCCTCGTACGCTTTCGCGTGGCGCATTAAAATTATTCTTTTCATAAACGCTCCTTACTCAAAAATTCTTCGAATCCATAAAGTTTTGGATCGCTCGTATTCGCCGTCCTCAATTGGCGCGAACGCGCCCTTTTTGCGGTAGATCGCCGCCGCCCCCGGCTTATCAAGCCGATCGTAGAGTCCTGCGATCTCTTGGCTCAACTCGTAATTGTTGAGCAAAAGTTTGGCTTTGATCGTCTCGGCGTATGGCAAAAAATCGCTTGAAATACGAAGTTTCGCGAACTCCTCCGCGCGATTTATCGTATCCAAAACTAATTTCTGATCGCGCAAAGACCTTTTCACGCCCTTATAATCGGCGTAAAGCTTCAAATACGCGATGAGATCGGCGTTCTTTCTGTCGCCGAATCGTTTCGCGTATTCGTCATAGTAAAAGTTCGCCAAAAGGTATTCTTCGTTGTCAATGTGCGCCGCCGCCATCATCAACGCCGCCTCCGCCAGCAGCGGCGACGCCAAATGCTCGCTGGCGAGGCTCGCGTAACGATCGCCGGCTAACTCTAAATTGTTTCTCGCGATCTGTTGCGCCATTTCGCGATACCAATATTCGGCGGCTTGGTTGTTAACCTTCGCGCCGCAACCTATAAACGTTATCGCGATCAAGATCAGTATTAATTTTTTCAAAATCTCTGCCCCAAAGTGAATTCAAAGCGCGAGGTTATGTCCTCTTCTTTTTTCGCGATCGGGTAGGCGAATATGAACTGTAACGGTCCCATCGGCGAAATCCATTCAAGCGCCCAACCCCAGCTCTTGCGAGCCATCGACAAATCATCAACGCCGATCGCGCCGTAGTCAAAAAATGTCGTGAGGCGCATATTAGACTCCGGAATCAGCGGGATACTTAACTCCGCCGAGTTGTTAAACGCGCGTTTGCCGCCGATATATAGCGGCGTGTCGCCGTCTTTGGCGATCGTGCCGTCCGAATTATACTGATACGGCGCGATCGTACCGCTTTGGTAGCCGCGCACGCTCCTTGTGCCGCCCAAAAATAGCCGCGAGCCGATCGGATAAGTCTTGACGTCGTCTATATTCGCTTGGACGATCTGAAACCTCGCGCGGTAACGTAAGATCAGATCGTATTCCAAATACTCCTCAAAACCTTTATAAACTCCGAGCGATGTTGAAGATCGCGTGTATTCTTCGTCCGCGCCGAAGCCCGCAAATTCCAGCGATTGCGAGAATGTCGCGCCCTCGCGCGGCAGGTAGTAATCGTCCGTGCTGTCGTAGTTGACAAAGGGCGTGAGCGAAAGTTTCGCCGTTTCGCCGTTCACATAGAATTGGCTGGGGTTTAAATATTCGTTGTAGTTGAGCGAATACGCGCTAGTAAGCCCCGCGCGCCAATTGCGCCCCAGCCTGCGCCCAAGCGTTACGCTGCCGCCTTTAGTATCGCGAATGTAAGTTGTAGCCTCGTAGTGCGTTTTGTAGAGCGAAAAACTAAGAGAGTAGGGCGAGTCCATTACGCGCGGGTTTGTGAGCGAGAGTTCAAAGCGGCGCGTGAGTTTGCTGGTGTCCACAGCAAATTCGTATGAATAGCCGCTGCCGAATAAGTTGCGATCGCTGATCGCGGCGTTGACGATCACCCCCTCGTAGCTGCTGTAACCGCCGCCTAGCATAATGCTGCCGGTGTTCGTCTCTTTCACGACCACCACCAAATCCATCTCCTCTTCATTCACGCGCCGCTCTTCAATCCTCACGCTTTCAAAATAGCCAAGCCGCCCCAGCGCGTTTTTCGCGTCTCTGATGTCTTTGAGGTTGTATAGATCGCCCGGCGCCAAATAAAGTTCGCGGCGGATTACGCGATCAATAGTGCGCGAGTTGCCGCTGATAATTACATCGCGAATTTTCACTTTTTTGCCGTAAGTTACTTGGTAGTCAATAGAGACTTTTAAGTTGTCTTTGTCTTTTCTCAGATCGGGGGTAACTCTGGCGAAGGCGTAACCGTCTTGCGCGGCGGTCTCAAAGATCGCGTCAATGTCGGCGCGCATTTTGGTTATGTCAAAGCGGCGCATAGATTGCAATCGCAAATCCTCGATCATCTCGTCAAGCGAAATATCGTCGCGATCGGCGATCGTGATAGAAATTTTATCTACGAAATACGGCTCGCCCTCCTCAATGTCGTATTCCAAAGCGGCGTAATAAGAATCCATATCCGCCGTCAAAAACGGCTCGCTCACGACAACGTCTAAGTGTCCCTTTGAGAGGTAGAAATCTTTCAGCCGCCCCGCGTCATAACCTAGCTCGTTGAGTCGCAAAACGCCGTCGCTGCGCCCGGGAAACCAGCTCATAAATTGCGATTCGCGGTTAGCGAGGCGGCGCTCTATTTCGGATTTGCCGTAACTATTCGCGCCGTGAAAATCGCTCCTTTGAATCTCGATCTTACTGCCTTTGGCGTAGGTAACTTCCAACTCGGCTTTCGATCCTTCAATTTTCGCGTCGACCTCTACGAATGTGTCGTAGTAGCCTTCGGCTTGCGCGAGGGCGATCAGACGTTTTTTGGCGGCGTCAATGCGCCTTAAATCATAAATTTCGCCCTGTTTGATACCGAAAACGGGCATAAGCCGATCGTCTTTTTCGGTGTCGCTCACGCCTTTGAAGTCAATTTTGCTGATCGCGGGTTTTTCTTTGAATGTGAAGCGCAAAACGCCCTTTTCGGGTTCGTCCGCCGCGATGTCGGTGAAGTATTCCAGCGCGAAGAATTTCTTGATCGCCGCGTCTATTTGCTCCGCGCTCACATCGCGCCCCGTTTGAATCTCGGCGATTTCGGTCGCCGACTGCGGCGAAAGGCGCACGAGCGATTCAAAGCGAATTTCGTTATAAACCGCCGCGCTCGCGCTGAAAGTAAGACAACATATCGCCGCTAAAGCTCTCATAAATTCCGTCTTTGCAAAATTGAAGCGAAATGATAGCAAAAAGCAGATCGGCGTTCGCGGCGGGGTTCGCGCCGCGCGGGGATTAAAATTCGCAAACTCCGAGTAAATCTATCGTTCGCACCGATCCGAGTCGTTATACGTCTTACCGCTTAAAAGCTCGTTGTAACGCCAATACGCGAATAAACGTTCGTCCGTGTTGGTTGTTTCAAGTTCCACAAAGAGCGAAGCTTCGTCATAACTTTGGCGATCGGCGAATGTCTCGCGCATACAGTTTAGGGCGTTTGCCATTTGAGCTCGCGCGATTTCGGCGGCTTTTTCGTCTTTTTGCCCGCCCGCTATGATCGCCGCTCCAAAGGCGCGAGCCGTTTTGATCATCGTCTCTTGCTCTTTGGCGTCGTTCGTGAAGCCGCGAATAGAGAGAGCGATGTCGTCTCGCATTAGATCGCCGTCTTTGTCCTCGCCTACGATCGCGTTATGATTGTTTTTGTTACCGCCGCCGCTACCGCCGCCTCCGCCGAAGCAACCGCCAAAGAGTGTTAATAAAAATACCGCGATTAACGCGAACTTTGTTTTAGTTTTCATTTTTGATTCCTTAATGTATTAGTGTAATCGCAGTCCCATCTATTGTCGCGTTTTGGTTCTTTTTTTGCTTTACGAAAATATATTTCCGCCCATTCGCGCTCTCTCGTATTTAACATCAAAGTGTCAACCAAATAATGCTCGGAAAAATCACTGCTTTTTGTAGTTTTCTGTTTCGCCATACACCGATCGGCTCTATCGTATTCCACGTTTGCCTTTTCAATTTCGTCTATATCTTTTGACGCGCCCGCAAGAATTATTTTTTGATAGCCTTTTGCTAATTGCAGCATCGCTTCTCTTAGCTCTATTTGAATATCAAGCGGCGCGTATTTCCAGATCGCTCTTTCCGCATCGTCTCTTACGCCGTTTTCATTGCGATCTATTCCCACTAAAGTCGCTTTGCCCTCTTCGCCGGGATCGGGCGGCAAATCAGGATTTATCTCTTCGGGAGCCATATTTTTATATTTTTCTTGGATTTCGCGATTTAATTCTTCATCGTAGAGGCAGGGGAAAGTATATTCTTCTTTATCGCGATAGGTATCGCCGCTTAACAATGCGTTATAATACCAATAGGCTTCCGATCTTTCTTCGGTATTTATCATTGCACCTTCTAATTTATCCCCATATTTTTGCCACTCTAGTACATATTTTCGCCAATCTAGTACAAGATCATTAAAGGCTGTATGCATACAGCTTACGGATCTGGACATTTCTTCATGTAATTCTTTCGCCTCTTTTTGGTCTAAAGCGTCTCCTACTATTATGGCTTTTTGATACCAGATCGCTTGTTGCTCTAACGCCTTTCTCTTTCTTATATCTTTTCTTTCGGGAAACCACTTATAAATTTTAATCTCAACATCGTCTCTAATTCCGTTATTATTAGCGTCTATCCCCTCTAATGTAGATCGGGAGGTAAAAAACCCCGGATCGGGCGGCAATCCGGCGTCTTTAGGCAACGCGCAGCTTGCGGCAAAAAATATAAGAGGCAGAAATAAAAACTTTTTCATTTATTCTCCCATTCTCCCGGATACTTTAGAGTTTTTATCAACTTATCAAAGTAAGCGTCAATTAAACCTCTGCTGGGCAAAGCCACAGTATAAGAACCCGCAGGGCAATCGTTCCCCGCGCCCAATAAAAACTCAAATTCCGTGTCTTTCCACCAATAAGCTATGTTTACTATTCCATTAAAAAAATAGCCGTAGTATAAACTATGATTAAAGAAATCTCTTGCCGCGAAAGCGCAGGGAATATCATTATTGACGTTGCTTGGCAAAATCTCTAATCCCGCTGAAAGGAGCCAATTATACGCGCGGAGCGCGTTAATAACCAGATCGTCATTAGCCGTTACATAGTAGTAATTTTTATTACTTTTAAGTCCCGCCGCGGAAGCAACCCCGATCATTCCGATCTGATTCGGATATTCTTTTTGCATTTCAAACAAAACATAGTTCGCGAAGATATTGCCTTGGCTATGCGCGACAATAATTACTCTTTCGCCTTTTTCAAGACTATTTTTCACATTTTGCATTAGAATTGAGGTGTTTAAGCTCTCAATATCCTTAAAGCCGTATCGACCCATAAGATTTTTCATCTCTTCTTTAATCTCATCTTTCATTTTCACGTAATCAAGACATCTAGGATCGCTTTTGATCCAACGTTCTTGCTGGCACTTTTTCATAACCTCGTTTGCTTGAGCCATAGTAATGCTTTTCCCGGCTTTCTCAGCATATTTTTGTGAAAAAACTTCCACGAGATCGTAGACAAAACCAAAGCTAAAGTTATAGGCTGTTTCAAACTCTAATTTGTCGTGGATATAAGTTTCTTTTTTTTGTCCTTTATATTTATCATTATATATACTGGCAATAAATCTTTTGCCGTCATCGGCGTCTTCGTTGGTGTTCATAATTCCGTTAAAATAATAAATGCGCGTAACTTTCTGCTCGCATTTTTTGGTTTTGGTATTGAAATATTTTCCATCATCACAAACTTCGGAAGCACCGCAATATTGATTAAAAAAACCAGGAGAGTTGCGAACAAAATGATCAGAGCCATAATTAGAAGTAGAAGGAACAAGACTTAAAGCTCTAGCGTAAATAGAATCAAAAGTATCGCTAAATACAGGAATATATTGGGCTTGAATAATAGTAGAAGAACCGTAAATCTGAAGAAAAAAAGAACCATCTGAATCTTCAATACAAGACGAATAAGCTACACTAGGAGTAGCATGAAGAGAAAAATGACCTTCCCAAGCTCTCCAATGAGACAAACTAAAATAATAAACAGGAAGTACAGTAATTTTTCTAGAAACATCAGGCTTATTAGGAGAACTACAATAATAAAAAAAAGGACTTGAACCCGGATAAGGAAAATAATATCTATAGGAATAATCATAATCACCAGATGATGGATAACCAACATAAACATATTCAGAAAGATTACAAGGTGGAGTATTAACATCTAGGCAAAAACCAATCTGGCAAAATAAAAAGATCAAAACCAAAATCTTTTTCATTCTATCGCCTTAACAATGAAAACGCGGCGAAAAAGCCGGACATTATGATCGCTAGATACGCGATCACAGTAAAGAAATAGTTAAAAACCATATCTTGACTAACCAGAATGGCTTGAGCCTCGCTGTGGTTATAGAGAACACGCCCGCGTTGCTTACCGCCCGGTGTGAGGATCAGGCGGCAAGCGCGATCGCGCTCTCTATATGAAAGCCCCCGGCGGGCAGTTTGGACAAAGGACGCGGACATTATGAACTCCAAAAGACGCAATTTGAGTAATTCTAGCAAAGACAATCTAAAGCTTGTCAAGGGGTAAAGGCGAAAAATCAAATTTTTCAAAGAATTTCAGAAATTGAGGGCGCAAAAACTATGAAAAGCCTAGCAGAAACGCTAGGCTTAACCACAAACAATATATACAACTACGAGAGCAGAAACGCCATTTCGCAAAAAGAGTCGCCGCGTGCGCCGCAAAAAATAGCGAAACCCCCTTTGAGCGCGCGGCGGAGGCTACAAAAGCGGCGATTGCGAAGCTTGGCTAAATAAGTAATCCCTGAATATTCGGTCTTTTTCGCAAATATGGTCAATCCACCAATTTTTAAGAAACTCCAAAAATTCCTGCGGATCGCGCCCCAACAAGCTTTTGCGTCCCACGGTAGAGAGCTTGCGCTTTAGCTCGTTATGCCATTCCTGATGTTGTTTGAAGTCCGTAAAACCGCTGCCGCGCAAAAAGCCCTCTTCAACGTCAAAATGAACGAGCGTGTATTCTGTAACCATACCAATTATAGGTCTTAACACGCTTTCGCCATGATTATTCTGCATCGCGTAAAAAAGAGAATTGATTGTGCTTACAATTCCCCGATGTTGTTCGTCAATAATGGGTATTCCCAAATTGTATTCGGGCTTCCACACAATAAAGAGACTATGCTTGAGCATATCTTTTCCTCATTTTGGGTTATAAAAATTCCGCGCCCTAATAGGGTCAATGGGCTTAAAGCTCATTGTAGTAAAGACGAGCTTTGCTTATCCGCGAAATCAAAACGACAACCTCAAGCCGCCGTAAAACGATCTGTTGAGCTCATATTTTTCTTTTAGGACCACGCCGTCGTATTTGATTTTGAAGTCCATATCGCGCCAGCCGACAAAGATCATTCCGCCGTCAATCGGCTCGATTGAAAACTCCGCGCGCGCCTCCGTGTAGCGAGCGCAGTTTTTGAAGCAGAGCGCCGTGGGCGCGAAGTCGTATGAGAGCGAAATTGACGTTTGTATCGCGAACGGAAACGAATAAATTACAGCCGCCCCAAGCGGCGCGGCAAAAAGGACTTTGTCCTCTTTATTCAGCCACACGCCGAAAGCTTTTACGCCGAGTCCCACAGCCACGCCTTCAAGCGGCGTCAAACCGACCGCCTTAAAATGCGCGCTCGCGTTTGTCTGCATATTATCGTATTTGTCGTCGCCCTGCATCGCCCGAACGCCGAAAAAGCCGCTCGTATTTTTCGTGATCTGCGAGATCGCCTCATAGCCGCCCTCTAAATCATTGCTGTTGAGGTTGATGAAAACCGAATTTTCAAAGGCGAAAACCGCCGCCGCGCTTGATAGAAACAACGCTAGTTTCATTTGCCATCCTTAATTTTGCGAATTACATTGCTGGTGGAGCGACCCTCCGTCAAATCCACGAGCACGACTTTACCAGCAATTTTTGATCCCACTACCTCTTTGTCCTTGTAATCCGCGCCCTTTGTGAGAATATCGGGTTTGAGCGCCTCTATAACTTTGATCGGCGTATCTTCGTCAAAGATCACCACAAAATCCACAAACGGCAGCGCGGCGAGTATAAAGGCGCGATCGCCTTCGCAATTTACGGGGCGCGAGTCGCCTTTGATCGCGCGAACGGAGCGATCGCTGTTGAGCCCTACGATCAGCAGGTCTCCCTCCTCGCGGCTTTTTTGCAGGTATTCAATATGCCCTTTATGCAAAATGTCGAAGCAACCGTTTGTAAAGACGACTTTGCGATCGGCGGCGCGGATACGCTCGCGTTCGGCGACAAGGCGATTTAACGGTATTACTTTGTCGGGGCTTTGGTTGATTGAATGGCGGTATTCGTAGGACAAAATTTCGTCGATCGTGGCGGTCGCGCTGCCGACTTTGCTCACCACGACCGCCGCCGCTAGGTTCGCGAAACGCGCCGCTTCCTCAATGCCAAATCCCGCCGCCAGCGCGAATCCCAGCGATGAAAGCACCGTATCGCCCGCGCCCGTTACATCATAAACTTCGCGCGCCTCCGCCGCGATGTGATCCGATCGATCGCCGCAGATCATCATTCCGTCCTCGCTCAAAGTGATGATCGCGTAGTCAAGATTTAGATCGCCGCGCAACTTCATTCCCGCCTCGCGTACTTCGGCGAGAGTTTTAAGTTCGCCGCGAGTCGCTTCCCCGGCTTCTTTGCGATTTGGCGTTACGATCGAGGCGTTTTTGTATTTGGAGTAATCGGAGCCTTTTGGATCGACTAGTACTTTTTTGCCGAGTTTTTTCGCCTCGTTGATGACCTTTTGCGTAACCTCAGGCGTCAAAACGCCCTTGCCGTAATCGCTCAAAAGGACGATATTCACGCTGGGCAAGACCCTAAAGATCGCGGTTAAAAGCGCGTCTTTTGATGTATCCGCGATCGCGGTTTTAGATTCTTTGTCAAAGCGGACGATCTGTTGGCGCGAAGCCACAAGGCGCGTTTTGCGGCTCGTTTTGCGCGTAGGCTCTTTAACGATCGCGTCCGTATTCACGCCGCTATTTTCGAGTAAGTTCAAAAGCTCCGCGCCGCACTCGTCGCCGCCCAAAACCCCCGCCGCATAAACCTTTGCGCCGAAAGTCAGCAGGTTATTTATCACATTTCCCGCGCCGCCCAAAAGCGTGCTTTCGCGCTCAATCTCCACGATCGGCACCGGCGCTTCAGGGCTGATCCTGCCGCACTTGCCCCACAGGTAACTATCAAGCATAAAGTCGCCCGCAACCAGCGCGGCGACATTCGCGTCTTTTAATTTATACATTTTCCTTGCTCTTTGCGCCAAAATTTTGGCGAATTATAGTTGATCCTCGCTACACAGCGATTTAGAGCAAGCGAAAAATTACGAAAAGAACGCCGTTTTAAGCGGCGAAACCGCAAGAAATTACATTAACTCTTTCTCATAAATCTGCATAATCTTCGGCGCGTAAGAGGCGATCCCCTTTTCGACCGTAAAGCGCGGCTCGTAACCTAGATCGTCTTTGATCGGTCTAATGTCGGCGCAAGTGTGCGATTGAAAAAATGGATACGGGTTATCAATGTATTCCACTTCAATTTCCTTTTCAAGCGTTTTCGTGAGGTTGCCGAAAATCTCGTTAAACGCGCGCGCCTCGCCGCTACCCACATTATAAATCGCGCTCTTTTTCGCCGTCAAAGCGCGGATATTCGCCTGCACGACGTCGTCAATATACACGAAATCGCGCCGCTGCTCGCCCCATTTGAATAAGCGCGGTTGCATACCGCTCAAAATTTGCAAGCCCATCTGCAAGATCATAGACGCCGTCCTGCCTTTATACGCCTCGCGCTGACCATAAACATTGAAATATCGCAAGCCTACCACCTTTATACCGTATTCCGGCGCGTATTTCATCGCGATTTTATCCATCATCAATTTGGAAAACCCATAGGCATTCTCAGGTTTTTCCCCCTCGCCGACGCAATTTGGCGCGGTTGAATTGCCGTAAACGCCGGCGCTGCTCGCGTAAATCACCATTGAGCCCTGTTTGCGCGCGATCTGCAAAATGTCTTTGAAAGCGTTCGTATTCGCCGCCACAACGAGCTTTTGATCCATTACCGTAGTGTCGCTGATCGCCGCTTGGTGGAAGATGTAGTCAAATTTATGATCCTTGTCGAACTTTTCGAGCCGCGCCAAATCGTCGTGGCTCGTAATGTCGCCGCTGATAACTTCACCCTTGAAACCGCGCAGGTTTTTGAAGTGTCCCAGCACGAAAGCGTCAAAGACGACAATGTTCGCTTTCGGATACTTGTCTTGAATGTAGAGCGCGAGGTTTGAGCCAACAAAGCCCGCTCCGCCCGTGATCAGAACGTTTTTGCCGTTGAGGTCTAGTTCCGTGTAGCGCATTTGCCCTCCTACTAAATTTCACTAATTATATACAATTTCAAAGAGATGGCATATAAATTTGTGGAATTTGAATTAACAAGCCCTACGAAAGCGGTCTATGCGTTAATGCGCGAGTTAAAGATCGCGCGCGGCGAAGCGCAGCGGCTCATCGACAAGCGGCGCGTTACTTTAAACGGCGAAATTCTGCGCGAAAAGGACTTGATCGCGGGCGTGATTAAAGCGCGGGTTTGGGATTCAATTGGCGAAGCGCTTGCGCCCGTCTTTACCGCGCCCGATTTCGCGATCTTTGACAAGCCGCCCTTTATGCTCGCGCACCCGAACGGATTTGATTCGGGGGCGACTTTGCTCGACGCGGCGCGCCTCGCGTTTGGCGAGATCGCGCAACTTTGCCACAGGATAGATCGGGAAACGAGCGGCTTGGTCGCGATCTCGCGGAATAAGATCGCCGAAGCCGAACTCAAAGATTTATTCGCGGCGCGGCTCGCTGGCAAAACTTATTTGGCGTGGGTGCGCGGACGGCTGGAATTTAACGGCGTGATCGACGAGCCGATCGCGCAAGGTACTCGCGAGCGCAACGCCAAACTCGGTCTGCCGAAGGTAATCGGCGCGGCGAGCCGCGATCAGGGCAAGGCGGCGCGGACTTTCGCGCGAACGATCGCGGTTTTTGAATGCGCGGGTCTTGACGGCGGCGCGGCGACTCTTGTGGAGGCGAAGCCAGTTACGGGTCGCACGCACCAGATTAGAATTCACCTCGCGCATATCGGGTTTCCGATTTTGGGAGACGCGCTTTATGGCGCGAACGTTGATGCGGCGCGGCTTTGGCTCGATCGCGCGCTAGATCGCAAGGAGAAGATCGCGCTTACTGGCGCCGATCGCCTAATGTTGCACGCCGATTCGCTGGAATTTTGCTACAAACGATCGCGGTTTTTTATTAAAAGCGCGCCCGGCTTCGCGAGTTTTGAAACATTACAAAATCATATCGGGTAGAATTTACGAAAAATTTGGAGGCTTTGGCTATGGATTTCGGCGCGCCATTAAAATCAAATGCGATCAAGATAATGTTGCTCGGCAGCGGCGAGTTGGGGAAAGAAGTCGCGATCGAGGCGCAACGTTTGGGCTTGGAGGTGATCGCGGTGGATCGTTACGCGGACGCGCCCGCGCATCTAGTCGCGAACCGCGCGTACACGATTGATATGAAAGATAAAGAGCAGATTTTGGAGATAGCGCGGCGCGAAAAACCTTCTTTCATTCTGCCCGAAATTGAGGCGATCAACATTGAGGCGTTGATTGAGGCGGAAAAAGAGGGCTTCAATGTGATCCCAAACGCCCGCGCGGTGGAGCTCACAATGAACCGCAAGGGAATCCGCAAATTCGCCGCCGAGGAACTTGGCGTCAAAACGAGCGGCTATCGTTTTGTACGGACTTTGGAGGAGTTAAAAGTCGCCGCGATCGCGCTTGGTTTTCCGTGCGTGATTAAACCTGTGATGAGCAGCAGCGGGCACGGGCAAAGCATTGCGAGGAGCGAGGCGGATTTAGCGCGGTGCTTTGAATTTGCCGTGGAGGACGCGCGGGGAGACGCGAGCGAGATGATCGTAGAGGAGTTTATTCCGTTTGATTTTGAGATTACCCTGCTCACGGCGCGGACGGAACGCGAAACGCGCTTTTGTCCTCCGATCGGGCATATTCAAAAGGACGGCGACTATATTTTTTCGTGGCAACCTATGGAACTTAGCGTTGTCGCGCGCGAAAAGTGCGAGGCGATCGCGAAAAAAGTTACGGGCGCGCTTGGCGGCCGCGGGATTTTCGGCGTGGAGTTGTTTGTGAAGGGCGACGAGGTCTATTTCAGCGAGGTTAGCCCGCGCCCGCACGATACGGGAATGGTTACGCTGATTACGCAAAGCGTGAGCGAGTTTGGGTTGCATATTCGCGCGGTTTTGGGCTTGCCGCTGGGCTTTGCGCTTTTGACGGCGGGGGCGAGCGCGGCGTATAAAGCCGCAAGCGAGAGCGCGAATCCAGTACTGGAAATTCCTGACGAAATCTGGACGGAAACCTCTTTCGCGCGGCTTTTTGGCAAACCTGTTAGCCATAAAGGGCGCAGAATGGCGATCGTACTCGCGGCGGATAAAAGCGCGGATCGCGCCAAAGATCGCGCGGCGGAGTTGGTATCGAAGATACGCGATCGCTAAAAATTGCCTAAGATCGTTAAAATCGCCGAAAATTCGCGCGGAAACCGTATTTTTAAGATATATTTGGAAAGCGCGGATTAGAGAGTCGCCGTTTTTGTTTGCCGCCCAAACAACAGCTTAAAATCGCGGCGATCACGATCGCGAAATAGCTTTCTTTTTCATTTATTTTCCGCTTTATAATCGCGCGGGTTTAGGTTATTTTCTAGGCGATATGTCCTAAACCCAAGCATTGCGTCATAAGCCATAAACGCTTTAATTTTATCGAGCGTATTTCCGATTCCGCAATTTGCGCGGCGGAGCATTTTGGAATGTTTCAAATATATGATTGGCTGGCGCGGCTAGATGTCGCTATCCGTTCGTGAGTAAATGCTCAATTAGTATTTTTAATCCCAGCGCGACAAGAATGAATCCTCCGGCAAATTCCGCCTTTGACTTAAATTTTATTCCGAATATATGCCCAACCTTTACGCCGGCTATTGATACGCAAAAAGTTACCGCGCCGATTATTATAATCGCCGTAAAGATATATATGTCAAAAAACGCGAATGTTATTCCTATCGCCAGCGCGTCTATGCTGGTCGCTATCGCAAATAACAACATTTTTATAAATTGAAACGGGTTTTTATTCAACTCCTCCTTGTCTTTGGAGAAACTATCTTTTATCATTTTCCCGCCGATAAAAGCGAGAAGAATAAATACCGCCCAATGATCCAAATGTTGAATTTTTTTTTCTTAGTTAATACCCGCGCCATATCCGATAAGCGGCATAAGAGCCTGAAAAAAACCAAAATATATGCCCGGAAGTATAATTTCGGTAATTTTCGGTTTCTTTACCGATAAGCCTAAAGTTATTGAAACAGCAAAGGCGTCCATTGACAGACCAACCGCAATTACCAAAATTTCGAAGAAACCCACGCTAATACCCCTGTAGTGAAGTTACAAAAAACTATGAATTATTTTAAAACTTTTCTCGCTGTCGTTTTGAGCGTATTTTCGCAAAATTTCTTTTCCGATAAGAAAGCGAAATTGTATATAGAGTTTCCTTAAACTAACTTTTGAGATATATTTTGCTTGCGGTCACGGAAGTTCTCTCGCGTCGCAAAGCGGGGCGTTAAGCGACGGGTAATTTTGCGGCGACGTTAAGCGCGTTTTTTTCCAGAGTATAGAGCTCGTAGCGGATATTTTTGTATTTCGCGCTCTCTTTCGCGGCGATCACGATCGCGAAAGTAACTTTCTTTTCATTTATTTTCCGCTTTATAATCGCACGGGTTTGGATTTTTTTCCAAGCGATATGTTCTAAACCCAAGCATTGCGTCATAAGCCATAAAGGCTTGAATTCTATCGGGTGTATTTTTGCTCAGATCTCCTACAAAGTCAGTCTCTTCTTTCTCTTTTTCAAACGAAAAAACTTTCCACATACACTCCAAAGCGCGAAAAGACTCTTTTTCGGCAATTTGCGCGGCTTCTTTGTCGCCTTTTTTGCCCGCGTTAAGCAAAGCTTGCGCCCATTTTGCTTTTTGCAACAGCGACTCTCGCTTTTCTTCATCTTTCGCTTTTGAATAACGTTTATAGATCGCGATCTCTATATCATCGCGAACACCGTTATTGTTGGCGTCTATCCCCTCTACAGTCGCTTTTCCGGCTTTGCCCGGATCGGGCGGTAAGTTATAAGCCGATAGTTAAGGATCAATATTGTTACTGCCGCCGCTACCGCCAACGCAACCGTCGAGCAGTAGCATATACAGAACCCCGTCGATTAAAACAATCGCGCTATTTTTGATCTCTTTTGATCGCATTGATCACCCCCTTGTGGTCTTTGTATGGATTATTTAGGCGCGGGAAATGAATAGTCTCTATTAAACTCCAAAACTGCTTGTCAATTTCCGCTCTACTTGGTAGTTGCGGGGCAAAATACGCTTGCAAGAAGGAATGGTTTAAGACGTCTCTTGTATCTTCCAACCCATCCGGATTGTTATCTATATTGCCGGGTAATATATCAGAATATATCATCCTTACCCAATATATAACCAAATCGTCGTTAGCGGTTATGTATGGCGAAGCGTTTTGCCATGTTTGATACCAAGATTTGCCGTTCTCCCATACATTACTATTTATATACATCTGTCCGGCATATTGGAATGTTTGAAATACATGATTGGCTGGCGTGGCTATATGAATTATTTTAAGACCTTTCTTGCTCTCCTCCTGATTATATTTTCCTGAAAGTTCATTTGTTGCCAGCCTTGCCGCGGTATTAGCAAATAAATTACCCTGACTGTAAGCAAAAATAATCACTCTTTCGCTGTTTTCAAGAGCGTTTAAATATTTTTGCGTAATATTGTTTTCTGTTGTTATCAGCAACTCAAGCGTTTTTGATTTTTGAGCGGCGGTTTCGGCTAAAAGCCTAATCATTTCATCGCTTCTATTCTGATCTAATTGAGGCAAAACGGTCTTTAAATACCATTCTATATTTTTTTCAAATATGCAAAAATTCGGATATTCGTCGCAAAATTCGTTATTGTATTTTATACCGCCCGTTAGAATGCCTTTCTCAATTGCTTTTTGGTGAACTACCTCGCTTAAATCGCCGAAAAGCGACACAGTAGGATTATACACGAGCTCAAATTTAAAATATTCGTGCGGGTATCTGTTTTTTAATTCATTTGCGTATGCGGATTCAATTGCTTTTAAATTCCTGAACGCATCATCTGGTTGCGTGAAAATTCCGTTAGTAAAAAATATTGTAGTAGTCTTTTTGTGGCAAGAAAAAGAGTTGGCTCTATCACACCAAGGATAATCACATTCGTCTTTGGGCGTCCAAACCCAACCCTCTTCGCACTCGCATTGTAACTTATCTTTTTTCCACGACATATTTGAGGAGCATTGGAGAGTAACATTGCAATCCGCTACGTCATTGTTAATCTCACATAAAGACGAGTTTTTAATATCGTCGCCAAATTTCTCTTTATAGCTGTTGATGCAATCTAGTGCGTTTTTGTCTTCAAGAACAAATTGTAGATAACATCGCGCATAGCTTGCTTTGTCAAAAAAACTAGCAACAAAAGAAGTAGCAACAGTTGCATTTTGAGCGGATTGGTTATATGTTATCTCCCAATTTCTTGCAAAAAAATCGTTGGCTTATGAGGATATGTTCCTACTTGGTCAGAAAGGCTGTAATCACTAAAGCCAAATATTAAATAATATGGATTTTTCGGTTGTATTGGAGCGTGCATAGGATAATAATAACTTATATCGCATTCATCAAACCTTGAAACAAGAACGCTCATATCTACAATTTGGGACAACTCCGAGCTTTCAGGATAGATCGGCGCGAGAGTTTCGGAAAGGGAGAAAGGGCAAAAAAACAAGATCAAAACAATAGCGATTCTGGCGATTGCGCGTGAAGCCGCGCCGTCTTTGACAATAAACAAAGATCGCGATTCGCGATCGCAAGAGTTTTGCAAAACAGACGGGCAATTTGATTGATTAAGGGACACAATATTCCTTTTTTCCGACAAGAAAGCAAAATTATATATAAAGCTTTCTTAAACTAAGCTTTGAGATATATTTTGCTTGCGGTCACGGAAGTTCTCTCGCATCGCAAAGCGGGGCGTTAAGCGGCGGGTAATTTTGCGGCGAGGCTAAGCGCGTTTTTTTCCAGAGTGTAGATCTCGTAGCGGATATTTTTGTATTTCGCGCTTTCTTTCGCGGAGATCGCGGCGAGATCGCCCTCAAAAATTTTGAAAATTTCCTCCAAAACGCGGGCGGCTTCTTGCGCTCTTTTGAAGTTTGCGATCAAAACATTTTTAATTTCAAAAGAGCGATCGTTTTCTCCTGCGGAATTTGCGCGTAAAACATCATTTTCAGAATCGCGCGAATTTAACAACTCGTCGTAAATTTCCGGTATGCGGGAAATATGCCGCAACTCTTTTAATTTTTTCGCCAAAATTTCATCATTTAAGATATATCTGCAAATGTCTTCAACCACGCGAATTCCTTCGCGCAATCTATTCAAATTCGCGTCTATAATTCGCGCGTCTTTCACCCCCAAAACCTAGACGATTAAATTTGCTTTTTCAAGTTTAACGGCAAACTCAGACGAGACATTAAGATAAAGTTGCAAAAAGAGATGCATTGTCGTATCCCCGATCGCGTCTTCGTTAATATCAAACCTAATAACAGACGAGTTATCCGCCGCGAGGGCGGTGAAAGTTCTAGCTTTCGCGCGCGAGGCGAACGCCGTTTCGCCGAAGACTTTAGGCGGCGTCAAAGTCGCGAGTTTTATAGGTTCCGCGCCCTCTACGGGCAATAAAATATCCACCGATCCGCTCAAAACTACATAACACTCCGAGCCCGAATCGCCCGCCGAAAAGACTTTTTTCGCTTTGTCAAACTGCACGATCCTAGCGTTTCGGACGAGTTTTAGGACGTCGGCGCCTATCAAACCCTCAAACATATAAATTTTCGCGCACATTTCGGAGAGTTTTTGCTCGGCTTGCGATAGGTTGGGTCCAGGCTTCACAAAGTCTTCCGGAGCGGGTGATGCGGCGTTTGCGCCCGCGGGAGCGGCGGCGTTTTGGGCGACATTCGCGCCCGCGCTCGCGGCTACTGGAGTCTTCGGCTTTTCGGGCGGATTGATCGCAAGCGGCGTGTAATTATTCACAACATATATGAGTTTTCTGATATCTTCTTCGGTGTATTCCGTGTGCAGAAATTTCGCCATTATTCCATCTCCTTCAAAACTTCTTTAAGATATTGATGCCAATCTGACGCGCTCGATTTTTTCATATCAATATTTCGCAAATAATATTTAATGAAAGTTTTCGTGCTGTAATCACCCTCAATTCTCGCTTGCGCGAAAAATTTATTGATTAGCTGCGAGTGCGCCGCCAAATACCAAAGCAAACGATCAAGATAGTAGCTTTTAATTTGCAAAATTTCGCGCATAGATTCCTCTATATTTTGCACATATTCGTCAAAATTTAAGAAGAAATTTTCACTCATCGCAGCCTCTAAAGCTTTGATCTCTTTTGTGAGTTCCGCCAACTTTTCTTTGGATGTCGCAAAAGCGTCAATCGCGTCAACATACCGCTTGCTGAGCGATTTAATATACGCCACCTCCTCGGGTGTTTTCGGAGGGGGCAGGGCGTTTTTCTCGCGCTCGGAGCTAACCGCGATCGACTGCGATCTTTTTTTAAGCGCGTCCGTGATCGTAATCTCATTCTCCAAAGCGCGGTATTGCGGCACATTCGGTAAGAAATCGCGCACATAAACGAGTTTGCTCATCTTGGTTTTTTTCATAAATTCGGTCAGAAATTCGTGAATGCGATCGCAATCCACGCGGATTTTCGCGAGAGTTCCGGCGTTAATTCCCGGGTCAACCGCGCGCAAATTGTTAAACGCCGTTACGAGAAAGCGGCGCATTTTAATATAGTCAAGCTGCGGCTTCAAAAAGCCGTTCGCGTTTATGAAGTCAAGTTCGGTTTGCGCCATTGAGATGTCGTCTCCAAAAAATTTGTCCATAAAGGACGCGACTTCTTCCGTGATTTCCTCTTGCGTCATCATATTTCGCCCCAAAATGCCGAATTAGTAATGGTATTTTAATTAAAAACGCCTTTTAGCGGTTTTCAGCGATTTTTGCCTAAAATCGCGCAATTTTTTAGCAAGGATTTGATTTGGAAACCGCTTTGCGCGCCGCCTTAAACCACGCGAATTTTAAGCCGCTTTTAATAGAGATCGGCGTAGAGGAGTTGCCCGCCGCTCCATTAAACAAAGAGTCAAACGAGATCGCCGCGAAATACGATCGCGCGTTAAAATCGCGCGGGATTGAGAGCGAATTTGAGTTTAATTTTACGCCGCGCAGATTTGTATTTTTTCATGAGAAATTTCCCGAAAAGTTAAACGATAAGGTCGAAGTCGTTTTTGGACCGCCCGTTGAAGGATCATTTGCGAATGGATCGTGGTCAAACGCTGCGATCGGATTCGCGAAAAAGTGCGGCGTAGAAGTTGAAAAATTGAGCAAAACCACGCAAAAAAATAAAGAGGTTTTTTGCTACGAAAAAGTTGTAGCGGCAAAACCGATCGCAGATGTTTTGAGCGTTGTTTTAGATGAATTTTTGCGATCGTTAAATCTCGGTAAAACTATGCGCTGGGACGCGCCGAATGCTGAATTTACGCGCCCCGTTAGGTATCTTGCGGCGATTTTGGAAAATGAGATCGTTAAAGGCGCGGAGGTTTTCGGAGTAAAAGCTTCGGATCAAACTTTCGCGCATAGAAGTAAAAGTTTTGAGCCGCAGAAGATCGGCGATATTAAAAGTTACGAAAAGTTTTTAGAAGATCGCGGCGTAATTCTCTCCGCCGATCGCAGAAAACAAATTATTTTGGAGCAATTTAAGACGATAGAGACCAAGCATAATTTTACTATAGAAATTGACGAAGAATTATTAGCGGAAGTCGTAGCGATCACAGAGTTTCCAACGGCGATCGCGGGTAAATTTGACGAGCGTTTTTTAGAGTTGCCAAAAGAGGTGATAATTACCTCAATGAAAGCGAATCAACGTTATTTCGCGGTATTCAAAAACGGCGCGATGGTTAACAATTTTGTCGCCGTTTCAAACGCGCTCGCGAACGATTTCGCGAAAATTACGGCGGGAAACGAAAAAGTTTTGCGCCCGCGCCTTGCGGACGCCCTGTTTTTCTACCGCAACGATCTTAAAAATGGCTTAAATCCAGAGCCGCTGAAAAAAATTACCTTTATGCAAGAGCTGGGCACGATCTACGAGAAGCAGGAGCGCGAGGCGAAGATCGCGGAGCTTTTATGCGGATTTTTTGGCGCGGATTTTAACGATAAAGAGACTTCGCGCAATGTCGAGCGCGCCGCTATGTTGTCTAAGTGCGATTTGGCGAGCGAAATGGTCTATGAGTTTCCTGAATTGCAGGGGGTAATGGGTATGCGCTACGCCGAAAAGTTGGGCGAAAACGCGGCGGTCGCGCGGGTGATCGCGGAACAATATATGCCGCTCGGCGAAAATTTGGCGTTGCCGCGTAGCGAGGCGGGGGCGATTTTGGCGATCGCGGCGAAACTCGACAGCCTAATGGCGCTATTTTCAATCGGCTTGATCCCAAGCGGCAGCAAAGACCCGTTTGCCTTGCGCCGCGCCGCCGCGGGGATAATTAGGATCGCGATTGATCGCGGGTGGGCGTTTTCGCTAAGCGAAGACTTTTTCAAAAATTTTGCCGATCACTACAAGGATTTTGATCTAACTAAATTAAGTTTATTTTTCAGAGAGCGGCTCAACGGCGTTATGGGGGCGAATCCGTCCGTGATTAACGCGGTTTTGGCGGCGGGTGAAAAAAATCTTGTAGAGATTTCGCGTAAAGTTTCCGCGCTGGAAACGCTCGCGAATCGCGCCGATTTCCGCGAAAATTTCGCGGTATTTAAGCGCGTGGCGAATATTTTGAAAGATACCGATACGGCAAATTGCGGCGATGTAAACCCCGCGATCTTTGAGACGAACGAGGAGCGCGATTTGCATACGGCGTTTAACGCGATCGGCGAAATTAAAGAATACGCGAAGTTATTGGAAAGTTTGTTTAATTTGCGCGATCCGCTCGCGAATTTTTTTGACGCCGTAATGGTAAACGCGGACGATCAAAAAATCCGCCTAAATCGCGTTGCTTTGATCGCCGCTATCTACAACAAATTTCTCGCGATCGCGGACATTAAAGAGATTGGAATTTGAACGAGCTCTTGGGAATGTAGCAGCATTTTTCGCCGTTTTCGCCGTTTTTTAAGCGGCGCGCTCGTTTGCGTAATTTCGGCGCGGCTTTTGCCGATCGCGCGGCTGTTTAGCGGGCATTTATAAAACGGCGAAACGCTCTCTTAGGACAGCTTCGGTCGTTTGCGCTCTCTTATGAATTTTTGCGGGATTTTAATTAACATTCTTTGTGATAGGGTTATGATAATTGTTAAAAAATTCTATTTGCTCTCCTCAAGCCATTTTTCAACATATTCCTCTTTCACGTCCATACGGACGGCGATTTCAGGTATAGTCATACCGCTTGCAGCAAACCGCCGCGCCGCGGGAGCTAAATTTTCTCCAACTTCAACGATATGCCCGTCCGGGTCATAGAAGCGAACGCACCGCTCTCCCCACGGCGCTTCATAAGGCGGATTGACAAATACTACGTCATTGAGATTTTGTGCGAAAGCGTCAAAGTCCTCGGCTTCAAAGTAGAGTTCGGCATTATTTCCTTTGAAACTTACGTCAAGATCGCCGATAAAGCCCCGCCACGATTCGAGCGTTTGCAAACTGAACCCGCCAGTCAGTATGACATTCGCGCCATAATCAACGACGACATCTTGGTCTAGATACTTCTTGTAGAAGGCTTTCGAACGTTCTAAGTCCTTTACTACAATAAGATTCGCAATGTATTTCATTTTCGTTTCCCGGTCTTAGGATAATCGTTAAAAAGTTCAGGAAAGCCGCTTTTTTAACTCGCGTTTGACGCGTTCTAGATCGCTATCATTCAGAAGCGGTATCAGTTCTTGAATCTCATCAACCGTTTTGTCCCACCATTTGAATTTCTGCATAAGCGAAATCAATTCATCATCAAAACGCTTGCGGATAGGTTTCGCGGGGTTGCCCGCAACGATTGTATATGCGGGAATGTCGCTTCCGACGACCGCGCTTGCGCCGATAATCGCCCCATCGCCGATATGAGCGCCGGGCAGGATAGTAGCGTTTTGACCAATCCATACGTCGTTTCCGATAATCGTATCGCCCTTGTTTGTCATAACGGCGACAGGGGGCGTTTCCTGATTCCACCCTTCGAGGATATAAAAGGGAAACGTGCTCGCGCCGTTCATTTTGTGATTTACGCCGTTCATAATGAATTCCACGCCCGCCGCAATTTGACAGAACTTTCCAATTATTAGCTTGTCGCCGTAAAACTCATAATGGTGCGTAACGCAACTTTCAAAATCCTCGCCGCTATAATAGGTGAAATCACCAACCTCTATGTTGGGTCGGGTAATCGTCGGTTTGATATATATGACGGGAAAACCCTGCACAGGGCGCGTTACAGTCGGGTCAGGTTTTTGCGTGGTCAAAGCCCTCTATTTCCTCATTATATTAGGCGGGGGAGTCCCCGCCCGAAATTAAACGCGCTCTTTTATGTCGAGCAAAGCGCCGTCGGCGTCTAGTAATTCTATTCGCATTGGCATTTTGCCTAAGGCGTGCGTGGAGCACGAGAGGCACGGATCAAAGGCGCGGATTACGGCTTCGACGCGGTTTAACGCGCCGTCCGTGATGTTTTTGCCGTCCACAAAGTGCTTCGCCGCTTGCTCTACGCCGTGATTCATCGCGAGGTTATTGTTGCCGCTCGCGATAATCAAATTGACCCACTCAATCAAGCCGTTTTTGTCGATCTTGTAGTGGTGCATCAACGTGCCGCGCGGCGCTTCGCTCATACCCACGCCCTCAAAGCGGTTGGGCTCGGCTTTCGCGCGGATATGCGGGTTCAAAATCTCTTCGTCTTTCAAAAGCGCCTCAATTTTTTCCAACCCGTAAATAATCTCAATCAGCCGCGCGTAGTGGTAGTAAAAGCTACTCAAAATGGGTCCGCGCTCAATCTGGCGAAATTCCGCTAACTCTTCTTCCGCGATCGGCGTTCCCATACGATCGGCGATGTTTAACCGCGCCAAAGGTCCCACGCGATAGACGCCGCCTGGATAGCCCATCGGTTTATAATATGGCGATTTGAGGTAACTTTCCTCTTCAACCGCCTCGCCGATATAGTCGCGGTAATTAGCGGGGCTAATCTTGTCTGCCAGAATTTTGCCGGTGTGGTCAATCACGCGGAGTTTGCCGTCATAGTGCTCAATTTCGCCGTTTTCGCCGACCAAACCCATAAACAGGGTAGGGTAGTTGCCAAAGACGCGCGCCTCTTCCTGAAACTTGCCCATATTTTTCTTAAACCAGTTAAGAGTCTCGCGAGCCGCTTTAAGGCGCGCGGGCAACTCCTCTAAAATCTCCGCGCGAACTTTCGGATCAAGCGGCTTTCTAACGCCGCCAGGCACGATCCCGATCGGGTGAATCCGCTTGCCGCCGGCAACGCGCTCAATCACGCGCTGACCGAAGCTTCTGATGCCGATTCCTGCTTTTGCCATATCGGGAAAAGCTTCCATTACGCCGAATACGTTGCGTTTTTTCGGATCGCTGTCAAAGCCCAGCAAGAGATCGGGCGACGACAAATGGAAGAAATTCAACGCGTGCGACTGCACGATCTGTCCCAGATTGATGATCCTGCGCAGATTCGCCCCAGTGCGCGGAATTTCAACCGCCAAAAGCATATCCGCCGCTTTGGAGGAGCTAATCAGGTGGCTTACGGGGCAGATACCGCAAGTTCTCGCGGTCAAGCCCGGCATCTCGGTATAAGGTCTGCCTTGGCAGAACTTCTCAAAACCGCGAAACTGCGTTACGTGCATATTCGCTTTCGCAACCGCGCCGCTCTCGTCAAGTTTGATCGTGATCTTCGCGTGCCCCTCAATGCGGGTTACGGGATTTATAGTTATCGTTTTCATCTGCGGCTCCTATTTGCCAAAGCGCGTGTGATCGAATACATTCGGCTCTTTGCCTTCGATCAGACTCGTCAAAATGTTGTAGATCGCGTCCGCCGGCGGGGGGCAACCGGGCAGGAAGTAGTCGATCTTGACCTGCTCGTGCAACGCGCTGACGCGATCTAACTGCTTCGGCACCACGCGGCACGGGCGCGCCCCCGTGTTGTGATCGCTCAAATTATCATAAGCGTGTTTGAGCGCCGCTTCCACGCCGTAGTTGTTGCGCATTGCCGAGACGTTGCCCGTAACGGCGCAATCGCCGAACGCCACCACGATCTTCGTGTTTTTGCGGATTTTGCGCAACTTCTCCACATCTTCTTCGCTGCTCACCGCGCCCTCTATGAGAGCCAGATCGACATTCTCTGGAAACTCTTTCATATCCACGTATGGCGAGCACACCACCTCAACTTTGGAGGCGATCTCAATGAGTCTCTCGTCCATATCCAAAAACGACATATGGCAACCTGAACAACCGTCCAGCCATACTGTCGCAAAACGAATCTTCGCCATTTACCGCCCCCTAATCGTGGTCAAATACGGCAAGAAGCCGCGCCGTTTGTGTTGTTCCGCCACAGACAAGCCCTTTTCGCTCAAAGCGCCGGTCGGGCAGACTTGAACGCACTTGCCGCAACCCGTGCAGTTTTCGCTATCGCCCCAAGGCTGACCCATTTCGGCGATGATTCTCGCGTCTACGCCGCGCGCGAACAAATCAAGAATATGCGCCCCTTCAATCTCGTCGCAGACGCGCACGCAACGGGTGCAAAGAATACACCTATTCGGATCGTTAATAAACCTTCTGTGCGAGGCGTCTATTTGGAGTTTCGGATATAGGTATGGAACCTCAATGTGCGTCAAACCGACCTTCGCCGCCATTTTTTGCAACTCGCAATGCCCGTTGCTAACGCACACGGAGCAGACGTGGTTTCGCTCGGCAAAGAGGAAACTCAACACTTTCCTGCGGTGTTTTTGCAGCTTCTCGGTGTCGGTGCGAACGATCATTCCGTCTTTAATGCGCGTTGTGCAAGCTGGGCGCAATTCGCGCTGACCCTCAATTTCCACGAGGCAGAGGCGACAGCCGCCGATATCGCTTAATCCGTCAATGGCGCACAGAGTCGGAATATCTATGCCGTTTTCTTTCGCCACTTGCAAAATAGTTTGATCGCTGCGCCCGCTAAACGTCTGTTCGTTGATCGTTACAGTTTTAGTGCGCGCGCGTTGTTGGATGTCGCTCATTTGCTCTCCTTTTTAATCCCAGAGATATACTCCTCTTTGAAGTAGCGCAGTGTGGATAGCACTGGATTCGGCGCGGTTTGCCCCAGCCCGCAAAGGCTGGTTTCTTTGATCATATGACACAGCTCTTCAAGGAGTTTCAAATCCTCTTCAGTCGCCTCTTTTTTACCGAATTTGTCAAGAAGGTGGTGGAGCTGCACGGTACCCACGCGGCAAGGCGTACATTTGCCGCACGATTCGGTCATACAAAACTCTAAAAAGAACTTCGCGACATCTACCATTGAGCTAGTCTCGTCCATTACGATCACGCCGCCGCTGCCCATAATAGAGCCTACGGCTTTGAGCGATTCATAATCGATCGGCTGATCTAATAAAGAGGATGGAATACAACCGCCGCTTGGACCGCCGGTTTGCACGGCTTTGAACTCTTTGCCGCCGTCAATGCCGCCGCCGACTTCGTAAATTAACTCGCGCAATGTCATGCCCATCGGCACTTCCACTAAGCCTGTGTTTTTGACCTGCCCCGTGAGCGCGAAAACTTTCGTCCCTTTGGACTTTTCGGTGCCGAAAGCGGCATACCACTCGCCGCCGTTTCGCATAATCGGCGGAATGTTCGCGAAAGTTTCGACGTTGTTTAAGATCGTAGGGTGACCCATAAAGCCGTGGTCGCTAAGGTGCGGCGGCTTTTGGCGCGGGTTGCCGCGATTGCCTTCGATTGAAGTAATAAGAGCGGTCGCTTCGCCGCAGACAAACGCGCCGCCGCCTAAACGGACTTCCACGCTGAAATTAAACTGCGTACCCGCGATCTTCTGCCCAAGCAAACCGTTCTTTTCAGCTTCTTTAATAGCGCGTTTTAGGCGATCAACCGCTACGGGATATTCGGCGCGGACATAGACAAATCCTTGATCGGAGCCTACCGCGTAGCCGCAGAGCGCCATTCCCTCTAAAACCCTGTGCGGATCGCTCTCCATTAACGCGCGATCCATAAAGGCGCCAGGATCGCCCTCGTCTCCGTTGCAGATCACATATTTTTTATCGGCGATCGTCTTCGCTACGCTCTCCCACTTTAACCCTGCGGGATAGCCGCCGCCGCCGCGCCCGCGTAAACCAGAGGTTTTGACTTGCTCGATTACTTCCTCGGGGCTTAAATGCGTGAGCGCGTAAAAAAGCGCGTGGTAGCCTTTGTTCATAATGTAATCGTCAAGGCTGTCTGGGTTGATCACTCCTGAGTTTTCAAGGACGATCTTCTGTTGTTTCGTGAAAAAGGGAATATTCGTGTCGCATCTAAGGTCTTTCGCCTTTTTCTCATCGCCGCTTGTGATCGCGTCAATAAGGCGATCGGCGTCCTCAAGCTTGACTTTTTCGTAGATTACCTCTTCGTGCTTGCCTTTGCAACTATTGACCATTACCAAAGGTCCTTGCGCGCACAAGCCGTGGCAGCCTACGGGTTTAATTTTGAATTTAGAGGCGTTTGGTTTCTTCGCCAAAGCTTCCTCTAACTTTTTCTTCGTAACATCGTTGCCGATCGCGAGGCAATTTGTGCCCATACAGACGGCGATCTCGTCGTCGAATTCGGCGTGTTTTTCCGCGAGAGTTTTGCTGAGCTCCTCTAACTCTTCAAGCGTTTGCAACATTTCGCATCCTTTCGCTCTCTTCTATTATTTTGGTTTCGTCCAGATAGCCCACGGTGCGCTTGTCAAAGACCGCGACCGCCGCTAATGAGCACGAGCCGAAGCAACGCGCTGTCAAAAGCGAAATTTCGCCGTCTTCGGTGGTTTCGCCCGGTTTGATTCCGTAGCGCTTTTCCATAGCCTCGATCAGCCTATTCGCGCCTTTTATATAACAGGCTGTGCCAGTGCAGACTACGCAGGCGTGTTTGCCTTTGGGTTTGAGTTGGAAGAAGTGGTAGAAAGTCGCTACGCCAAAGACTTTGCTTTGCGGTAGTTTTAGCCCCGCGGCGATAAATTTCAGTACGTCGTTTTCCAGATAGCCGAAAACTTCTTGCGCCGTGTGGAGCGACTCAATCAGCGCGCTCTTGTCGTAACCAAGTTTGCGCATCGTGCGATCCACCTGCTTGTAGCGGGTATCTTGGGTGGTGGTTGCCTCCGCCATTGCCGTCCTTTTCCGCGATCAATTGATCGCATATTAATTTCGAGCATATACTATCATTAAAAAGATTGTAAGCGATAACCAAAAGGTAACTTTTTCACTAAAGTTTTTTGTGGTTTTTAATGAAAGTTTAAGGAATACTGGAGGGCGACCCTGTATATCTAAGTTAAAAGAAAAGCTTTCGTTCCGTCATTGGGCTTTTCAAGAAAGCTTTTGTTTCCGTCATTCCGTAGCCGAAATCTTATATTTGAGAGATTGCGCCTCAAGCTCCCATACGAAACAGAGAGCGTTTCTATTTGGAAACTCTTATGTCCGCACTGACGGGAAACGTTTACGGCGTTATCTAATATAGATCGCCGCGCGCAATAAATTACGCCCGCGGCGACAAAAGATCGTCATTGCGGCTAAGCCTAAATCTTGTAAATCAGTCGCGGCTTAAAGATCGCGGGTCAAATCGTAGCCCGCTTACGACATTATCCCGCAAAAACCCGCAATGACGGAAACGCCCAAGTTGTTTAATCGGGTTTAACGGGAATTACGCGGTTTTGCGCGCCAAATCCGCCTCAATATTGCCGATGTCGCTCGCTACCGACTCCAAACCGACGCCCAGCCGCGCGGTTTCAAAGAGAACATAGCCGTGTTTGGCGCCCGCGGTTTTACTCTGTTTTATAAAGCTTTTAATGCCGTTTTCGGCGAAGCCCTGATCTAAAAAATGCTTCACGCCGTCTTCCACAACCGAAAGTTTGCTGGTTGTTTCGCCGCCTTTTTTGATCGTGTATTCAAGCGCGACCGCGCGATGAACGCCCGTATCTAAAAAGGTCTCGATCGCCTCCAAAACGCTTTTTTTCACCTTCGGTTCAAGTCCTAAAGCCATTTTCGCTCCTTCTTGCGAACTAATTTTTGATCGCCTGATCAATGCCGCCCATTATAGCAAAAGCAATTTAAGGCTTATTCTTGCGCGGTAAATTTTTGTCATAATTTCAAATGCCAAAATTTCAACTAAACAGCGAATATAAAGCCGCCGGCGATCAGCCGCAGGCGATCGAGCAACTTGCTAATTCCATTAAAAACAAGAACCGCTATCAGACGCTTTTGGGCGTTACGGGCAGCGGCAAAACTTTTACAATGGCGAGCGTTATCGAGCGGCTACAAACCCCGGCGCTCATTATGACGCACAACAAAACATTAGCCGCGCAGCTCTTCCACGAATTTAAGGGCTTTTTCCCGAAAAACCGCGTGGAGTATTTCATTAGTTATTACGATTATTACCAGCCTGAGGCGTATATTCCGCGCCAAGATTTATTTATAGAAAAGGACAGCGCGATCAATGACGAATTAGAGCGGCTGCGCCTTTCGACAACGGCGAGCTTAATGCACAGCGACGATGTGATCGTGATCGCCTCCGTCTCCGCGAACTACGGTTTGGGCAGCCCTGAAGAGTATCGCGAGATGATCAGCCGCGTGAAAACGGGCGACGAGTTGCCGCGCCGCGAGTGGCTTCTGCGCCTTGTGGATATGGGTTACAAACGCAACGATAATTTCTTTGAGCGCGGCAATATCCGCGTAACGGGCGAGGCGGTTGAGGTCTTTCCGACTTATACTGATAATGAGGCGGTTCGCGTGGAATTTTTCGGCGACGAGGCGGAGCGGATTCTTTTGTTTCACCCGTATACTGGCGAGATCGGCGAAAAGCGCGATCAGATTGTAATTTACGCCGCTACGAACTTTGTAGTTCGCGCGGATCGTCTCGCGAAAGCGATCGCCTCGATCGAATCGGAGCTTGAAACGCGCCTTTGCGAGTTTGAGAAAGCGGGCAAGATCGTAGAGTATCAGCGGCTTAAACAGCGCGTGGAGTTTGATTTGGAGATGCTCCGCGCGACTGGATCGTGCAAAGGCGTTGAAAATTATTCGCGCCACTTTACGCTGAAAAAGCCCGGCGAAACGCCATATACGATGATGGATTATTTTGAGGGCTTGAACAAGCCGTATCTCGTGATCGTAGATGAGAGTCACGTGAGTTTGCCGCAGTTTCGCGGAATGTTCGCGGGCGATCGCAGCCGCAAAGAGGTTTTGGTGGAATACGGCTTTCGGCTGCCCAGCGCGCTTGACAATCGTCCGCTGATGTTTGACGAGTTTATCAACAAAGCGCCGCATTATTTGTTTGTCAGCGCGACTCCTGCAGAGTGGGAGATTTCACATTCGCGGGTTGTGGCGGAGCAAGTCGTGCGCCCGACGGGTTTGCTTGACCCGACGATTGAGCTTCACTCCAGCGAAAATCAAGTCGCGATCCTATATGACGAGGCGAAAAAAGCGATTTCGCGCGGCGATCGCGTCCTTGTAACGACGCTAACCAAAAAAATGGCGGAGGAGTTGCAAAAGCACTATGTTGAGCTAGGTTTGCGCGTGCGTTATCTGCACAGCGACATTGACGCGATCGAGCGCAACGAAATTATTCGCGGTCTGCGCGGCGGCGCGTTTGATATTTTGATCGGCATTAACCTTTTGCGCGAGGGGCTTGACCTACCGGAGGTCTCGTTGGTGGCGATCTTTGACGCCGACAAAGAGGGATTTTTGCGCTCCGAAACCGCGCTGATTCAAACGATGGGTCGCGCGGCGCGGAACTTAAACGGCAAAGTGCTGATGTTTTGCCGCAAAGAGAGCGAGGCGATGAAAGCCGCGATCGCGACAACGAAAGCGCGGCGCGAAAAGCAGACGGCGTTTAACGCGGCGCATAACATCACGCCGCAAAGCGTGAGCCGCAAAATGGACGAGACATTGCACCTTGACGATTATAAAGATATTGTAGAAGTCAAGCGCGAAAAGTTGATGAAAATGCCCGCCGCCGAACGGCAAAAATTAGTAGCCGAGTTGTCTAAAAAAATGCAGCTCGCCGCGAAATCTTTGGAATTTGAGGAAGCCGCGAGATTGCGCGACGAGATCGCGAAAATTCGCGCTCTTTAACTTTTTCGCGGCTAATGTAAAAAATTCGCGAGCGCGTCGTAAAATTTGCGCCTATTAAAATCGTAGATTTTTGGGGCAAATAGGCGCAAAGGCTTGCGCCGTTACCGCGCAAAAGCTAAAAAATTAGCTTTTGCAGCCTCTACTAGCCCTTTGGAAACCTACGAAAATCGTTGCCGCTTTCGCAATCATCGCGGGCTTCTTTGCTAAACGGCGCAAACCGCGCTCCACGATCGCAATCTCTAAGGCAAAAGCCGCCATTTTCGCCCGCTATGTTACTCGCTACCTTTCAATTCGCGCTCTCTTTTGCGCGAAATAACTCTACTACTCCTGGGTACTGAACATACTGTATAACCGTCCAAAAAATGTCTGCGCCAATCAATTTTTTACACTCCAAATACTCAGTGTAATAAAAAGAACTAAAGTCTGGTATGTCGCAATAAAACCCCGCGCTTTTCAGGTCGTTATAATATTGCTCGAATTTGCCATACTGAGCGTACCAAGAGGATACGTCAAAAACCGAAGAGACGCAAGGCATGTAGGCGTTTGGATCGCCATCGTCGCAATAGATTTCAAAAGTCTCGCCTTTAATGTTAACATAAATCGCACCTTTATCGTCATAGACATACTCGCCGATTTTAGGCAAATTTATAGACGGATTGGGGAATTGAGCGAGCCAACTTGTATCTATACCGCCTCCTCCATCTCCTCCGCCTCCTCCTCCGCACGAAGCTAGCAGGAATACGGTAAATGTCAACACTAAAGCTTTTTTAATACCGCCGCT
>JAITUT010000077.1 GCA_031286325.1 Helicobacteraceae bacterium
TAGCGGGTCGTGGTGTGGCGTTGCGTTGCGTTGCGTTGCGTTGCGTTGCGTTGCGTTGCGTTGCGTTGCGTTGCGTTGCGTTGCGTTGCGTTGCGTTGCGTTGCGTTGCGTTGCGTTGCGTTGCGTTGCGTTGCGTTGAACATACTAAAACCTAACATTAAAGTTTAAGCGTTTATTATACCAAAATTTCCCTTGCATTAATTGCCAATTTCCGCGTTTATTTGAAAAAAAATACAAGCGCGTTATTAAATTCGCGAAAGATCATAATCGTTATGCCAGTAATGACAATTTGCGAGGTTTCGAAATAGATAACGGGCTGATGTTATATTGCGGATCGGGCGAACACAGTTCGCCCCTACAATATGCGTATATTAAACAATATAATATGTAGATTCCGCCGCGAAAAGTTATGCGCGCGCTAGGTTTTAATCTAAATCGCGCGGATCTGCGATCTCCCCCGCGATCGCGCTCGCCGCGGCGACTGCGGTATTCGCCAAATAAACCTCGCTCGTGGGCGATCCCATACGTCCTACAAAGTTGCGGTTGCTTGTGCTGATACAGCGTTCGCCGTCCGCCAAAATCCCCATATATCCGCCCAAACACGCGCCGCAGGTCGGGTTCGAGACGACCGCCCCCGCTTCGGAGAAAATCTCCGTCAAACCCTCTTTCTGCGCCGCGATCGCGATCTTTTGCGTGGCGGGGGTGATAATTAGGCGCGTGTGTTTCGCGACTTTGCGACCCTTCAAGATCGCCGCCGCCACGCGCAGATCGCCAAGCCTGCCGTTCGTGCAACTGCCGATAAACGCCTGATCAACCTTGATCGCGGCTTTTTTCGCCTCGCTGATTACGCGCTTGTTGCTAGGCAAGAACGGAAGCGCCACGACGGGTTCCATATTTGCCGCGTCAATCTCTAAAACCCGCTCGTATTCAGCGTCTAAATCCGACTGAAAAATTCGCGGTTTACGCACTGGCGGCGCGATCCGCAGAAATTCCTCCGTAACGCGATCTACCGCGATAATCCCGTTTTTCGCGCCCGCCTCGATCGCCATATTGCAGAGGCTAAAGCGGTCGTCCATACTCAAAAATTCAAGCGAATCTCCTGTAAATTCCAACGCTTTATACGTCGCGCCGCTCACGCCGAGCCGCGCGATAACCTCCAAAATCAAATCTTTTCCGTAAATGTGCCGCGCTGGTTTGCCGCGCAATTCAACTTTAATCGATCGCGGGATTTTGAACCAATTTTTGCCCGTAGCCATCGCGTACGCGAGATCGGTAGAGCCCATTCCAGTCGCGAAAGCTCCGATCGCGCCGTGCGTGCAGGTGTGGCTATCCGCGCCTATTATCACATCGCCCGGACTCACGAGCCCCTTTTCTGGCAGGATCGCGTGCTCAATGCCCATCTCTTTTTCGTCAAAAAAGTGCGGCAAATCGTGCTTCGCGGCGAAATCGCGGCTAATTCGCGCCTGATTTGCGGAGGCGATGTCTTTGGCGGGGATAAAGTGATCCATACAGATCGCGAAAGCGTTTTTGTCGGCGAGACGCGCCGCGCCCGCGTTTTCAAACGCTCTAATACTAAGCGGAGTCGTGATGTCGTTGCCGATAGTCATATCTATTTTCACGCTCGCGATCGCGCCGGCTTTCACAACCTCGCCATTGTGATCGGAGAAAATTTTTTCAGTGATTGTTAAGCCCATTTCGCGCCTTAATTGCGTAATTTTTGCGCTATTTTATCCACTTTCGCTAAAATCGCGCCACTTTGCAAAAAGGCTACTTATGAAAAAAATTGCGGCGATTTTTCCAGGGCAAGGTTCGCAGGCGGCGGGAATGGGTAAAAGCCTGATCGCCACCGATCAAGGACGTGAAATGGCGGAGGAGGCGAGCGGCGCGCTTGGCTACGATATTGCGGCGCTTTTAGACGATCCAGATCGCCTCTCGCAGACGGAATTTACGCAACCCGCGATCTTGTTTGTGAGCCTTGCGGCTTATAAGCTGTTTGAGAGCGAGTTGCCAATCAAACCTGTTTTCGCGCTGGGACATTCGTTAGGCGAGCTAACAGCGCTCGCGGCGATGGGAGCTTTGCCGCTTGCGGAGGCTGTGAAGATCGCGGCGTTTCGCGGCGCGGAGATGAAAAAGGCGTGCGAAGGGAAAGGCGCGGGAATGATGGTTACGCTTGGGCTTAGCGACGAGGCGGCGGAGAAGTTGTGCGCGGACGCGCGATCAGCGGGCAAACAAGTTTGGGCGGCGAATTACAACTGCGATGGGCAGATCGTAATCGCGGGTTTGCGAGCGGATTTAGAGACGCAGGTTGAGGTCGCGAAAGCCGCAGGCGCGAAACGCGCGATGCTCCTTGATATGTCGGTCGCGAGCCACTGCCCGATTCTAGCGCCCGCGCAGGAGCCGCTTAAAAAGGCTCTCGCCGAAAAGATGAGCGACACATTTTTGTCGCCGATCGTATCTAACGCGACTGCCGCGAAGTATCGGAGCAAAGCGGAGGCGATCGCGCTGCTTGCCGATCAGCTCGTAAAGCCTGTGTTGTATAAAAAGTCTGTCGCGGCGTTTGAGAACGAAGCGGATATTTTTGTGGAGTTTGGGCACGGCGCGATCTTAAAGGGCTTGAACAAAAAAATTACGCAGAAAGAGACGCTCGCGATCGCGAATACGGAGGAATTAGCTACGGCGGTTGAGGTTTTGGAGAGATCGGAGTAACGATTTATTCCCGCCGCGATCGCGCTATTAGCAAAGCGGCGGGAAAAAATAACGCGCGTGTGAAAGCGGCGAATTTTAGAAAGATCAAGGGTTAAAGCCCCTTGTCGCAAAGACGGCTTTGCCAGTTTGCGAAGTAGAAAAAGGAATGTAATGACCATTGGAATAATTGGCGCAATGACCGAAGAAGTTGAGCCGATTTTGGCGCGGCTAGGCGGCGTAAAGAGCGAAAAAATCGGCAAAAACACCTATCACAGCGCGGAGTTCGCGGGCAAAAAAGTTGCGGCGGCGTACAGCAGAATCGGCAAAGTCAACGCCGCGATCACGGCAACCACATTGATCGAACGTTTCGGCACGGAGAAAATCCTATTCAGCGGCGTAGCGGGCGCGTTGAACTCCGCGCTGAAAATCGGCGATCTCATCTACGCCACGCGCCTTGTCCAGCACGATGTTGATATTACGGCGTTCGGGCACAAAATAGGTTTCATACCCGAAACGGGCGACTTTTTTGCGAGCGATTCCGCGCTGAACGCCATCGCCGAGCGGATCGCGGCGAAACGCGGCGTGCGGCTTGGGCGCGGCGTGATCGCGACGGGCGACTTGTTTGTAGCGGACAACGCGAAAAAAGATTGGATCAAAACGACTTTCGGCGCGGACGCGGTCGAAATGGAGGGGGCGTCCGTAGCGTGCGTCTGCGACTCGCTTGGCGTTCCGTTTTTCGTCCTGCGGGCGATCAGCGACGCGGCGGATATGGACGCGGGCTTCAACTTTGACGCCTTTTTGCGATCCAGCGCGGAGATCAGCGCGGATTTTGTGCTGGATATGGTGAAAGAAATTTAGACGTATTTGTTGTTTTACTTTTTCTTTAATGGTTATCTGCCTTTCCGACTAATAATTTTATAATGGTGATCGCGCGTTATTTACAAACTTTGGGCGCGCTTTCAAACCGCGCGCCTAAGATCGCCGAAAAATAAAATGATATAAAACCGAAACGATTCTCTCATATCCTCACAACTTTACGGTAAAATGTATAATCGCCGCCAATATCTCTTTTATAATTCAATTCGTCTTTACTCAAACATTCTGAACGGAAGTAAGTGGCGGTTGGCAAGTAACCTATTGCAATACCCGCGCCTCCGCAAATGTTGTAGCCTCCGTCGCCGCCTTTGAGAAAATATTCCGATTTTTCCACAACTTCTTGTTTGTATGGGTCATAAGCGATTGACAAACCAAACTGATTGGGTAATTCAAGCGTATAGGGCGCGTTACTGTCTTCGTTTTCCGCCTTGAAGCGATAGAGTTTCATTGCATAATCAAAACTATCCCCCCAACGAAATAATGTTCGGCTGCCTCCGCCGCAAAGATATTCCCATTCATCTTCGGTAGGCAATGAAAATCCATTTTCATGTATTCTTGCGAGAAAATCGCTGTACGAAACAGGTTCATAAAGTTCCGCTATTATTTCTCCGTTATTTCTATATATGCGCATTTTTCCGTTGATTGTAAATGAATTGGTTTCAGGGCGAAAATGTTTCTTAATATCTTCCCGAAAAGGTTTCAATTCTTTGCTATCCAAATCAACGCGCCGCCAGCCAATATCATTTAATTCGCGCTCAACTAACATAGGCGATACAGTTATCGTTCTAAGAGGCGACATATTTTCCCGCAGGAACATAACCAAATCCGTAACGCCATATTCTTCAAGAGCCTCTTGCATATCAAGGCGCGTATCGTCGTCCATTCCTACTGTAAAATTTTCCCACCCCAAAGTAACAGTATCGCCGGGGACAAACACAAATTCACGTCCGTTACACAAATAAACGGCTGTATCTGTTTGCATTCCAAAGCGCAAAAATTTTTCAAACCGTAAAAACCCAAATCGCGTATCAATTTTTGTCAAGGATCGCAAAAGCGTTTCCCGATCTGCTAATGATAACGCGTCATATACCTTTCTGTATAATTTTTCTCTGTTCGGGTATATTTTCCCATTCGTCATCTCTGTGTTCATTCTCAACCTTTCTTTTTCTTCGTTTTTCATTGCGATTTTATTTTATGATTATACTTAGGTACAACCTAAGCCTAACATGGGCTGTTAGTTTTATATATCTTTCAGTAGTTTTTCCAATTCTCTCACATCGTTTCGTCCTCTCGCCGTCTCTGTCCGCAAGAGTAAACACCACTTCATTCCTTGCCTGTACGCAAAAACAAAAATCGGCGACCATCTCTTTGTCCGTACTTGTACAATTTCAAAATTCTGAATACTCTGTCGGTCTATGGTAAATTCCAACTCGCCGTCCAATTCTGTTTTTGTAATCCAATAGTTATGTAAAAAAATATCCTCCGATAACTTGTCAATAGGAAAATCATTTTCTAACATAACGGGAAAGCCAGACTTCTTGCCAATTTGAAACTGATAAGTTATTTTGTCTCCCTGTGAAGTTGCGACTAATATCCAAGGCGCGGGAACTCGCTTGATTGAAAAGCCGAAATCAGTTGTCAGCGCGTCGAGTTTCTGTCGCGCAACTATTCGTGTCGGCTTGGATTGAATTTTTTGCGTCGGCTTTGTAAGACGCTCAAATTGTTCTTCGACATTTGCAAGAATTTCACAGTCGCAAAACCCGCCTTGTTCTTGAAACCACTCTGCAAGTAAAGAAAAATCAAGTTTTTTCTCTTTGCAGTAACTTTCGAGTAACGAAAAATCGTGTTGACAGGCGTTTTCTTGTAATTTCCTGTCGAGAAA
>JAITUT010000027.1 GCA_031286325.1 Helicobacteraceae bacterium
ACTTGATTATTTGCCGAAGCTTGCCCTCGGAAAGTTTAGAACTTTTGTAGTAGCGGTTTTCCACGGAAACATCGCCCTTTTTAGCGTATTATCTTTCCGTTTGGTTGTTTAGATCCTTAAAAAATTGTTTTTGATAAAGTTGATCGCCGCTTACACGGCGGCGATCAGGCGACTCGCTAGCTCAAACCTATTCGCCGTCATTATATGCGCGGGCATTTTGGCGCGGCGCAAGGCGCAAAAAAGCTTTGAGCTCATCTCAAAACCCACGCGCTCCTCTTCGTACGCGCCGATCTTGTTCGCCGCGAAAAGCGCGTCCAGCCAGTAATCGGAGAGGCGCACGCCCGGCACGCGCGAGGCTAGAAATTGCGCGGTTTTCAGCCGCGAGAGCGGAAAGACGCCAAATATCAGCCGCGCCGATTTCCCGTCCGTTTTGCCCGCTTCCTCCGCGGCTTTGTCAAAGATCGCTTGCAACGCGAGCGCGTCCTCCATAGAGAATACCGGCTGCGAGATGATCCCGCGCGCTCCCGCGGCGATCTTTTGCGCGATTTTGCGTTTGAGCGCGGCGGGATTTTTGGCGAAACTATTCGTAACGGCAAAGGTAAAAATCTCTTTTGGCGGCGGCGCGATCGCCTTGCCCGCGTAATCAATACCGCGGTTAAAAAATTGCGCGATCTTCAAAAGCTCCGTGCTGTTCGCTTCAAAGACGCCCTTTGCGTTAGGTTGATCGCTAAGGCGCGCCGGATCGCCTGTAACCGCCAGAAACGCGCGGACGTCCGCCTCGTTGCAGCCTAGCAAATCCGATTGAATACCGATCAAATTGCGATCGCGCATTGAAATAGTGGCGATCGCTGGCTTGCCGAATGCCGCTTGAAGCCGCGCCGCCGCGAATAACGATCCGTAGCGGAGTTGCGCCAGCGGGTTATCCGTGATCGTCCAGCCGTGAATTTTCTCGGCGATCCCAAGCGCCGCGAGGCGATCTATGATCGGCTCAAACGCCGCCGATTTCGCGGGAGAAACTTCCAGCGTCAGCCACTCGCCGCTATTTAGTGAATCTAAAAGTTGTTCGTAAATCATTCGCGTATTTTAGTTATGTTAGCATTATTGAAAGGAACGGCTATGGCAAAGAAAAAAGAAGAAGAGTTAAAAACGCCCAAAAAGGCGGCTAGCGCGGATAAAAAACCCGCGCAAAAAGCGGCGAAACCTGAGAAAGCGGCGGAAAAACAGCCAAAAGAGGCGGCGAAAGCCCCTGCGATCGCGAAAACTCGCGCGATTGTGAAAACCCCTGAGATCGTGAAAACCCCCGCGATCAGGGAAGAGAGCGCGAAATCCAAAACGCCACCTAAACCAGCGGCGAAAACAAATCTTAAACTGCCGCAAACCAAAACCCCGATGCGGATTTTATTCGCCGCGAGCGAATGCGTCCCATTCGCCAAAACGGGCGGACTCGCCGATGTCGTAGGCGCGTTGCCGAAATACTTGAAAGCGATGGGGCACGATGTGCGAGTGGTAACGCCGCGTTATTACGGCGTCGATCGCAACGCGCTTAAAAAGCACGAAGCGCCGCTCGGCGTACCTATGGGCATTATCGGCGAGCTCTGGTGCGGCATTTACGAGGGCGTTTTGCCCGGCAGCGATGTGCCGATTTATTTCGTGGATTACGAGCTTTATTTCGGGCGCGAGAGCCTCTACAACGAAATTAACGGCGCGGGTTTTATGGACAACGACAACCGCTTTGTGTTTTTAAGCCGCGCGGCGATGCAGCTCTGCAAATATCTCAACTTCCGCCCGCACATTCTGCACACGCACGATTGGCACACGAGCGCGGCGAATTTGTTTTTGACCACGATCGAAGCCGCAAGCGAGCATTTCAAAGGGTGCGCGAGCGTGCTAACGATCCACAATATGCAGTATCAGGGCAACTTTTACAACGGCTTGATGAATGTCCTCGCGATCGGCTGGGAGCACTTTAACTTCCGCGAAATTGAGATGGAGGATCAGGTAAATCTCCTAAAAGGCGGTATCACCCACGCCACAATGCTCAGCACCGTGAGCCCGAAGTATTCGCAAGAGCTAATGACGGAGGAGTTCGGCTACGGCTTGGAGGCGACAATGCGCACTAGATCGCGCGATCTTTGGGGGATTTTAAACGGCGTCGATCTGGCGGATTGGAATCCGAAAACCGATAAATTTTTGCCGAAAAACTTTGACGCGGCGGATTTAAGCGGCAAAAAAGCTTGCAAGATCGCGCTGCAAAAAGAGATGGGTTTGCCAGTACGCGACGTCCCCGTGATCGCGATCGTAAGCCGCCTAGTTTCGCAGAAAGGAATTGATGTCGTAGCGGAGGCAATCCACGATATTTTGTCGCTGGATTTGCAGTTCGTTTTGCTAGGAAGCGGCGATCCTTGGACGCACTTTTACTTTGGCGACATCGCGTATTTTTACCCTGAAAGGTTCGCCTGCAAAATCGGTTACGATAATGCGCTTTCACACCGCATAGAGGCGGGCGCGGATTTGTTTTTAATGCCCTCTCGCTTTGAGCCGTGCGGGCTGAACCAAATGTATAGCCAGCTTTACGGAACGCTGCCGATCGTACACGGCGTAGGCGGGCTGGACGACAGCGTGCAAAATTACAATGAAGCCACAGGCGACGGCACGGGCTTTAAGTTTTACGGGCTCACGGCTAAAAACCTCTTTAACACGATCGGCTGGGCGGTGAGTACTTGGTATAACCGCCGCGCCGATTTTGAGCGAATGCAAAAACGCGCGATGTCGCTTGACTACGGCTGGGAGAAAGCGGCTTACACTTATGAGTTGTTGTATTTGGAGGCGTTGCGCCGCGCGGGGAAGTTTCCCTTTTAATTTCTCGCGGAAGAAAACTCTCGCTCTAACCAAAGGTTTTAATTAAGCCTTTGGGGATCGCCAAAGATCGCCGATTCGCTAACTTTCGCGGTAAAGAATTTCGCCTCTTACCGCGAAATTAGCGCGATGAACCTAGATGCAAGAAACAAAAATACTACTATAAATGCCACTAATGCTACTTTTTTGCTTAAAGGCCAAGGAAATTTCTTGTACACCCCGCCGCAAAACGGACAAACCGAGTGTTGCGGTTCTCCTTGATGAAGAACTATACGCGGCACCATTTTCTTTTTGCAATGTTCGCATATAACCCTTGAGTCGTCAGAATCCGCTTTTATATTCTGCAAAATAACCACATTAGCCGCCGCGGGACCCTTTTTTCCTTCCGTCTCGTTAAACTCAACGGAAGCTCCGTTATTCGGCAGATTCGCGCCTACGATATTTTTTACATCAAAATAAAAGTCCTTCTCGCCAGAGTTGATAAATCCGTAACCTTTATCTTTGAAGAAAATTTTAACGACGCCCCTTTTCTTTTCCATATATTCGCCCCCCATAAAATTACTCAAATTATTGTATCCTACAATGTATAATGCGGCATTAAATCGGAGGCGGTATGAGATTCTGGATTTGGGCGATTTTCTCTGCGGCGGCGTTTGCGGAGATCATAAATATAGAAGTTTTGGACGCTACGATCAAAGACAAGCGAATCGAGGGCGCGGAGGCGATTATCCAACAAGACGACGAGGCGAGCGTGAAAGCGCGCACGAACGCGGCGGGTAAAGCGCGCATAAACGCCCGCAAGAAAACCGATGAAAACACGATTTTGATCATCAAAAAAAGCGGCTTTTCAGACCTCATCGCAAATTGCCCGTGCGATTCGTTTGTCTATGCTTTAAGCCCCGTTTTAACGGAATTAGACTCTATCCGCGCGGTGCTTACCTGGGGCGAGACGCCAAAAGATTTGGACGCGCACCTCTTTTTCGGCGCGAATCACATCGCCGCCGCCTCCAAATCCGCAAACGGCGCGAAACTTGACGTAGACGACAAAGACGGCTTCGGACCCGAAACTATCACGATCGCGAAAAAAGTCGCGGGCGATCGCTACGTCTATGCCGTGCAAAACTTTACGGACGAAAATTCGGACGCCTCGTTAGCGCTCGCCAGAAGCGGCGCGAAAGTCTTTTTGTATGTCGGGCAAACTCTCGTGAAAATTTACTCCGTGCCGAACAAAGAGGGTACAATTTGGGAGGTTTTCACGATCGGCGAGCACGGCGAAATTGAAGACCTAAACTATATGACCTACACGAGCGCGTCGAGGGCTAGAAGCCACCTCGCGAGCGAAATAGAACGTTTGAAAAGCGGATCAACCACCAATAACGCGCCCGATATTCTCTACATTGACGACGCGATCGCGATCGCGGAGAAACTCAACAAAGAGGGCGAAAACGCCTACCGTTCGGGCAACACGGAGCGCGCCATCGCGTTCTATCAGGGAGCGCTCGCGCAATACGAGGCGTTCGCGCAGGCTTACAACAACCTTTCGCTGGCGTATATGAAGCAAAAAAAGTTCGCCGAGACGATCTGGGCGCAACACAGGGCGATCGCGATCTCGAAAAGAAATAAAGATAACGCGCGCGTCGCCGCCTCCTATTACAACATCGGGCAAATTTACGAGGATTTCGGCGACTTAACAAACGCTTTGCGCTACTACGAATTAGCAAAAAACACGCAAGATCGCCCGACATATTCAAGGGCGATTTCGCGGGTGAAAGAGCTATCCGAATAGATATGAGAGACAAAAGAGAGAAAACATTAAATTTCCGATAACGGATATTGAGATCGCGGTAATAAAATCGCCGTGATCGCGCGTTTTCTCGTCATTGCAAGCCGCAACAACGATCGCGTAACTTAATCGCAAGTTGCATTGAATCCGTTACGCGAATTTTCCAGCTCTGCTTCGGTTAAAGGTACTTTTTCGCCGTTTGTTTTATAGCAAGCGCCGCTTATCGCCTTGCCCTTTTCGTATGTAACTATGCGGGAAATCGTGCCGTTTTTTCTGAAATGCTTCTCACCCTCTAGCGCGCGATTTTTCCACGTCCACTCTTCTTTTAGCTTGCCATCCTCGTAATAAAAATTTTGAATCCCGTCCTTGTAGTCGTTTTTGAATGGCGCTTCGCGTTTAAGTTTGCCGCTCTCATAGAAAGCCTTGTCGACCCCTTCGGCTTTACCGTTTTTGTATGGCGTTTCATATTTAAGTTTGCCGCTCTCGTAATAACCTTTGGTAATCCCGTCCTTGACGCCGTTTTTATATGGTTCTTCCGCTTCAAGTCTGCCGCTCCTATAGAAAAACTTCGCCACCCCTTCGAATTTACCGTTTTTGTACGGCTTGATGTAATATAGCTCGCCGTTATACCAGTAGCCGCGCTCCTCTATCGCCTCGCCGTCAATGCAAAGCGTTCCGATCTTCCAACCGTCTTTGACTGATCGCACATCTGCTTTGCCGTAAAGCAAATTACCTTTCATATCCAAGCACTTACCTTTGTTCTCGTCAAAACGCGCCGTCTCCCCCACGATATAAATTTTATAATCCGTATCCGCGCCTTGGCAAATAGTCGCCAGCAAAATAGCGATCAAAATCCTTTTCATTTTGTCTCCTTTTTGCGTTGTCAAAAAATCGCGAGAAATTTAGCGAAATTCGCTTAAAGCGCGTTTGCGCGGCATTTTAGAGCCGCGAAACTCGAAATAAAAACCTATAAATCCCGTTGTGATCGCGTTAGCGTATATGTAGGGGCGAACTGCGTTCGCCCCTACGCGGTTTTGCGCAAACGGTTATAAAATACGCGCCGTTTTGGTTGTAATCGTATCCCCTGCAATCTGTTAGTTGATCGGCTGAATTTCCGCATTGTCGCCCGAAACGGTCTGTAAGAAATCTAAAAGTTTGTCCGCGGCATCCTTGTATTTTTTCGCCGCCGTCGAGTTAGGTTTAGCCTCCACGATCGGCTTGCCCGCGTCGCCGCCCTCGCGAATATCGGGTTCGATCGGAATCTCCGCCAAAACTTGCGTGCCAAATTTTTCAGCTAGCGCGGCGCACGAACCTTTCGCGAAAATATCGTATTCGCCGCCGCAATTCGGGCAGATAAAACCGCTCATATTTTCCACAATTCCCGCGACTTTAATGCGCATTTTGGCGAACATATCAAGAGCGCGCTTCGCGTCGTCAAGCGCCACGGTTTGCGGCGTGCTCACCGCCACGCCCGCCGTAACTGGCACATTTTGCGCGAGGCTAAGTTGCGCGTCGCCCGTCCCAGGCGGCATATCCATAAAGAGTACGTCCAGTTCGCCCCACGCGACATCGCTGAAAAACTGCTCTATCGTCTTGATGATCATCGGTCCGCGCCAAATCAGAGCTTGCGCGGGTTCTAAAACCATACCCATACTCATCGCTTTCACGCCGAAAGCTTGGGGCGGCGCGACTTTGCCTCCGATCGCCGCGAGTTTTTCGCCCTCCAAACCCAACATTCTGGGCACATTCGGACCATAAATGTCGGCGTCCAAAATCCCTACTTTTAAGCCTTTTTTCGCAGCCGCGATCGCGAGATTAACCGCGGTTGTACTCTTGCCCACGCCGCCTTTGCCGCTGCTGATCATCACGAAATTTTTGATATTCGGCGCAAGGTTTCGCCCGCGCGAACTCGTCTCTTTCGGCGCGGCGGGGCGCTTGATAACAAGCTCGATATTGCGCTTATTTTTCGCCGCGAATCTCTCTCTGATCTCCCGCTCTAACGTCTCTGCGACCTCATTCGCGGAGGAAGTAATTTCTAGCTCAATGGCGATCTGATCGCCTCTGATCGCCACGTTTCGCGCAAATCCTAATGAAACAATGTCGCGCTCAAAGCCCGGATATTTCACCTCGCTTAAAATTTCTTTCGCCTGATTTTCCATCATTTTTATCCTTTTATTGGCAACCCGCGCACTCAAAAGAGCGGTCGGTTACCGATGTCGTTTCTTTGAGCTGCGGGCTTTCGCTGCGCAGGTAATATGTGGATTTGAGCCCTAATTTCCACGCCAGCAGATAAACTTCGCTTAATTTTTTGCCTGTCGTTTCGCCGATTCTAAAAAATAGATTCAGGCTTTGCCCTTGATCTATCCACTTTTGGCGGATCGCGGCGGCTTTAACGAGTAAAGTTTGGTCTAGCTCGTAAGCTGGAGTGTAAAACTCCCAACTTTCGCTCGAGAGGCGCGGCGCGACCGCGGCGATCATACCGCTGAGATTTTCCTCAAACCACTTGCGTTTGTAAATCGGCTCAATCGCCTGCGTCGTACCCGCCAAAATGCTGATACTGCTCGTGGGCGCGATCGCCATTAAATTTCCGTTGCGCATCTTTTGTCGGCGCGCGCGATCGCGCAGTTCGTCCCAATTGTAAGTAAACCCGAAAAGCCCGCCGCGATCAAGAAGCTTTAACGCCTCTTTATTCGCCGTATCCACAGGTAAAATCCCGCGCGACCATTTTGAGCCCTCGTATTTTTCGTAAGCGCCCTTTTCAACCGCCAAGTCGCTTGACGCCGAGATCGCGTTATATGAGATCATCTCCATAATTTCATCGATCGCGCGTAAATGCTCGTCGCTGCCGAAGTGGATTTGCTTCGCCGCTAAAAATTCCGTCTCGCCCATTACGCCAAGCCCGATCGCGCGGGTTTGTAAGTTGGTGTTTTTCACTTTCGCGAGCGGGTAAAAATTCAGATCAATCACATTGTCCAACATTCTCACCGCGACGGGCACCACGCGCTCAATGTCCTCTTTCGTATGGATTTTAGAAAGATTCACGCTCGCCAAATTACAAACCGCCGTCAAACCCGAAACCGCCGTTTTTTCCGCCGCGTAAACTCTCTTGCCGCCGATCGTATCTAGCGATGAAACTTTATTGGCGGGCTTTTTCACGCCTGCGTCCGTTACGATCGGATCGTCCTCCGCGTAGTCGGCGAATGCGCCGTCCTCAAACAAAACGCGCGAAAGATACTCGTTCGGCGCGGCGTTTTGGAAAATTTCGGTGCAGAGGTTGCTGCTGCGGATCATTCCGCAATGATCGTTGGGGTTTGCGAGGTTCGCCGCGTCTTTGAAGCACAAAAACGGCATTCCCGTCTCAAAATAACTAAGAAGAATTTTGCGCCACAGCTCCTTTGCTTTAATAAAAATTCTCGGCGTGTCGGCGTCTTTTTCGTATCGCTCATAAGCCGCCTCAAACTCCGCGCCAAAGAGATCGGTTAGATCGGGGGTGTTAAACGGATCAAAGAGCGACCAATCGCCGTCATTTTCCACGCGGCGCATAAAGAGATCGGAAATCCAAAGCGCGGGGAAAATATCGTGCGCGCGCCGCCGCTCCTCGCCGCTGTTTTTGCGCAAGTCTAAAAAATCCAAAACATCTTTGTGCCAAGGCTCGACATAAACGGCGATCGCGCCCTTGCGCGTCCCAAGCTGATCGACCGCCACGGCGACATCGTTTGTGATTTTTAGAAATGGCACTACTCCGCCCGCGGCGTTTTTATGCCCGTCTATGAAACTGCCGCCCGCGCGGACTTTTGACCAATCCCAGCCCACGCCGCCGCCGTATTTGCTAAGCAACGCCATCTCTTTATAGGCGTCAAAAATTCCTTCAATGTTATCGGGCGTAGAGCCGACAAAACAAGATGAGAGCTGGTGGCGCGGGGTGCGCGCGTTTGACAAAGTAGGAGTCGCCGCCATTACTTCAAATTTGCTAAGAACGTCGTAAAAACGTTTCGCCCAGCCTTGTGGGTCGCGCTCGTTTTGCGCTAGGAACATCGCGACCGCCATAAACATCTGTTGCGGCAGCTCAATCGGCTCGTTTTCGCGGTTTTTTAATAAGTAGCGATCGTGGAGGGTTTTTACGCCCAAATATGTGAATTGATAGTCGCGTTCGGGCTTGATATAACGCGAGAGATCGTCGAGATCGTAACGCTCGGCTAACCCTTTAATAATGCGCCCCTCGCGCTCGCCGACTTCAAAATATAGCGACAATGGCTGATACGCCTCGCCTTTTTTGCCGCGCGTCGCCCTGCCTACGCGGTGATATAGATCGTAGAGAAAGAGCCTAGCCGCCACAAAAGTCCAATCGGGGCGATCAATGTCTATTTTATCCGCCGCCGTCTGAATGAGCGTTTGCTGAATTTCAGTCGTGGTGATTGAATCGCGAAATTGCAGTTTGGCGTCTAGCTCTAACTCCGATTGCTCCACGCCGTTCAGCCCCGCGACCGCGTCGCCTGTGAATTTCTGAATTTTCGCGATTTCAAGAGGCTCGCGCCGCCCGTCTCGTTTAATAACCGCAATCATAAATTACTCCCAAAATAAAAGCGGGTATTCTAATCAAATTTGCCTATTTCAGTCCGTTTTTGGCAATCGCGCCTAAATTTAGCGCGACTTCGTTATGATCGCGCCTTAATGAAAGTAATTACGGCGGATTTAATTTTCACGATGAACGAAGGCGGCGATATAATCCGCAACGGCGCGATCGTGATCCAAGAGGGCAAGATCGCGCGGGTTTTGAGCGATCGCGCCGAAATTTCGGGCGTGAAAGAAAACGCCGACGAGATCGTAGATTGCGGCGAAAATTCCGTTTTGACGCCTGGGCTCATTAACTCGCACACGCACCTAGAATTTAGCGCGAACGCCGCCGATCTGGATTACGGCACATTTATAGGCTGGCTTTCCAGCGTGATTTCCAAGCGCGAAAATTTAATGAAAAGCGCGACTGAAGATATTATGGAATCCGCGCTGGATAGTTCGCTTAAAAGCGGCGTTACCGCGATCGGCGCGATCAGTAGCTACGGTTACGATCTCGCGGTTTTGTCGAGCCGCAGGGAAAAAGTTGTCTTTTTTAACGAGTTAATCGGCTCAAATCCCGTGGCGGCGGACGCGATTTGGGCGTCTTTTATGGATCGCGTGGAGCGATCCGCCGAACACCAAAGCGAGCGTTTCCGCGCTGGCGTAGCGATCCACTCGCCCTACTCCACGCACCTTGTTTTGGCGCGCAAAGCCGCCGAGCTCGCGGCGTTGCGCGGTATGCCTCTTACGGCGCACTTTATGGAGAGCGAGGCGGAGCGCAAGTGGCTTGATAGCGGCGCGGGCGTTTTCAAGCCCTTTTTTGAGCGTTTTTTCAACAGAGACGCGCCGTTTTGCAAAGCGATTGAGTTCTTGCAAGCTTTCGGCGGCGCGAAGGTAATTTGGGCGCACTGCGTCTGGGCGAGCGCGGAGGAGTTGGACTACATCGCGGGTTTCGGCGGCGCGATCGCGCATTGCCCCGTGTCAAACCGTCTTTTGGGTGTGGGACTTTTGAATTTGGAGGCGGTCAAAAACCGCGAAATAGATTATATGGTCGCCACAGACGGCTTGTCGTCAAACAGATCGCTCAATTTATTCGAGGAGTTGCGAAGCGCGCTTTTAATGCACTGCGGGCTGGATTTGAATTTGCTCGCGCGCGATCTGCTTTTAAGCGTTACGCGCACGGCGGCGCAACGCTTGCAATTAAATTGCGGCGTGATAGGAGAGGGCTACGACGCCGATCTCATAACGTTCAAATTGCCCGCGATCCCAGAATCTAACGAGGCTTTGGCTCTTCATACGATCTTGCACGCGCCGCGCGAAATGGACGCGGTCTTTATAAACGGCGATCAAGCGCTATGATCGCGGCGAATTTTACATTAAGGATTAGGTTATGTTTTCCAAAATCGCGCGGTTTTTGAGTTTCGTGCAGAATCACCTTAAGGCGATGATTTTTGTGTTGATCGTCTTCCTTTTAATAAGCGCGCCTAAAGAGCCGCAACCGAATTTATATCGCATTGACCTCTACGGTGAAATTTTCACGGCGGATAAATTTTTGGAGGCGATAGACGAGGCGAAAGCCGATCATATCAAAGGCGTTTTGCTCGTGGTGGATTCACCCGGAGGCGCGGTCGCGCCAAGCGTAGAGATGATGATGGCGATCCGCGATCTGCAAAAAGAAAAGCCCGTAGTGGCGTACGCGCAAGGCGTAATGGCGAGCGGGAGTTATTACGCCTCGATTTGGGCGGACGAGATCGTGGCGAATCCGGGAGGGATTATCGGCTCAATCGGCGTAATGGTGCAAGGCGTAAACGCCGAAAAATTGTTAAATACGATCGGCTTGGAGTTTTTCACGGCGAAGGCGGGCGATTATAAGGAGATCGGCGCGTTTTACCGCAAGATGACGGAAGCGGAGCGAAAAGAGTTGGATTCTTTGATCGCCGACATATATAGTATGTTTGTGGGCGACGTCGCGGAGGCTAGATCGCTCGAAGTAAAAGACGCGGCGAAGTTCGCGAACGGGCGCGTCTTCACCCCGCGCCAAGCCGCGGAAGCTGGGTTAATTGATCGCGTAGGATCGCTCGATAACGCCGCGCGGCTGGTGGAGGAGAAAGCGAAAGTTAAATCGCCGATCTGGAATCAAAAGTCCAAAGCGCAGAAGTTTATTGAGATGTTGCGCGAACAATCTAGGCTTTTGATTTTGGATTTGCTAGAGCCGAAGTTAAAGGCAAAGATAGAGCTCGATTAACGCGCGCTTTAGCTAACATAAAACGAGCTTTAGCATAATTTCCAAAGAAATTTCTTAATTTTTCAAAGAATTAAGACGGATTTAAGAAAAGTAGAGTACCATTCCACCCGTGATCTCTGATCACAAATTTTCTTTCAAGGAGGCTCGTATGAGACGTTCAGCGTTTACGATGATCGAGTTGATCTTCGTTATCGTGATTCTCGGTATTCTCGCGGCTGTCGCGTTACCCAGATTCGCAAGTATTCAGGACGACGC
>JAITUT010000043.1 GCA_031286325.1 Helicobacteraceae bacterium
ATATGTTCTCTAGCGTAGGACACGCATTTAGCGGAGCGGCGGGAGCGGCTTCAGGAGCGGCAAGCGATCGTTCAGCTCCCGGAGGACATAGCTTGTTTAGTAATTTGGGGATTACGTATGTTAGTTCGGCGATCGGCGGCGGCAGCCATAACCAATTTTCAGGCAGAAACACAATAACTAACATACTCGATGGCGGCGATCAGCTTGGAATGTTGGAGACTAAAAAATATACAGAATTTTGAATTAAACGAATCTGTTTATAATTACCTTAAACGCTCTCGTCGTCGTAAAAAGTTATTCTATTGCGACCGTTTTCTTTTGAAATATACAACGCCTTGTCCGCTAGCTTGATGTAATCCATAGCGTTTTGCATAATTTTGACATCGCCGGTAGCGACGCCAATTGAAAGCGTAACGCAAGACGCGGCTTCGTTTTTCTCGTGAGGTATATTCCGTTTTCGCACATTTTCAAGCGCCCTCTCCGCGATAATGCGCGCGCCGTTTTTATCGGTATTCGGCAGAACAACCGCAAATTCCTCTCCGCCGTACCGCGCGACAAAATCGTCGTCTCGCTGAAGGCTACTCTCAATCGCTTTGGCTACCGCCCTTAGACAGTTGTCGCCCTCCGCGTGTCCGTAAGTATCGTTGTACTTCTTAAAAAAATCTACATCCATCATCAGCACGCTGAGATTAGTGCCGCCCGAACGCTGCATAGTTTTAATAAAATTATTCAAAGTTGCCTCCATATAACGCCTGTTGTAGATACCGGTTAGAATATCAAATTGCACCCTGCCCACAAGTTCGTCTATGGTATCGCTGATAATTGCTTTTTTACCGGGAAAACGTTTGATTTTGCCAATTTGACCTCCGAATTTCAGACTCTTTAAATAATCTATGATTGTTTTTAATTCATCTACGGTCATAAGCATCATTGCGTTTATTCCCGTTGCCATATCTTTATATCTTCCTTTATAACCCTCTGTTTCAATTAAATATTCATAATCGCCCTCGAAATGGTTTTTTGTCATTGCCTCAATATCGGTTATTATGCCGTCAAATGTTCGCGCAAGATGTCTGAAGCTGTCCGCCAATACGCCAAGCTCGTCTGTTGAATGCAGGCTTATCTCCGTTCCGAATTTACCATCAGCGCAATTTAATGCGGCGGCGGATATTTCGCGTAGCGGGCGAAGCAGTCCGCTAAGAATGAAATACACAACAACGACCATTATGGCAATTACTGAAACAAGAAGCCACAACGTTACGATTTTAAGATTATTCAACCCCATATAATAGTCGCTCTCTGGCACAAGCGCGAGAATGGTAACGTTGTCTGCGTTCTTGTATGTTGCTACGTTCTTGTATTTTGCGTAGTATCTCGCGCCGTCTATCTCAGTCCACACAAAGCCCTCGCCTGAACTTACGCCTTGATACCAACTTTCGCCCGACACGTCCCGTCCCAATAAATTCTCATTGGGGTGGGCGACTATCGCGCCCCGCGACAAGACCATACCGTAACCGTTATTTCCTATTCGCGCTTTCTTTATTGTCCTTTGAATGTTGATTTCGTCTTGCAGTATGCCAACCATTGCGGCGTGGAAACCAATCTGAATAAAACCGCCTTTGTGGGCAATTCCCACGTAATGGTTTATCTCGCCGGGCGTATCGTCGTCAAATTCAGATTCGCGCGGCTCTTCGCTCAACTCGCTTAATTTCCCCTCCGCCAGAGCCATATACTTAGCCGTATTTTTATGCGCCTTGTAATCAAAACCTATGTATTTTGGAACGCTGGAATTTGTCATTATTCCGTCTTTTCCGGATATGCTTATTTCTATAATATCCAAAGGCTCGGCGATCCGCCGTAGTTGTTCTGGCGTCAATTCAGTTGGGGAGTTGTTTAGCGTCTGCGCGATTGATTTGGCGATCGCAATGTGCTTTTCAGAGAGAATTCGTTTCGTGAAAGCAAGTATGGTATTCAAATTGTTAATACCCGCCGACATACCGTTGATGAACATATCAAGGTCTTCATTGGTCTTTTCCTCTACGGTTTGTTTCAGGATCGCGTAGTGCGCATACGATACAATTGCGGCAAATGTTACAAATGCCGCGGTAATCGGTATCAGCATTTTTATTTTAAAATTCATTTTTCTGTTTACCATAAACTTTATTATATGATTGCCCGCCTTAAGGCAAGCGAGTAAATCCAGCAATATATACATACATATTGGGCAACCCAATTGAAGAACCCAATATATTTATTGGCGACATTCCTAAGCAAAAACAAGCCGCAACCCGCTTTATTTCTCCTTTTTTCGCTCAATTTTCGCGCCGATTGATCGCAGTTTGGTTTCCAGATTTTCGTATCCGCGATCTAAGTGATAAATGCGGTGCACGCGCGATGTACCCCGCGCCGCCAACGCCGCTAGCACAAGTGCGCTTGAAGCTCTAAGATCGGTCGCCATTACATCTGCGCCGATTAAACCGCCGCCGGTAACGGTCGCGGTGTTGCCGCGCAGAGCGATTTTAGCGCCCATTCTAGTCAGCTCGCTTACGTGCATAAAACGGTTTTCAAAGAGGCGTTCCTCAATCACGCTAGCGCCGTTCGCCTGTGTGGCGAGAGCCATAAGTTGCGCCTGCATATCGGTGGGAAAGCCCGGATATTCACTCGTAACGACGTTCGCGGCGCGGATTTCGGCGGCGGGCTTAATGGAGATCGAATCCCGCGTGAAATCAAAGCCAAAGCCCATTTCGGCGAGTTTGTCTGTAACCGCCGTGAGGTGGCGCGGCGCGGCGCAAGTCAGCGTGAGCGGCGAATTGGCGATCGCGGCGGCGCAAAGATATGTACCCGTCTCAATGCGATCGGAGATCACATCAATCGCCGCAAAATCCACGAGTTCGCCCGCCGTGCCTTGCACCACGATTTCGCTCTCGCCCGCGCCCTTGATTTTCACTCCCGCCGCCTTCAAAATTTCGCAAATTTGCTCCACTTCGGGCTCTTTCGCGGCGTTAATAATCCGCGTTTCGCCCCGCGCCAACGCCGCCGCCATAATGATATTTTCGCTGCCGGTAACGGTGATTTTGTCGAATACTATGGTTGCGCCTTTGAGTCCGCCCGTCGGCGCTTTGGCGTAAATATATCCCTCGCTGATTACAATCTCCGCGCCCATTTTTTCGAGGGCTTTGAGGTGCAAATCCACGGGGCGCTGCCCGATCGCGCAACCGCCCGGAAGAGATACGCGGCATTCGCCGAAACGCGCCAGCAAAGGACCCAGAGCCAAAATTGAGGCGCGCATAGTTTTAACTATCTCATAAGTCGCGGTCGTGAATTTAAGATCGCGGGTATCAACGATCGCGGTGTGATTTTCCGCGTCAAATTGGCTCTCGCCGCCCAAAAGGTTGAGCAGTTTAAGAAAAGTTTTAATATCCGCCACATTCGGCAGATTCGTAATTCGCGCGGGATTTTTGGCGAGGATTGTCGCCGCTAAGATCGGGAGCGCGGCGTTTTTCGCGCCCGAAACCCTAATCTCGCCGCTTAACTTATCGCCGCCTTTGATCTCTAAATAATCCATATCATTCCTTATCGCAAAGATCAACTATGAATTTAGCAAAATTTTCGCTATCGTTCAAACACGGCGATACAAGAAACTCGTCAAAGCCCATTTTAATCGCTTTTTCTTGATAATATATACACAATTCTTGTAAAGTTTCCAAATTATCTATACAGAAGCTTATCGGAATCAAGACAACTTTTTTATGCCCGTTTTGCGCTAATTCGTATAAACTTGCCTCCAAAGTCGGCTCTAACCACTTTTTGCGCCCGAATTTAGATTGATAAGCGATCTTTATAGAGGCGAAATTTAATGATCTTTCCGTGAAAATTTCGCTCAAAATTTTAGCGTGATCTTCGCATTGTTTTTGATATGGATCGCCGCGATCTATCACCTTTTGCGGCAAACTATGCGCCGAAAAAATTAAAGCGAACTCTTTCGGGTTTTTTCCGCGCAAAATTTCCATTAAATTATTAACGATTAGATCGTTATATTTTCGCTCTTTATAAAATTCTTTTATCTTAATTATTTTTATCGTTAAATTTAGCTTTTCGGCGTGAAGATAAAAGTCGTATAGAGATGATTTGGTAGTTGTAAATGAATACTGCGGGTAAAGCGGCAGTAAAATCACACGATCAATGTTGCGTTTTTTAATTTCCGTGATCGCATCGGTCGCGAAAGGCTCGGTGTAGCGCATTGCGATCAAAACTTTCGCGCCGCTTAACGCCGCGATCTTTTCGGCGAGTTTTTCCGTGCGTCTTAAGATCGGCGATCCGCCGATCGCCATTGCGCGGTTGGCGAAACTTTTATATCTCGTCTTTGCGATCCAAATCGAAATTAAGCTTCGCAAAACAAAATTTTTGATCGGCAAAATCGCGACATCTTTAAACATATTGCGCAAAAATGTATACGCGCTCTTTTGATCTGTCGCGCCGCCCATATTTAATAGCACGATCGCGTTACGCAATTAAATTTTCTTTGCGCAAAATATCCTCTATCGCGCTTAACGATTTTTTAGGATCGTACGGGGTGTGATTGTGAATCGCCAGCTCCGTTTGGCGCGCAATCTCGTTAATTTCGCCGAGTCCTAAAAGTTTCGCGCTTGATCCGGCTAATTTATGGAAACTTTGTATAAAAATTTCCTCGTCTCCGCCGGCGTCTATCGCCTCTTTGATCTTAGATCGCTGAGCCTCCGCGTTTTGTTTAAACAAAACGATCATAGCTTCCACGTCTTCTATGTCCATTCCGTTCTCTTCCGCGATCGCCTCTTTATTCATTTTCCGCCTCTTCTTTCGCATAGTCGTGACTCATTTTGAATTCCAAATAGTCATATACGGATTTTCCGCCGTTTAAGTAACGCGTTTGTAGCACATAAATTTGATAAAGAACATAGCAAGTTCCAGCAAATGGAAACAACCATAAAAAGAGAGTTTTAATGTAATCGGTGCGCACGGGATAGCGATCGAGCAGCTTTGAAACTTGAAAAAAGTCCAAATTAACCGCTTTGTACATTCCAAAACCGATAAACATCGCGAAATTCAGCGCGACTCCGAATGTAATTTCCGCGTTATACTCGCGCAAAAACCAGCTCAAAGTAAGAATTTCTACGCTTTCCATCTACGCCTCCTCATAAATAAAGCCTTCGGATTTTAGCCGTTTTCTGATTTGTTCTTGGTGCTCCGCGCCTTTTGTTTCCAGCGAAACCGAAACATAAGCGTCTCCGTAAGCGAGCGCGGCGGCGGTGCGATCAAATCCGATTTGCACAATGTTCGCGCGCTCCGCCGAAAGCGCCTTTGATAACGCTTGCAAACTGCCAGGTTTGTCTATTAAAGTAACGATCAATTTCATCTTTCGGTAAGACTTTAACAAACCCTTTTCTATGATCACATTGATCATCGTTACGTCAATGTTGCCGCCGCTCAGAATTACGCCGACTTTCGCGCCGTTTTTAAGCGATAATTTATTGTGCAAAATCGCCGCCGCGCCGACTGCGCCCGCGCCCTCCACGACTAACTTTTGATTTTCAATCAAAAACAAAATCGCGTTCGCGATCTCTTCATCGTCAACTTCGGCGATCTCATCTACATACTTTAACGCGATCTCAAATGTCATATCGTCTACGTCGCGCACCGCGATCCCGTCGGCGATTGTGCGAACAGAAGAGCTGTTGATCGCCTTTTTCGCGTAAAAACTAGAACGCATCGCGTTCGCGCCGGCGGCATTTACGCCGATAATTTTAATGTCTGGCTTGATCGCTTTCGCCGCGATCGCCGCGCCCGCGATCAAGCCGCCGCCGCCGATCGGCGCGATTATCGCGTCCAAATCTGGCTTTTCTGCGAGCATTTCTAGGGCGATTGTGCCTTGCCCCGCGATCACAGCTTCGTCCGCGAATGGGTGGATAAACGTCAAATTTTGCAGCTTCGCGATCTCCAATGCGCGGGCGTAGGCTTCGTCATAGTTCGCGCCGTACAAAATCACTTCGCCGCCTAAATTTTTCACGCCGTTTACTTTTAGTAGCGGAGTAGCTTCGGGCATCACGATGAAGCTTTTGCAACCGAAGCGCCGCGCCGAATACGCCACGCCTTGCGCGTGATTGCCCGCGCTCGCCGCGATCACGCCATTTTCGCGATCGGAGTTTGCGAGGCTCGCGATCTTATTAAACGCGCCGCGCAACTTGAAACTGCCTGTGTTTTGCAGATTTTCTTTTTTGAAATATACATTTAACCCGCTTCGCTCGCTAATGAAAGGACCAAAAGCGAACGGGGTCTCCGCCAAAACGGGTTTGAGCCTACTTTGAGCGGCTTGAATTACGCTTAAATCTACCATTTGCCTACCTAAACAAAAACTCGCGCGTCTTCATAATACAGATATTTTGCGCGCTTTCAATGCCAAGTTCTTTTGCTTTCGCGATCGCCGCGTCATTTACGATCCCCTCTTGGAGCCAAAAGAGTTTCACGCCGCCCTTTTTCTCAACGTCCGCGATCAATTCCGCCGCGAATTCGCCTTTCCTAAACATTACGACCGCATCAACAGGATCAACGATTTCAGCGAGCGAGTTGTAGGATTTTTCGCCCAAAACCACGATCTCTTTCGGGTAGATCGGGTAAATTTTGTATCCTACGGCTTGCAAATAACGCGCCACGCGGTAACTAGGCTTCGTCTCATCGGGCGAAAGACCGGCGATAGCAATATGTTTCGCCTCGCTCAAAACCCGCTTGTAGTTTGCTTTTTGCTGATCGTCCATAATTAACCCTATCAAAAAAGAGCCATTATACGCCTTTTCGCCTAAAATAAAAAATATAGTAATATTACGCAAAGCCGGCGGCGCGAGAGGCAAAGAGGAGCAAAAGCTCTAAAAACCTTGAAATCCGCCGCGAACACGTTAGCGAAACTAAGTGAAGCGGAAGCGAACAGCACGGCGGCGAAAATCGCGGCTTTTGCCGCAGGAGAGATTGCGGATCAAGCCCGCAACGACGGCGAAAGCAATCGCGATTTTCGAAAGATCAAGGGACTTAAAGTCTCTTGTCATAAAGACGAGCTTTAAGCTCGTCCGCGAAATCAAAACAATGCAAAAGGAGCGCGTTATGTCCAGCGAAACTATGAGCAAACTAGAGTCCGCGAGCAAATCACACCTGCATAACATTATGCAGATCGCGGTTTTTCAGCTAAACGATATGAACTTCTACGGAATCAACATCAGCAAAATCCGCTCGATTGAGGATTTCAAAAAATACGAGCTGATCAAAAACAACACCGTCCAAAACCCGCTTTTAGAAGGTTATATCCGCTATCAAAACGATGTGGTGCCGGCGATCAGCCTTGAAAAATGGTTGGACATTTACACGCCTGAGAGCGTATTTTTGGAGTATTTGATCTGCGATTACAACAAAGAGCGTTTGGCGTTATCTATCCATTCGATCCGCAACATCTTCAATGTGCCGATCGAAAGCCTGCAAAAGCCCGATCGTATGGCGGATACGCTCACTTATGAGGCGATCGTGGAGATTGACGGCGAAAAGTGCATCGTGCTTGTTTTAGATGTGGAAAAGCTGCTCTTTGATGTCTTTGGCGCGAACTACACGATCCCGGTAACCAATTTGGGGACGGCGAGACGCCTCTTGATCGCGGAAGATAGCCGCACGGCGCAGGCAATTATCCGCGACATTATGAAAAACAGCCCGATTGAATACGAAATTTTCAATGACGGCGAGGAGCTAATGGAACATTTAGAAAAGCTTGATTCCGCCGCGATTGACGGTATTGGGCTTATCATCACCGATCTTGAAATGCCGCGTAAAGACGGCTATCAAGTTCTAAAATTCGTGAAAGAAAACAATCGCTACATAGACATCCCGGTCGTGGTGAATACGAGTATGTCTGACGAGGGCGTAGACGAGAAGACGAAACTTCTGGGCTCCGCGGGTTTTATCGCTAAGACCGATCCGCAGACATTTCTTAGTGTGATCGCTCAGTTTATTCGGCGGTAACTTTTGAACAAGTCGTTTTTAGAAAAATTTTTGCTCGCGTGCGCGATCGCGGCTTGCGCTTTCTCGTTTGTGGTTTTGACAATGAAAGATCGCCTGCGCGATCAAAGGCTGCGCGATTTTATTGTCCTGATTGATCGCCAGATGAGCCTTGATGTCGCGGCGCCGAAAGAGGCGGTTTTGTTTGGCGTTTTGGCGGGCGAGAAGAATTCGAGCGCTTTGGAAGATTCTATTGAAACCTCGCGCCAACACTTTGAAAACTCGCTTTCATCGGATATGTATAAAGATGATTCTATTCCCGCCGCGGCTGTGGAGAATTTGGTTCAAGCGGGCAAGATCAGAGAAAACCTTGAAGAAAAAGTCAAAGCTTTCAAGACCCGCGCCGATCTGCTTTCAGGCGAAATAGATAGAGTGTTGAAAGCCGCCCCCAGCCTTAAAGTCGCGACCGACAATGTCGCTTATGTGATGCAAGAGCGCAACGCCCCCTCGCAATATGTACAAGAGGCGAAAAAGCAAAGAGAGCTTGCGGATCGTTTCACGATCACGGCGGCGGCGTATTTCGCGCAGGGCGGCGAGGAGCGGCGCGTTGAGATTGAGGACGCGCTCAAAACTTACGGGCAAGTCCTCTACAAATTTTCAAACGACAGCGATATGCAAGCGACAATTATGGCGCTCGTCGGCACAAACCAAAAAGAGTGGCGCGACTACCAAGACGCGCTTTCAAAGGCGCTTGAAATCCGCAAATCCACGATCGCCGATATAGTTATGATCGCGAACGAGTGCGATAAGATGAACGAAGCGTATTTCGCGGCGAAAGAAGCGATCGGGCGCGCGGAGTACAGCTCCATTACGGATTTTATGCGTTATATTTTGCTTATTTCGGCGGCGTTTTTGGCGGGAGTTTTATTGACGTGTTTTTTCGACGGATCGCATAAAGCACCAAGCGATTGATCGCGATTCTTAATGTAAACCGCAAACGCAAACTAACCAAACATCAAGACAAGAAAAAGCTTTCAGCCCCGGCGGATCATATTATTGATTTGTTGGCTTTTGCTTTTTCTTTTCATATTTTTATTTCAATTAGATTTCCTTGCGACAACTTGTGTGTTACAATTACAGAATGGGAAGTAAAAACAAGGTCTTTGAATTTGTAATGATAAGCAACAGGATCGGGAACTTCGACCAAAATCACTTTGTCATATATAAGATTATTTTCTCTCATTATTTGAAGCGTTAAGTTGAATGTTTTTGCGGTTAATTCGCAGTATAAAAAAGCCGTTGCTTTCAAATTTTTACTGCTTTTCTTTTTATACAGCCATCTGTTTATGTAGCCATCTAAAACAAACTGTTTGTTCGCGTTTTGTATTTCGGCAATTGGCAAGTTTATTTTGTCAGTTACTATTGAGGGCAAAATCCTTTCAATATTTGCAATAAAGAAATCTGCAACATTACTATTTAATGCTTGTTCATATTCTTTCTTGTCAAATTTAGCCCTAATACAAAGGACTTTAAAGGGATTTACATCATAATTTGGCGTAGCGGCGGTATCTGAAAATTTAATACTAATTCGATCGAAGTCTGATACTATCCATTTCAATGGCTTAAAAACAGTCCTCTCTATGTAATTACAATAGTATCTGGATTTCATCAACAAATCATATCCATATTCATTTGGATATTCTGTCCTGTCTAAATTGAAATATAAAGATTTTAAAATCATATTGCTTTTTCTTCGGTTTTCATTGCGGGTTTATATTTTATTTTTGTAATAATTTGTCCCAAAAATCGTATATTCTTGGGACAAAAAGGCGCGAAAATTCGCGCCGTTACCGCATAATGCGCGGAATAAAACAAGAGGCGGACGGAGATCGCGGCTTTTGAGCGAATCAAAAAGTAACCGCGATCTTCGCCGAGCGCCTCTAAAGACCTGAAGTTTTTGCTCGCAGAGGCTGCTTTGCCGATTGGCAAAGCAATTAGAGCCCCTTAAAGAAACACCCGGCTGCCAGCAGAGCGTATGCTCCCGTCAAGAACCAAAAGGCGTTCTTCGTGAAAACAGGGACGCTAAACGACACCCCGAACAATGCCAAAAGGGCACTTATCACCGCTAAAACCGCTACTACAAGCGAGATTATGAAGACAAACTGCTTGGGTGCGCTTAATCTCATTTCTTCCTCCTTTTTTGAAGTTTCCAATTCTATCAAAAATCAGTTAAAGTCTCCATTTAGCAAAAATTTGTTAATCTTTTTAGGCGCAAAAATCCAAAAGGTTTTGTCTTTGAAATACTTACCGATCTTGCTTCTCGCGATCTCAAATATCTTTATGACCTACGCTTGGTATGGGCACATTAAAGACCTGAAAAGCTCGCCGTTGTTCTGGGCGATTTTAGCTTCGTGGGGGGTCGCGTTTTTTGAATACTGCTTTATGGTGCCGGCGAATAGAATCGGCGCGGCGGAGGGCTGGACGCTCTCGCAACTTAAAACCCTGCAAGAAATTATCACGATCCTTGTATTCGTAGCTTTCGCCGTCTTTTACTTCCACGAAAAACTCACTTGGAATTACATAGTGGGCTTCGCGCTGATCGCGCTCGCGGGTTTTTTCGTCTTTGGCGTTACTCCGCAAAAGGGCTAATTTGGCGGCGCGGAACTTTTGGCAAAGTTTTTTGATCGCGTGCGCGATATATCTGCCGCTCATATTGCTGTCGAGGCTTATATTCGCGCCGATTGAGTTTGAGCCCGCGTTGAAATTTTCGCTGCGGCTCGCGCAGATCACATTTGAAAGCGAACCGCAAACGCCGCAAATCGCGCAGGTTGCGCCCGCCGCCCCCGCAATAGCCAGCGCAGAGCCGCAAGGCGGCGAATTAAAACAAACGCTAAACGCCGCTCAAACGCCGATAAAACCCAAAGAGACCAACGAAACTCTTTCGGTTGCCGAGTTAAATTCGATCTTCGCTCCCGCGCCGCTCCCCGCAAAGCCTGAAACGTCCGCTAAAAACCCCGCTAAACCCGCGATCTTGCCTACGATCAGCGCGGCGGAGCTAGGCGATCTTTACGGCTTGACGCTTCACGAACTTACGCCAGAAGAGCGCGAATTTTTGGAGCAAAACCTCAACCCCATTCAGACGATCACGCAACGCTACTTGAATCTGCGCGGTTATCCGAATATCGCGGCGCAAAAGGGTATGCAAGGCGATGTTATTTTGGGTTTTACGTTGATGCCAAACGGCGACATCACGCCTATTGAGGTTACGAGACCTTCGGGCTGGAGTATTTTAGACGATCACGCGATTGATACGATCCGCGTGGCTTATAAGGATTATCCGCGCCCGCACGAAAGCGTCCGCGTGCGTATGCGCGTGCGCTACGAAATACGCTGACCCTTCCTAATATGTTATAATTGGCAAAAAACTAGGAGGCGCGAACAATGTTGCGGGAGATGATGAATGCGAAAATTCACCGCGCCACGGTAACGGATGCAAATTTAAATTATGTAGGCTCTATCACGATCGACGAAGTTTTGCTGGAGGCAAGCGGGATTTTGGTGGGTCAAAAAGTAGATGTTTTGAACCTCAACAACGGCGAACGCTTTCACACCTACGCGATCAAGGGCGAGAAGCACAGCGGGCAGATTTGCCTCAACGGAGCGGCGGCGCGCAAAGCGCTCGTGGGCGATCGCGTTATCATTGTGGCGTACGCGCTAATGGACGATCGCGAGGCGGCTACCTACAAGCCGTCAATTGTCCTCGTTGATGAAAATAATGTGCTTACGCGAGTTGTGCGCGAAATACAAGGATATTAAATGCTCGACAACTTAAATTTGGGCAATTTGACCGAACTTTTCTCCCGCGCCGAGAAGCAGATGAGAGCTATGGGAGACGCGGCGGAGGGCGAACGCTACGAGGCGAAATCTGGCGGCGGAACGGTGAAAGTCGTAGCGAATGGCAAAAGCGAGATCGTAGATATTGACATTGACGATTCTCTTTTAACCGACAAAGAATCGCTATCTGTCTTGCTGATCGCCGCGATCAACGACGCGCTTGCCCAAGCGACCGCGGGCAGAAGCCAAGCGGCGATGAAAATGATGAGCGATTTAGCGGGACTTAGCGGATGAAAAATTTCGCCGTTTTTATTCTTTTGTGCGCGGCTCTGATCGCGGGCAACGCTGATCGCAACGCTGATTTCGACGGCAAAAACGTTTTTTTGAAACTTGGCGCGAATGATTATTTGGCGTATAAATACCCTAATTATTGGCGCGATAATTGCCATATCGACGATCCTGCGCGAGCGATCTTTCACGAATCGCGATTTTTCTGCGGAACGTCTGTGAATTCGCGCGATCTGGCGTTTATGGGCGGCGCGTTTTGGGAGCGCAAAGCGGGCGGCAATTTTACGGACTTCATTGAGTACTACGCCGAGAGCAACAGAATTTATCTGGAATATAACGACGAGGAGTTTGCGGATTGGGCGCTGAGCCGCAGCGACGCGAAAGTAGCCGTCTATCGCTACGAAAACACGAATAACGGCAACTTTTGCTATGTGGCGTATATTGATATTTTGGGTTTTGATCGCCTGCTCGCGTTTTACATAAAACTTTCGCCCGCGAACCGCGAAAACGCCCGCTACATAAACGATTTCAAGGCTATGTTAGAAAATATGCGGCGGGTTCAAAGACCGTTGACAACGAGCAATTTGCGATAGGCTAAGCCCTATGTCCTTTGCCGCGATCAGAAGCAGAATACGAACCGTGCCGCTCTCCGTGCCGTTTGGTCGTATTCTGAAAATCAGCCCTATGCATATCATCGGCAGCGGTCTCAAAGTCGGGATCGGCGATCTAACGCGCATTGAGGGCGGGCTTACTGGGGCGATCTACGGAATGGTCAGCGGCGTAGAAGCGGAAAACTTTATCGTTACGCCCTTTGGGTTTATTGAAGGGCTTAAAGCGGGCGATCTAATTTACCGCGAAGAGCAAGGAATGGGAATCGGCGTGGGACGCGCGTTATTAGGGCGCGTCGTTAATCCATTCGGCGCGCCTATCGATGGGCTGGGCGCGATCGAGCAGACGGAGTGGCGACCAATGCAAAAAGCGTCGATCCCGCCTCTGCGCCGCGAGGCGATCAGCAAAATACTAGAAACTGGCGTGCGATCAATTGACGGCTGTCTCACTTGCGGGCGCGGGCAAAAAGTTGGGATTTTCGCTGGAAGCGGCGTAGGCAAATCAACTCTAATGGGAATGATCGTGCGCGGCACTGAAGCGCCGATTAAAGTCGTGGCGTTAATCGGCGAGCGCGGGCGCGAGGTGCCAGAGTTTATTGAGACGAACTTAGCGGGCGATCTCACAAACACCGTGATCGTGGCGGCGACCAGCGACGATAGCCCGCTTATGCGCAAATTCGGCGCTTTCGCGGCGATGAGCGTGGCGGAGTATTTCAAAGATTTGGGCTACGATGTGCTTTTCATAATGGATAGCGTAACGCGCTTTGCGATGGCGCAACGCGAGATCGGGCTGGCGCTGGGCGAGCCGCCCACTAGCAAGGGCTATCCGCCGAGCGTCTTTTCGCTGTTGCCGCAGCTAATGGAGCGCGCGGGTAACGAAAAGGGCAAGGGCAGCATTACCGCATTTTTCACGATTTTGGTCGAGGGCGACGATATGAACGACCCGATCGCCGATCAAGCGCGCTCAATTCTGGACGGGCACATCATTTTGAGCCGCAAACTTTGCGACTTAGGACTCTATCCGCCGATTGATATTTTATCAAGCGCGTCAAGACTGATGCACGCGATCGTGGGCGCGGAGCAGCGCGAGGCGGCGCAGGCGGCGCGGCGCGTTTTGTCGCTTTTGCGCGAAAACGAGGTGCTTGTTAGGATCGGCGCGTATACGCCAGGGAGCGATCGCGAGTTAGACAACGCGCTGAAATTAAAGTCCGCGCTGGAGAAATTTATGAGCCAAAACGAGCCTGAGGCGCGAGAATTTAGCGAAGTGGTCGCGGAACTGACGGCGATAATGAAAAGGGCGTAAATGAAAATTTACGCTTTCATTTTCAGAAATACTACGAAAACAAAATAATAGATGTAAAAAAATGGTAAAAGACGGAATAAATTGCGAGATCGCGAAAAACAGCGCGATCGCGCTCGGTTATACGGGCGGCGCAAACGAAATAATCATCGCCGATCGCGTTGAAAATATACCCGTTGCGCAGATCGCGAGAAACGTTTTTAGGGATAGCTTTCATCGCAATAACGATTCCAAATTCTGTTAAGACGATCGGCAAATACGCGTTTGAAAAGTGCGGTAATTTGCGATCGGCGACGCTTTCGCGACGGACAAATTTAGGCAAAAACGCGCTTCTTGAACATACGCGAATAACATATAGCGATTAAGATCAGGATTGCAAAAAATTTACGCCGCGAAATTCGCCAAAAATTCAGCGGGAATAATAATTATTGGGAGAAGCGCGTATTTCAAATAGAAAGTGTTGATAAAGGCGCGGAAAGACGGCTATCTGTGAAATAACGAGGCGCGTTTATCCGCGCAATAACGCCGCCTTTACACGCGAGGGGGTGTTAAAGGCGGGGGGAGTTAGTCTGCTTCTGGGGTGTATAAACTAGGGCGTGCGCCCGGTTCTCTCTCTTTTTTTTGAGCGGCTTTGCCAATTGTTTTGTCATCTTCCGTTTCCGCTCTGTAGAAAGAGGGGGATTTGGAGCGTTCTTGCTCTGTCAGCGTATTTATTTTGGCAGAAGAAAACGAAACAGTCCCGCCTTTCGCCACATCGTCATCGCCCGTATAAAACTGGCAAGACTTGTCTGGGGCGTTGTGTTTTGCGCCATTGGCGGATTGTATCGGGTTGGCAACAAAGAATTTACGGCTTGCACTTGCGGTACTTGCGCTGAAACTTGCGCTTGCGCTTAAATAAATTAAATGACCAACCAAGCCAGATAAGAAAAAGAAAAATATGATCCGCCTACAAATATCAGTATGGAAAGGTTTAATACTAAAAGCGCGTAAAATATACGCTCTTGCGCTTCCGATACATTATTCCAAACATTAGCACAAGACAGAGGATTGTAACTGCCTACGCTTTTGCTTTTTGTCTTCAACGAATCGCCATCATTAAACATAGACTCAAGCGAAACAGACCCGTGTCCCATCTCGCAAGTTACACGACCTTCAGAGTCCAAATACATTCGTATCCTTTGCAGATTTAATTGTAATTGTAGCAAATATTCTTAGTCTGCTGTAGCGTTCACTCGTTTGTTGCCGCAAATTTAACCGCATTGTGGGTTGTTCTTTTGTTGTCTATGTTGCTTGTTTCAACAGCCTTGTTATTCTCTGGTACTTTTCCTTTAGCACCGTACTCGTCTGTATCCTTTTTGTCTCTTATTAAAACGGTGTCTATCGACGGTCTGACGACTGATTTATCGACATTTGGCATTGCTGCTCCCAAGCTTAGAATTGCCCTTCGCGCGTCGTCGTAATGTTGCGATGATCCTGACGCGGCTCTAAGCAGATCAGCCGTGTCGTCAAACTTGCCATTTGCCATATCTTTTGCAATGCGGTCTACTACAGCCAGCGGGTCTACCCCTTCTTTCTGAGCAAAGTTCAGCACTTTCGCGAGCATATCTCCGCTTATGCTATCACCGTCTTGACTAACGGCTTGCCATTTATCAGTAACAGCTTTCTCTTTCTGGACGCTTTTGGCGTAACTTTCTTCTTTATTATAAGCGTCTTGCACAGCATCCGAGTATTTTTCACCAACAGATTTGGAATCACTATTGGTCTTAATATCACCGCTTACGATCCCTGCGACAACTTTGGCAATGGCGTTTTCAGCGAAAGATGTTCCCGTTGAGGAGCTAGACCCTGATGAAGTTTTAATTCCAATGCTGGATTGTTGCACGTGATCTACTTCAATTCCAGTACCAACACCAGCCGCTTGAGGTGCTGCTTTGACACTGAACTTGCCTATTATACTGGCGAGAACACCCTGTTCTTTCTCGCTTCCAGTATGTTTGTCAGTTGCTTCCTGCAATGCTATCATAAAAGCGTTGGCAACATCTTTCCCAAAGGTTTTTTCGAGTGTTGCGCTTAATACCTCTTGGGCTTCCCTTGCTCTCCTCGTAGATCTGTGAAATTGCGTTTGTAATGGATTGTTTCCACGCTTTTTGGCTTGCTTCCGTTTCTTTATGCGCCTGAGTGTGTTCATCTGTATAGCGTTGTATCCTGTCGCTCTTAAAGGTGGCGTTAATCCCTTTAATACTACTCCCTGAAAGAAAGTTTCCATTCTGATCTTGGATCAATTGAATTTTGCCATTATTGAAGTTATATTCGGTCATTTGACTACCATTTTCGCTATTCCACGTCCTCTTAAATCCCTTGAGGCTTCCGCGTTCAAGAAGTTGCGTTGTTTCTTCTCTGCCGAAAAGGTAATTATGCGACGACTTCTGCCCCACATACGTAACCCCCAAATTACTAAACAAGCTATGTCCTCCGGGAGCTGATCTATCGCTTGCCGCTCCTGAAGCCGCTCCAGCCGCTCCGCTAAAGGCGTGCCCTACGCTAGAGAACAT
>JAITUT010000073.1 GCA_031286325.1 Helicobacteraceae bacterium
GTTTCGTCTATGGCGTCTTTGTAGGTTATGCTGTAACTGTTGCGATTGAGCGAAGTAACGCGGGCCTTTATAATACGTATAATTGGCTTGAAAATTACGTTAATACGATCTCTGGTTTAACGCGCGTAATTTAGATCAATCCGAATGACGGGGGTCGCTATAACAATTGCGCCGTAGCTACAGCTTTTTATGCGATCTTAAAAACGCCGAAAAAGACGCGGAAAAAGCGTCTGGATCGGGTGATTTTTTTGCTTGAAAATATGATCGCTAACAGTGAAACGCGGAAATAAATTTGCAGGGTTGCGGCGTAAAATTTCTTTCGCGCCGCCAAATTCTCCAAGCGAAATTTCGCGAAAATCGCGCTTATGACCGCTCGTGAATTTTTGACAAATTTAGCCGCCGCGCCGCTTGAGAGCCGCTCCGCGCTGGCGCAGACAATACTTGCTTTACCCACGCTCGCCGCGGCGGAGGCAATCGCGCCAATGCTCTCCGATCACGACTTCGGCGTGCGCGTCGCCGCGCTCAAAGCGATCCGCCACTTCAAACTTGATAACTACGAAGTTGATATTTTAAGGCTACTTTTAGATCGCGAGGATGCGGTGCGCATAGCGGCGTTCAAATCGCTTTGTTCATTCGGCAAACCGCGCCACTACGAGATCGCACGGAAATTTTACGAGGAAAATCCAAGCCTCCGCGCGATCGCGATTGATTCGTTTGTGAATTTTAGCGACCTCTACGAGGCGCACGCTTTTTTGTTTTCGCTTTTAGACTCGCGCGATCAAAAAATCCGCGCCGCCGCCCACGAATGGTTTGACAAAGCGCTTGATCGCGCGATCTTCGCTAAGTGGATCGCGAAAATTTACGAGGATTCCGCGTGGAATTTGCGGCGGCTTTTTGAGTGCAAATTCGCGCCAAAACTAAAAATTTTATTTGATAGCGCGGAGTTCGGCTATCGTTTCAAACTCGTCTTTTTGCAAAATTCGGGAGAGGGCTTATGAAACGCGCCGAAGTCTTAAAGTTGGCTGAATTTTTCGTGAAAAACTCTATGGATTTCGCCGTAGTGGGGGAGGGCGGTAGCGGCAAAACCGCGCTTCTTAAAGAAATTTTAACCGCCGCGCCGATCATTCACGGTAGCGAGTTGCGCGTAGAGTTTGCCCGCGAGCTTAAAATCCTTTTCCAAAGCGCGAAATACGCGATCGTGGAGAATATAGATCGCGAGGGCGCGGAGTTTTTGGCGCGGTTTTTCGCGGCGCGGAGTATTTTGGGGGTGAATTTTGAGTGCGCGTTCGCAATCACGGCGCGTGAAAAGTTCAGCCTGCCTTGCGCTATTTTGCCGCTGGAAAATGACGAAACTTTTGACTTTCACCCGCTCGTTGCGGAGGCTCTGCGGCAGGATTTTGCTTTGCTCGCGCGCGCTGGATCGCGGCGGTTAATAGGTTTGTCGCGATCTCTTAGCAGCCGCCCCGCAAGAGCGCTTTTAGAGGCTATGCCCGCCGCGTTTTTGGGCGATGATCCTTCGGCGGAATTTATCACATCGCTCTTTTTGGGCGAAAATCAGATTGATTCGCGATTTGGCGGCATTGCGCGCAGCGAGACGGGCGGCGTGGCGGAGTTGCTTAAAAAAGCCGCGATCGCTACGGACGAAGCCGCGCGCGCGCTGGAATCCGCCGCGATTGAGAGCCTCGCGGAGAGCGGCGACAAAGAGGACGCGGAGTTTTTCGCCGCTTATATTTCAACGCTTACACAAAATTCGCCGCGATCGGCGTTATCTCTGCTTTTTTTGCTTTTGGATAACCCGAAATTGCAAACCGCGCTGGCTTTGGCGACTCGCGATCAAAAAGTCCGCGATTTAATAGACTCAAAACTAAATTAAACTTGGCGAAATCTGCGTTTATCATTATTTTAATTCGTCATTGCGTTCTTGAAAGCAACGTTGTAAGCGGTTATCGTTTCGACCTGCGATCAAAATTTTTTTCATCTCGCATCTTTCCGCTTTTTACGTCCGCTGGTTAAGCAGAGAAGTCGTGTATATTCCCACTGTCGATATAATCTGATATTTCATCGCCTCTGAAAATCTTTTTATTGCTTTTATTGTTCAAATGAAACTCGGCAACAAGATTTGCCCTATTGACGTCAAACTTATCAAGTAAAACAAGCCAGTCGGCAACATAATTTGCAAGCGAAGATGGGTTTAATAAAACCGCCGTATTTTCTCTTGGAAGATGTATATTTTTTGGATCAAGTTGAACATGGCAAAACCCTTTATCACCATCGACCGTAGTGATCAAGTTTCTTGCACACTTTCCAATAGAAATAATAAGTCTTACTTCATACTGTCTTTTGATTTCTTTTTTCATTTTCATCACCTTCTTTTAGGTTAAGTTTTCGTACCACGCTTTTAAGTGAGGCGGTTTTATATTGCTAAAAAATTGCGAGAGATTTAGCAAAATTTGCTTAAACCGCTATTTCACAGAATCACGTTGCGCTTGTAATTACGCGACATTTTAGAGTTACGAAGCTTAAAGCTAAAGTCTTATGTTCCCGCCGCGATCACCGCAAGCTTATTATGTAGGAGCGAACTGCATTCGCCCGATTCCGCAACGGGCGCAAATTGCCCAGCAATGCTAACCGCCAATTTGCGAGGTTTCCAAATAGATAACGGGCGAACACAGTTCGCCCCTACGATCGGTTAACGTTGTGTTGCGATCGGGCGAATGCAGTTCGCTCAATTTCACGAGGGGTATCGCCCATTGTCGCAAGCGGGAACTTTGCTCGTCTGGGAAGTTAAATACGACTTGCGATCACGCGGAAACTATAGCTTTAAGTCCAGCGTAATTCTTCAGGCTTATCTTTGCGGCGAATCAACTTCTTAAAAGACGAAATTCCCTCCGAAGTGCCGATCACGATCATTCGGCAATCAACCATAATTTGCGTATCGCCCGAAGGCATCGGCAGGAATTTGCCGTCTTTTTCTTTAATACCCACTATGCTCGTGTGCGTCATCTCTTTAAGGTGCGTTTCTTTGAGACGTTTGAAAATTATCCAACTAATGCGCGGCACCTCAATCTCCTCCATATCCAAGGGCGTGTCGCGGCGGTATAGAAAACTCTCTAGTATATTCTCCATTTCGGGGCGCAAAGCGATCGCGCTGAGACGCTGCGCCATTAGCCGCGTGGGGCTTACCACATTATCCGCGCCGAGTTTTTTTAGCTTTTCGGCGTCATATTGATTTTCGCAACTCGCCAAAATCCGAAACGGTTTGCGCGCCAGCTCGCGCTCATAGAGGCGCAAAGTGCTGATCATCGCGATATTATCGGCGACATTTTTGGAGAGGCAGATCGCGCCTTTCGCGCTGGATAAGTGCGACTTCAAAAGCGCGGCGTCAAGGTGCGGCGCTTCGTTAATGTAATAAGGGTATTTCTGCGCTTCCGCCTCCTCCAAAAACTTTTCGCCGCCGTCTACGACCACAAACGGCGTGTGCGCCGCGCGAAGCTGCCTTGCGAGTTCGGAGGTATATTCGTTGTGAAAGAAGATCACAAAGTGGTTTTTGAGCCTTGCTACTTTGTAGAGCATTGATCGCTCCTTGAATAATTGGATTAGTTTCCCGCGCCCTAAAACTTCATTGAGCATACCGAGCGAGAATGTGAAGATCGCGAAACCCAGCACGATCAAAAAGATCGTGAAAATCCTGCCCTCGTATGAGATCGGCGCGATCTCGCCGAAGCCGACTGTGGTGAATGTGATGCCCGTTTGGTAAAAGGCGTCGATAAGCGACATTTCGTCTATCGCCACATAGCCTAAAGTGCCGAACATCATAACCAAAACGAGCATTATAAGCGGAATACGAAACGGGCTTAAATAGCCGTAAATTTCGGTATTTATATCCACTTGCGGGCGTTGCGCGCTCTGCCAATTCAGAAATTTCCTGATCTTTTCAAACATAGCGCATATTTTATAGAAAAGAGGTTTTAGGCATAATTTCTCAAATTTTCACAGGCGAAAAATGACTTTTGAAGAATACAAAAACGCCGTAGCGACCTTGAATCGCTGGGCTTATGAATACTATACGCTAGACGCGCCGAGCGTTACGGACGCCGAATATGACGCGCTCTACCGCGAGGCGGCGGGATACGAGGCGGCAAACCCTGATCGCGTAGCGGCGGATTCGCCGACTTTGCGCGTGGGCGGCGTGGTTTTAGAGGGTTTTGAAAAGGCGCGGCACATTGAGAGAATGTGGTCGTTAGAGGATTTATTTAATAGCGCGGAGTTGGCGGCGTGGCTGGAACGCGTGCGGAAAGTATTAGGCGGCGGATCAAGCGGCGATCTCTTTAAGGGCGAATTATCGTTTATCTGCGAGCCGAAATTTGACGGCGCGAGCCTATCGCTCGTCTATGAAAACGGCGAATTAACGCGAGCCGTTACGCGCGGAGACGGAGCCATTGGCGAAAATATCGTGAATAACGCGCGGTTTATCCGAGGCGCGCCGCATAAGATCGCGGCGAAAGAGTTGCTGGAAGTGCGCGGCGAAGTTGTGATTTACAAAGAACAATTTGAGGCGATTAATACTGAAAGAGCTGAAAAGGGCGAGAGTTTGTTCGCAAACCCGCGCAATGCCGCTTCGGGAAGTTTGCGGCAGTTTGACCCGAAGATTGTGGCGCGGCGCAAGTTGATATTTTTGCCGTGGGGGATCGGCGCGGGGGCGGCTTCGCTGGATAGCGCGAGCGGCTTGGCGCAGATGAACCGCCTCTTAGAGTTCGGCTTTAACGCGCCGCCGTTTTGCCGCGCGTGCAAAAACGCCGATGAAATTGAGGCGGCTTACCGCGATCTAATGGCAATGCGCGGTGAAATTCCAATGTTGCTTGACGGAATGGTCATCAAACTTGACGATCTAGCTCAGCGCGCGCAACTCGGTTGGACGATCAAATTTCCGCGCTGGGCGGCGGCGTATAAATTTCCGGCAGTTGAGAAACGGACGCGCCTAATCAGCGTGGATTGGCAGGTTGGGCGCACGGGCGTTGTTACGCCGGTGGGCAACCTTGCGCCTGTTGAAATTGAGGGCGCGATCATTGAGCGCGTTACTTTGCACAATGCGGGCGAGATTGCGCGGCTTGGCGCGCGGCTTGGCGATATGGTCGCGGTCATCAGAAGCGGCGATGTGATACCAAAAATTCTGCGGGTTTTTGAGGCGGATCGCAATGACGGCGAAGCGCGATCGGAAATTATCGCGCCCGAAAGTTGCCCCTCGTGCGGATCGCGACTCTTTAACGACGGCGCGATCCTGCGTTGCCAAAACCTAGATTGCGACGCGCGAATGGTGAATAGTTTGATATTTTTCGCCTCAAAACGCGCGCTAAATATTGACGGACTCGGCAAAGAAATTATTATGCAGCTTTATGACGCGGGGCGCATTAGACATATTGAAGATATTTTTGCTTTGAATGTTGCGAGTTTTAATGGCTTGGAGGGTTTTAAAGATAAGCGAATAAATTTGCTTTTAGAGGGTATTAAAAACAGCAAAAATTGCGAACTTTGGCGTTTTATAAATTCGCTTGGGATTGAGCGTATAGGCGAGGGCGCGGCTAAAAAAATCGCGAATGTTTTTGGCGAAAGCTGGGATACGCAAAGCGAAGCGGATTTTTTAGCTTTAGACGGCTTTGGAAGCGAGATGAGCTCGTCTCTCGCGGAGTTTTTACAAATTAACCGCGATCGCGTTAATAAGTTAAAGGAAATTATCAAGCCGATAGTGAATGCTGTAAAAGTAGAAAACTCGCGTTTCGCGGGTAAAACAATTGTGATTACTGGAAGTTTTGAAGTTTCGCGCGACGAGATTAAAAATTTGCTGGAAATTCGCGGCGCAAAAGTAAGCTCATCGGCATCTAAAAAAACAGATTTTGTATTTGCGGGAGAAGATGCGGGGAGCAAGCTAGAAAAAGCTTTAGAATTAGGCGTTAAAGTTTTAGAATGGAATGATTTTAGAGAGGATTTTGGGTTATGAAAAATTTTCTTTTTATTTTATTTATTTTTTTGGTGAATTTTGGCGGCTTAAACGCTCAGGAAAGCGAGCCGTTTAGAAATATTTGGATAAATGTATACGAGACTGAAAAAGAGTATAAAAAATTACAAGATGAAATTCGTGATATTGAGCGGAAAATCAAATTAGAGAGCGATCTTAAAAAAATGGCGGAATATAACGCTACTTTAACGCTTTTAGAATATAGATTAAGCGCGTATAAAGAGGTGCCGAAAAGTTTTGCGGATATTCTTGACTTTCCTCTGCCAAATGTAGAAAAAATGAACTTAAATATGATCAGTTATTTTACAAAGAGTTTTGATCGCGAGTTAATGCGTAATACCGAAAAAGTTTTCGCGTTAAAAGCCGAATACGAAAAAGCGTTGGGATATTTGGACGATATGATCGTAAAAGAAAATGACGAATTGAAAAAAAATGAGTTGGAAAACGATAGAAAATATCTCTCAAAAGCGGACGATCTAATCAGCCAAAAATTACGCGCAATCTACACAATAGAGACTTTTTTAGAGACAAAAAAAGAGATTTACAGACAAGAGGATTTATATATTATTATTTCAAGCGCGATCATAATTGTAATAGCGGCTATAATCTTGTATTTAATCCGCCGCGCGATCAGAAGGTATGTCAGCGACGCGGAAATTTCCGCTTTTTGGATTAGAATTATAAATTTAATCACCACAATTTCCGTTGTATTTTTGATGATTTTTTTGTATGTAGATAATGTTTTATACGCACTTACTTTTATAGGTTTTATCGCGGCGGGCTTCACGATCGTGATGAAAGAGGTCATATTAAATTTAGCCGCATGGATTAAATTATCATTTACAAATATGATCAATGTCGGAGATCGTATTTTAGTCGTAGATAATCGCGTTGTGATCGGCGATGTGATTGATATTTCGCCTATGTCTTTAACGCTCTATGAAAACATTACCCATAATAGCGCAACAGAGTTAAAAAGAGCGGGCAGAATTATATTTATTCCTACTAATATGATTTTTACAAAAGTATTTTACAATTATACGCACGACACTATGAAAACTTTATACGATTTAATTGAAATTCCCTTTGCACTGGATAGCGATTTTGAGAAAATTAAAAGCATTACGGAAGAGACTGTGATAAGTCAGACGGGCAGATATATAGATATGGCGAAATTGCAATATAGCAGATTGCGCGATAAATATACGATGCGCAGTAAAAAAATGCGCCCTAAAATTCAATTTATGTTACAAGAGGACGGCAAAGCGATTAGAATGTATTTATGGTATGTCTCTCCATATCGCGATATTTTGAATGTGCGCAGTAATTTAACATTAGAATTGTTGCGCCGCTATAAAGAAGACAATTCTATTAAACTTTTCGGTGAAAAGGATAGTTGATGAAAGCGGGGGTTTTTGATAGCGGGGTAGGTGGTTTAACAGTTGTGAAATCATTATTAAAACGAACACTTTTCGATGAAATAATCTATTACGGCGATACCGCTCGCGTCCCATATGGATCAAAAGACCAAAACACAATCATAAGATATTCGTTAGAAACGCTGGAGTTTTTCAACAACTTTGATCCTGATATTTTAATTGTCGCTTGCAATACCGCGAGCGCCTACGCATTAAACGAGTTAAAGAACAAAGCGAAATTTCCTGTTGTGGGCGTGATAGAGCCGGGTGTTTTAGCGCTCCAAAACAGCAATATAAAAAAAAATGATCCCGTGCTTGTAATCGGCACGAACGCAACGATCAATTCCAAAACATATCAAAAGCTACTTTTTGATCTAGGATTTAGTAATATAACCGCAACTCCGACCCCGCTTTTAGCCCCGCTTGTAGAAGAGGGGATTCTATACGGAGAAATTGTCGACGCAGTATTTAGAAGATATTTCGCGAATTTGGGCGATTTCAGCGCGGTAATTATGGGTTGCACACACTATCCTTTAATGCAAAATTCGCTCGCGAAATGGTTTAAAAACGCAAAACTTTTGCATAGCGGCGAGGCGATCGTAGAGTATTTAATCAACAACAATTTAGTAAAATCGCGATCCGCCGCTACAAAAATTACATATTTCGCATCCGAAAATGTAGCGCGGCTAAAAGAGGTTGCGGAACGTTGGATCGCGATATAAAGAAAGGAAAAAATAGTGGTAATTTTAATTGATAATTACGATAGTTTTACATACAATATCGCGCAATATTTTTGGGAATTAGGCGCGGATTTGAAAGTTGTTAGAAATGACGAATTGAGCGTAAATGAAATAGCGCAAATGAGACCAGAAAAGTTAATACTTTCGCCTGGTCCGTCTACGCCAAACGAAGCGGGAATTACGCTTGCCGCAATAGATTATTTCAAAGGCAAAATACCTATTTTAGGCGTATGTTTAGGACACCAAGCGATAGGTCAAAGTTTCGGCGGAAAAGTCGTGCATGCCAAAAGACTTATGCACGGAAAAGTTGATCGTATAAAAGTTATTAAAAAAACTGCGATTTTTAACGAAATTCCGAGTGAATTTAACGCCACCCGTTATCATTCGCTAGCAATTGAGAGAAATACCGCGCCAAATAATATAATAATTGTCGCAGAAACGGACGATCAAGAGATAATGGCGATTGAAATAAAAGATCATTTGATTTTTGGCGTCCAATTTCACCCGGAAAGTATAACAAGCGAATTTGGGCATAAAATTTTTGAAAATTTTTTGCGAGTTTAAGCAGAGGGTAAAATGCCTAAAAATAAATTTGCCGAATTTCTTGAAAGAAAGTTAGCTTTTTTCATATTTTTAGCGATTGATGCGATATGTTTATTTTTATACGCGCCCGATTTAGGAGTTAGCGCGAAAGAGGCGCGAATTTTCTTTGAAAATAAAGAGATTTTAGGGTATATTTTAAGGTTTTCCGCAGATATTTTTGGGCAAAATAACTTCGCGATCAGAGCGCCGTTTATAATTTTGCATTTAATAAATTTAACGCTTGTATATTTTGTCTCGCGCGATCATTTAACTAAATTCGATTCGTTTTTGTCAGCGTTATTATTCGCGCTTTTACCGGGCATTAACGGCGCGGCGCTTTTAGTCAGTTACGCGCCATTCGCGATTCTAATTTCGCTTATATTTATTTTGCTCTATAAAAGGTGGGAGAATATCGCGATCGCGTTTTTATTTTTAACCGCGTTTTTAGATAATTTATTTAGCGCGTTAATTCTCGCGGCGACGATCTATGAAATATATCAAAAACGATACAGGCGCGCTGTTTTATTATCAATTTTTATCGCGCTTTGCTATGCGATCCACGGCGCGGAAATCGGCGGCAGACCGCGCGGATATTTCGCGGATATTTTCGGTTTATACGCAGCGATTTTTTCGCCGTTAATTTACTTATATTTTTTGTATTCTTTATATTGGCGTTTATTCAAAAATGAAGAAAAATTATCGTTAATTTGGTTTATCGCGCTCGTACCATTTCTGCTTTCGATCGTATTAAGTTTGCGGCAAAATTTATCAATAGAAAATTACGCGCCGTTCGCCGTGATCGCAACGCCTCTTATGATTAGATCGTTTATGAGCTCTCTTCGCGTGCGATTGCCGCGTTTTCGCAAAAAATATTTTGTAGCGGCGGGGGTAACATTTCTTTCGCTGATTACGATCTTGCTTTTAACATTTTTTCACAAACCGCTATACCTCTTAATGAGCAACTCCGGCAGACACTTCGCGCGCGAACACCACTTTGTAGGCGACCTCGCCGCGTTATTAAAATCGCGCGGGATTCGCGCCGCGATCGCTGATCGCAACAACCTTTCGTGGCGTCTGAAATTTTACGGAATTGAGCGCGGCGGCGAGTGGAAAGTGAGCGAAAAACCCGAAAACGCAAACAGTAAAAAAATCCAATTTTTTGTGATGGATTCGCCCGCGATCACATTCTATTTAACGAAAAAATCGGAGTAATATAAGTTTTGTAATTTTGAAAACAACAAAATTGTTAATTTTACTTAAAAACGATCTGGCAAGCATATTAAGCGAACTATCCGGCGGGCGGATTGGTTGATCCGCTAAATATGGCGAGTTTTGGCGCGGGGTTTTACAAACCGAAAAACACGGCGACTTTGCGCAAAAAATTGAAAATGCCCGAACTGCGTTTGCGGTTTTTGCCCCTGACCCAAAAATCGCAAAGAAAAAGCCGCTAGCCTCGCGCGTCGATTTTTTAAACTTCTTGTCCGCTTCGAACGAATAATCCAGCGTTAAAGGCGACTCATAGCTTGGCAATCTTGGCATTTATCATTGCCTCTACTTCCTCTGAGCTGTGCGTTTTAATTCTGCCGTCCTCTATATCCTGCGATATACGATCGTATTTCCGCGCGATCCTGAAATCTTCCATAGCTTCGCTATACATAGCGATCGCCTCTCTGATAATTTGGGTTTTCTTTTTGCCCAATTCCGCCGCCAAATCGCCAATTTCTTGGGCTAACTCGCGGCTTACAGAGAAAGCGGCTCTTACTGTATTGTTTGCCATTTTTCGTCCCTTAACTGTTGCAATGTGGTTATTGTAATACTTTCTAACATTCAATAAGTCTGGTTTAGAGAGTTTTTGAATTTTTGAGAACGCGCCGCGCGATCAGCGGCAAACCGCCGAAAGAGGCGAAGTTCCCGCCCAAAAACAGCCGCGTAAATATGAATGCGGCGGTAAATTCAAAAGCGGCGCAAAACGCGGGAATGAATATGGACGTATTTGTCCGCGCCGCCGCGATCACGAAGATTCGCGCGGTGCGATCGGAGAGAACTGCGATTTTCATTGGGTCTCCTTGTAAATATGGAGCGAGTAATATCCATTTTTTATATTCTTCGCCGAATTTTGCGCGGACGTTTTTATTTTCTTTTCTGTATCATACTAACATCAAATTTCAAAGGAGCGCGTATGCAAAAGTTTCAAGTAGTAGCGGCGATTACGCTTACG
>JAITUT010000080.1 GCA_031286325.1 Helicobacteraceae bacterium
AGGGGGGGAGGTGAAACCCGCAACTTGATCGCGATCCGCAATCTTGCTGAAAATAGTTGCCATAGCAACCTCCTTAAGGTATTTTGAAACGGCGTAATTTTAACGCAATAAATCTAAAGGCAAACTTGATCGCGATATATTTGTTTTGGTTTGGCTTGTTTTGCCTCGTCCGCTTTGATCGCGCATACGCTTTAGTATGCTCCCTCGCGGGCTTGATAAAACGCGCCGAAACGGATTGTAAAATTGCGCCCACTCTACTTTATCCAAGTTTGTCGTTTTTATTAAATCAACGATGTTCCTATCAATATGCGAAAGTATTTCAATAAATTTGCCTTTGTTCGAAAATTTATTCATATTTTTTCTTTCATCTTTGTTGTTCTGCTTCATTGTCTCGCCGCTTCGTTAAACAAACGGCGTTATTTTTTCGTCTTTTGTCAATTTCTTTTTGTATTAAGTTTTCTGTTAACTCCTCTTTTTCAATGAAAAATTCCGTCGATCCTTTCGCGTGGTGAAAAGTTATTGACGCTTTCTTTTCGTTGAACTCTTTTATGTAATAACCCCTTTCAAATAAAGATATTGCGTTTTTCAAACGCTCTTTAATATTTCCATCTGTTTCTGTTTCAAACAACATTTTTAAAGTCGGCGCAAATTCTTTGAGATCAAAAAACATTATTCTATCTATTGTAAATTCTCTGTTTTTTCGACTTGTATCTTTCAGCCCGTTTGTCAATATCTCAAACGATTGTTCTTTTGGCGGAAAATCTTTCCAGTGAGATTGAATAACTCGCAATCTAATCGCAGCGTTTTTGTCGTACGCCAATTCATTTAACAACTTCGCGAATTCAGTAAAATAATGAGAAAATTGCATTATTTTTTCTCCCGCTTTTTCCCAAATAAGCTGCGTTTTTGATAAAAATGCTTTTCTAAATAATTCAATGTCCTCGCCGTCTATTTGTTTAGAGGAAACAATCTTATAAACGCAATCAATCAAATTCGCGTATATTTCTTGCGTTTCAGACTCTTTCGATCGCGAACACTTTGCATATTTATCAAAATCCTCCTTTTCGCGATAATCGCCCCAAAGAAAAATTTTCGGGCTTCCCGCTTTTTCTAACGTTATTGAATTTGTCATATCAACCGCCCCTGTGTTTATCTTCATATCATTTATAAAACTTTAATCTCAAGCTCAAGGGTTATGCCGAACTCCGACAAAACGCGCTCTCGCGCCAGCTCAATTAAAGAAATCGCGTCATCAAAGGTCGCGCCGCCCTTATTCACCAGAAAATTCGCGTGAATTTCGCTGAATGCCGCCCCGCCGATCGCAAAACCCTTTAGTCCCGCCGCCTCAATTAAACGTCCCGCGAAACCATTCGGCGGGTTTTTGAAGCAACTTCCCGCGCTGGGCTCCTTTGGATGGCGCGATCTAACGGCGTCAAACTCCGCCTCCAAGCCGCGATCGTAGCCGCGATCTAGTTCAAACGCCGCCTCAAAAACTACGCCGGGCAACTTCGCAAACCTATATCCGCGCGCGATCTCATCAGCCAAAACGCGCCCAAAACCAAAATCCGCCCACTTCAAGCGGTCAAAAATTTCGCGCCCTTTAAGCCCCGCGTTCATCGCGATCAAACCGCCAAGGCTTCCGGGCAGACCGCGCAAAAACTCCATTCCGCCCAGATCGCGCGATCTGCATAAAGAAACAATTTTGCCGCTTTTGCAAGCTCCGCCGACTACCAACAACTCGCCGTCATATCGCAAATAATCAAACTCGCGCGATAAAATCGCCAGCGGCGGCGGATTCGGCGAAACCAGCAAATTACAAGCTGCGCCGATCACAAAAAACCCGCGCGGCTCAAACGAGCGATCGCGAATTTCTACAACCTCCGCTTCGCCCCCTATTTTAATAGAGGAGTATTTCTCAAAATTGATCTTCACCAGCAAGCTCCATTTGAGTAAAATCGGGTAATTAGATCGTTTTATCAAGTAAAACAAAAACCAAAAGGGGCGAAAATGTTCTGGAAAACAACGAAATCGCAAGCCGTTACGACGATGCTGATTATAGTTTCTATCACATCAATCTTATACTCTTTAAGCTCATATTATGTGGCGCGGGCGTTCTTTGACAACGCGGTGGACGAACGTTTGCGCGACGGCGCCACAATGGCGGCGGAGATAATGCCCGAAGAACTCATAGAACGCGCCCAGCGCGAAGACAATATATCGCGCGAGGATTACGTGAAATACTCCACTATCGCGAAATTCGCCGCGATGCGCGCGGGCTTTAATTATCTCTACATTACGATCAACACGCGCGACGGCATTAAATTCGTCTTTGACTCGCCCTCGGACAGCGAGTTTGAGCGCGGCGCATTCAGCAGCGACGAATCTATGCACATTTATTACGATCGCCCCGAAATGCTTATAGCCGCCTACAATTCGGGCGAGGAGCGATTTGAGAATTACGTCGACAGGTGGGGCGCGCAACGCGGTATCTTTATGCCGCGCGTTACGAAAAACGGCGTGAAATACGTCGCCGCCGCCGACATTGACATCAAGAGAAGAGAGATCTTTCTGCAAAAAGAGATAGAACATTCGCTCGCAATCGGCGCGATCGTGCTATTTTTAGGGGCGCTCATAGGATATATTGCGTTTTCCATCATCTTTGAGCCGCTAACAAAGGCGAGCGAAAGTCTGCAAGACGAGAAAATAGAGAGCCTTTCGCAACTCATTGAGAGGCTAAACGGCGTCAAAGGCAGCCCAGAGATCGTCAATTTAATGAGCGATTTGACGTTGATTTTGACAACAATTGAGGATAATGCGCGCAAGAAAGAAGCCGCCGAACGCAGCGCGCGGTTCGTGGAAAATGAGAAAGATCAGCAGAAGAGCAAATGGTCGCAAGCCGTTAAAAAGGCTAATTTGAATTTAACGCCGCGCGAGCGCGAGCTCTTTGAGAATATGTCAGGCTCCGATCACACGGCGGCGCAAATTTACGAGGCGCTCCGTATTCTGAAAGAAAATTCCACAGACGACGGGGGGGGGGGGGGGGGGGGGGGGGGGAAAAAAAAATGAGCTGGTTCTCTTTCTCAATACAGGCCGCCC
>JAITUT010000007.1 GCA_031286325.1 Helicobacteraceae bacterium
ACGCTTTCGGCGCTACGGCTGTTGCGAAATAGAGCAAAGCCCCATTTCGCCGCCTGCGCCGTCCGCGATAGGTCGCGGAAATTATCGGTTTTTTTCACGCCTTTTAGGGCGTTTTTGAAAATGTTAAGCATCTTTGCTCCTTTTTGGTGGTATAATCGGGGTTGAGGATTGTTTTGTAGCTCAGTATGGTAGAGTGGCGGCGGCAAGTAGCCGTTTGCGTTGTCGGAGGTTCGATCCCTTCCTTGTCGCGCCATCATATCTCGCCCTCTATAATCTCGTAATGACCGCCTTTTATTGCGCCTTTTTTCACTTTTGGCGCATTGACTTTATTTTATTTGCGGCATAAAACTTTGTCGCATTACGTTAAAAAAGATATGTGATAATTAACTTGCGCGAAACTCGGACTAAAACATATTATTTTCGTTGCGCTTACGATTGCGCGTAAAGCGGTAGCCGTGAAGCTCCTCGCCGTTAGCGAAAGCGGATTGGCAAACAGGGCTTCATAAAAACTGTAGGTTTTTGGGGTAAATGGGAGTCCCCCAAAAGCGCGGATTTTTCGGGGTAAACAGCGCGGAAATTTACAGCGTTACCGTAAAGGCGCAAAGCGGAACTGCGCAACGGGCACAAATTGCCCGATAGCGCCAAAAGGTAATTTTGCTAAGTTTCCAAAGACTGGTTTTACCAGACGGCGAAGTAAATCAAACCGCCTCGTTTCCAGTCTCGCCCGTCCTCACGCGCACTACGCGCTCTATATCGTAGACGAAAATTTTGCCGTCTCCGATCTTGCCCGTCCGCGCGCTGGCTACGATCGTATCTACGATCTTATCGACCATATCGTCGTTTACGACAATTTCTAATTTTAGCTTCGGCAAAAAATCCACGACATACTCCGCGCCGCGATAGAGCTCCGTGTGCCCCTGCTGCCTGCCGTAACCTTTCACCTCCGTAACGGTCATACCCGTAATTCCAGCTTGGCGCAACGCCTCTTTAACCTCTTCTAATTTGAACGGTTTAATGACCGCGTCTATTTTTTTCATAGCCTACTCCTATTTTGTCTTATTTCTCACGTCGGCAAAGCCTCTGTCATCGCATAGAAAGCCGTCGCTTGCGATCAAAAGCTTTAAGCCTTTGGAAACCCAAGAAACCGCTTTATTATTTCGCGTTCTTGATAAATTCCGGATACGCTTCGAGTCCCGTTTCCACAATATCCGCGCCGTGGTGTTCATCGCGCTCGGCGAGGCGAATCCCGACGCTGAGTTTGAGAATATACCACAAGATTGCCGAAGCCGCGAATACAAACGCGCCGATCGCCAAAACGCCTACAAGCTGCGCGAGAAAAGCCGCCCGCGCGCTGAAAATCCCGACCGCCAAAGTCCCCCAAACGCCCGCTACGAGGTGCACGGAAAGCGCGCCGACGGGATCGTCAATTTTCAAGCGATCAAAAAACGGCACCGCAAGCACCACGAGAATCCCGCCGACAACGCCCTCTAATAGGCTCACCCACAGCGCGATATTCGGTCCCGCCGTAACCGAGACAAGTCCCGCGAGCGCGCCGTTGAGGACGAAAGTCAAGTCTATTTTTTTGTAGATCGCGCGGCTTAATAGCCCCGCCGCGACCGCTCCGGCGCAGCCTCCTAAGTGCGTGCTTGTGAGCACTAAGGCGATCGCCTCCACATCTTCGCGGCTTGACATTGAGAGTTGGCTCGCGCCGTTAAAGCCGAACCAGCCAAACCAGAGGCAAAATGTGCCGAGCGTGGCGAGCGGCAAGTTGTTGCCAGGAATTGGGCGCACGCCATACTCCGTGTATTTGCCTCGCCTCGCGCCCAATAATAACGCGCCCGCCAATGCCGCCCAGCCGCCTACGCCGTGGACGATCGTGCTGCCCGCGAAGTCGCTGAACGCCGCGCCGAAAACGCGCGCGACCCACCCCTCCGCGTCGCCGAGCCAGCCGCCGCCCCAGGTCCAGCTACCCACGATCGGATAAATCACGCCCGACAGCACGATCGCGAATAAGAAAAACGGCATCAATTTCACGCGCTCCGCAAGCGTGCCGCTTACGATCGAAGCGGCGGTCGCGCAGAACATCACTTGAAAGAAAAAGTCAATCTGCATCGGATATTGCGCGTCCGCCGCGCCGCTGATCGCGCCGTAACTCCACAGATCGGCAAATCCCGCGAGCCCGCCATACATTACGCTCCACCCGACTAGATAGTAGACGACGGACGAGAGCGCCATAATTCCGATGTTTTTGGTCAAAATGACCGTTACGTTTTTCGTGCGCACGAGTCCCGCTTCTAACATCGCGAAGCCTGTCGCCATCCAAAAGACCAGCGCGCCGCCGATCACCAAAAGAAGCGAGTTTAATATGTAGGCGTAAGTTTCTACGCCGCTTGATACCGCTTGTGCTTCCATTTTTAGCCACCTCCGAATTAACTTGCGGAGCAATGCTACTTATTTTTTAGCCAATTTCGGCGGGAAAGTTGCCTAAAATTTAGGCAACGACCATTTGCGGCGGACTTTGATAAAATTATTTAACAAAAAGGCGTTTAATGAGCAGAAAAAAGGGTTTCGCGGCGGAAACGAGAGCGGCGGAGTGGCTAAAAGCGCGAGGTTTTGAGATTATTGCGCGCAACTTCGCGACAAAACACGGCGAAATAGACATTATCGCCCGCAAAAAAGACGAAACTTTACGCTTCATAGAGGTCAAGAGCGGCGAAACTTTCGAGCCGATCTACGCTATCACCCCCGCCAAACTCGCGAAAATTATCCAAACCGCGGAGACGTATCTCGCGAAAACCAAGAGCAAAACCTCATATTCAATAGACGCGCTGATCGCGCGCGGCGATAATTTTGAGCTCATAGAAAACATTACGATATAGCAAAAATACTTTAGTTTGTATAATTAAGTATGCAAAATAACCCAAACGACAACTCCGCCGCAGAGCAAAAACCGCTGATTTCCAACCGCGAAAAAAGCGCGATCATTAGCGCGTTGCCGCTTTTAATGAAGTATAAAGAGGTTTTTGAGAGCGCGAACAAGCGTCTTTCGCGCACGACTTTAACGGGCAAAATCAGCTCGCTTCAACACGCCGCCACTTTATTTGACTTTATGGAAACCACGCAGAAAAACTTTGAGATTTTGCAGCGCGAATTGATCGACTGCCTTTTAACGGAGAGCGTGCGAAACAGCCTCGCTGACGCGCAAGGCGCGGCGGATTTGGCTATGGATATACTCACGCGCAGCCTGTATGAGCGCTCGGCTGACGTGCGGTTTTTGGCGGGCGATTTAGAGATTGTCGCTTTCGCGCGGCGTCCGTTGCCTGAAAACAAAAAAGCGATTGAATCGCGCCTGCGCGAATATATGCAAAACTACACGATCTACGAAGAGATCGCGATCGTGAGGACAAACGGCACAATTTTAGCCCGCGGCGGCAACGCCAAAGACGGCGAGCGCGTAAACGATCCGGGCGTTTTAACGGCGGCGCATACGCAGGAATTTACGCAAATTTACAAAATGAGCGAGATCGTCAAAAAACGCGCGTTAATTTTCGCCTACAAGATCGCGTCAGAGGGCGAGCCGATCGGCATTTTAATAATGATCTATAAGACGCTTGACGAGTTAAAACGCGTTTTCGCGAGCGTGGATTGCCGCATTGCGTTTGTAGACGAGAGCGGAATCGGCGTGGCGGCGACTAACTCCAAAACGCCCTCAACTTTCATTACGGAGCGATCGGTAACGAAGATTGGCAAAGAGTTTTTCGCCTGTCGGCAGGCGATCTCGCGCGGGTTTGAGGACTATAACGCGCTCAAATGGCGCGCGGTGGCATACACGCCGCTATTGCGCAAAGGCGAAGATATGGTGAGCTTAGCGCAAGAAAGAGCCAATGAAGCGACTCAAAAAGAAGATCTCTTAAACCTCAACTCCGCTGAAAGCCCACTCGCAAGAGACGGCGCGAAATTTTTCACAAAGAGCAAGCTTGAAGAGTCGGAAAATATGTTGGCAAAACTCCCAGAAACGATGCTGAAAATTGTCGCGAAGTCGCAAGAAATCAGCGAAGATTTGGGCGATGTCGCGATAAACGGAGAGTTGATCGCCAGCAAAATGAGAGCATACGCGTTAAACCCGATCCTGCAAAATATCCGTCAGATCGGAGACGAACTTAACAGCGTATTCGCCCGCGCCCAGCGCGATTTATGCCGCGTTTTCGCTGGATCGCTAATGAACGAGGCGAAGCGGCTATCGTCATTTTTATTAAACATTCTCGTCAGAAACCTCTACGAACGCGCGGCGGATTGCCGCTGGTGGGCTAGGCGCGGCGTATTTTACACAGACGATTTGGCGGCGAAAGTTGCGTCAATAGAGGAGCTAAACGCGCTTTACACCGTCTACGCGCTGATCTTTATCTACGACAAAAACGGCGTAATCACCGCCGTTTCCAAAAAAAGCGCGGAATCTTTTGTAGGCGAAAAAGTTGGCGACGACGCTTTTGGACGCGCGATCATAAACGCGGACCGCGAAGCGTTTTTTGTAACGCGCTTTGAACCGAGCGCGCTTTACGGCGGCTTGCCGACATTTATTTATCACGCCTCGCTGATTAACGACGAGGGGCAAAGTATCGGCGGGATCGGATTGGTCTTTGACGCCGTTAAACAACTAAAAGCGATCTTATCCTCCGCGTCGTACAAAAACAAAGACGGCGAAGTTGTGGCGGAGGCGATCAGCTTGTTGTTAGACGAAAATGTCGTGATCGCCTCGACAAGCGATCGCTTTAAGCCGCTTGAACCGCTCGGAGTTGATCTGAGCGCGCTTAGTAGCGACGAAAGCGGCGAAATTCTCTCTGGACTCGCCGAAATTGACGGCAAAAAATATATCGCCGCGCTCACCAAATCGGCGCAATACAGGGAATACGCGCACCCTTTTGCGCTAAAATCCCTGATTCTCATTCCTTCGTAAGGCGCGTTTTGGAGCTTTGGCAGACATTTTACTCGTGGCACGATCCGGTGATATTTACGATCGGCAAAGTCAGCCTGCGCTGGTATGGCTTTATGTATGTTACCGCGCTATTAACGGGCTACCTCTGGGGGCGCAAAATGATTTTGCGCGGCGATTGGCGCGGCATTACTTTAGCCGAGTTTGAGACGCTCTTTTTTTGGTTTGTGATCGGCGCGGTTTTGGGCGCGAGGCTGGGCTACGTTTTTGTCTATGACGATCACCGCTTCTATTTTTTATCGCATCCTTGGGAGATTTTTAACCCTTTTCAAAACGAAGCGATCGGCATTAGCGGGCTGAGTTATCACGGCGCGATCATAGGCGCGATCGTCGCGTTGCGGCTATTCGCGAAAAAGCGCGGATTTAAGTTATTGTTTTTGCTTGATCTCGCGGCGGTGAGCGGCAGCGCGGGTTATTTTTTCGGGCGGGTCGGCAACTTTTTGAACGTCGAGTTAATCGGGCGCGAAACATCTATGCCTTGGGGCGTCTTATATGAAGGCGTTTTGCGCCACCCATCGGCATTATACGAGGCGTTTTTGGAGGGAATTTGCGTATTTTTGGCGTTGCTTTTTCTATACAAACGGCGCAAATTTGACGGACAAATGATGTGTCTTTACGCGATTTTTTATACGATCGCGCGATTTATCGCCGAATTTTTCCGCGAGCCCGACTCGCAGCTTGGATTTTTCGGCGTATTCACAATGGGGCAAATTTTGTCGGCGGTTTTATTCGCGGCAACCCTGAGCGTCTATTTTATTTTGAGGAGGCAGAATGAATTTCGTCAAAACCGCTGACGGCGCGCACACGCTTTACAGCGATCGCTTCGGCGAGCACTATCACAGCGTTCAGGAGGGCGCTTTAATTGAGAGTTTTGAAAAACACGCGCGTCCCGCGATCGGGATCGTGGGTTTTGAAGACAAAGCGGAGATAAATGTCCTTGATATTTGTTTTGGACTCGGATATAAATCTTTGTGTCTTATAAACGAATTGGAACGTTTGAGTTTTAAGGGTAAAATCAACATAATTTCGCTTGAAAACGATCGCGAATTATTAGCGAAACTTGCGAAATTTGAATATCCGTCAGAGCTCGCGATTTACAGTAAAATTATAAGCGAGATCGCGAAAAATTTCTGCTACGAGGATAAGAAAGTTTCGATGCAAATTATAATAAATCGCGCCGAACGCGCCGTAAAACTTATGGAAGAGAGTTTTGACATAATGTTTCAAGACCCGTTTTCGGTGCTGAAAACTCCAGAGCTTTGGAGCGAAGAATTTTTCAAAGATTTGTATAATCTTTTACGCGATGACGGCGTAATTACTACATATTCCGCGAGCGAATTAGTGAGAAAACGTATGAAATCCGCGGGATTTTATTTATACGCGCATAATTTTACCGCAAAACAAAAGGAGCTTCGTAAAGGCACGATCGCCGTTAAAACAAAACTAATAGGCAAGGATCGCATTTGTTTACCGGTTTGATTCGCGAAAAAGCTATCGTTTCGCTTGAAAATGATCGTTTGAAAGTAACGGCGAAATACACGCCGAATGTAGGGGATAGCATAGCGATTAACGGCGCGTGTTTAACGGCGATTTTTGTAGCGCAAAATTACTTTTATGTTAATCTCTCTCACGAAACTAAAAACTCTATCGCCGTTGAAAACCTAAACGGCTACGCGCATATAGAGGCGGCGATGAAACTAGGCGATCGTATAGAAGGGCATATTTTACAAGGGCATATAGATACGATTGGAACTATTGTAAATATAGAAAAAATCGGCGAAAATAGCGATCTTACTATTAGCGTTCCGAAAGAGAAAACGCGCTTAATATCTAAAAAGGGTTCGATCGCGATAGACGGCGTGAGTTTGACGATCGCGGAGGTCTATGAAGATAAATTCAAGATCACCTTAATAGATCATACGCTTAAAAACATGCTTTTTACGAATTATAATATATCACGCCGAGTGAATATTGAAACAGATATGTTCGCGCGTTACACAGAGCGGATTTTAACCGCCGCCAAATCAAAACCGCACGAAAATTGGGAGCGCTTTGAGCGTTTAATGTCGACATTTTAGGGGGCGAAAAGAGGATCGGCGAAATTTTTTCGTTTTACAGCGATCGCCTGAAAAATATTGCGCGATCCGCATCGCGGCGTTAGACAACGAAAAACATATTCTCTTTCGGAAAGCTAATGGCAAGATCGCTGTTTTTGCCGATGCGCAAAGTTAGGCGACGTTCGCGCTTTTGTTGCTGGGTTGGCAAGAGGATCGCCTCGTCGCGACCGCCGCCCGAAATTTCTCTAAAACTTTGAGCGCGGCAACGCCAAGCGAAACTTATTTACGATTGTGTCGCTAAAGAGATTGTAGCCGCGATCAAATACGCCGCGAAAACGCACAGCGCGATCCGCGAAAATTTGCTTGAACTTTGCGCCGAAACGCGCAAGTGGCAGTTGGTGGAGCTGAGGGGGATCGAACCCCTGTCCGAAAAAGTTAAACCTGTAGCCTCTACATGCTTAGAACCGACTGATTGTCTTTGTTTCTACGAGCGCCAGTCGGGCGAACCCTCATAAAAACGCAGGCTAGTTTCAAACGCAGGTAAGCCATTCAAGCGTCCAAAGCCGCTAATGTTAAGGCGTCCGAACCCTCGCGGCTGGGGTTTGGAGCCTGCCCATTACGCAGCGTATGCGTAAGCGGGGCGGTAGTTCGCGTTGTTTGCGTTTAAATTTAGCGGATAGTTTTACGGCGTGTCCAAGCCGGCATGCAACCACAGACCGCGCTCTCCCGTCGAAAGCCAAGGTCAGCCCCAAAAAAATCTTGCGGCAAGGGGGTTCCGCAAGAAAGACGTAAATTATATCGCGATCGGCGGGTTTTGTCAAGTTTTGCCGCGCGGACGGCGGCCAAAACACAGTTTGTCAACTTAAAAGCGATCTCCTTTCCGATTAGATCGCGCGGCTAAAAACCCAACGAGGTTAGATAATTAAAAGTTTCGTTTAGAGTTTTCGCGTCGCCAAACGCCGCGTTTTCAAAGTAATGAATTTGGCTTCATACAACTTAGTTTTTATCATTCCCATTTATTCCTTATTGTTTGTATAATATTTTCAGAGAAATATCAATGCTATGATTTACAATAATTTCAGGTTTTTATTTCAGATAACGTTTTGGTTGTAACTGACATTTTTTGTGTCCGATGAGGGAAAATGCGCAGCATTTTTATAGGTGCAAAAAATGTGGCAGAACAAAACCGTACAGAGGGCGACAGCCCGAACACGGCACTATGCAACCCGAGTCGCCCGACGGGCGGGACGAAGCAGTTATAGTCCTGTTAGGCAACGTTAACTCCATTTTATACAATTTATTTTTTAATTAGGATCTAAACAACCAAACGGAAAGAGGATACGCTAAAAGGCGCGCTACCCGCCTTGTATTTCGCGTCCAGACAACCAAACGGAAAGATAATACGCTAAAAAGGGCGATGTTTCCGTGGAAAACCGCTACTACAAAAGTTCTAAACTTTCCGAGGGCAAGCTTCGGCAAATAATCAAGTGTTTCGCCCTTGATTTAACAAGCTGCCCAAACATCAGAAACGACAGGCGTCAGC
>JAITUT010000048.1 GCA_031286325.1 Helicobacteraceae bacterium
TGCCTTTCGCTAATCCAAACGCCAATACTGGTATTAACCAGCATAAGTATCCCAACATACTTAATCTTTTGCCTACCGTTTCGTCTATGGCGTCTTTGTAGGTTATGCTGTAACCGCCGGTATTGACGTCGTATATAACATTTTTTATCGCTTTTCCTAGCTCAATGTCAAATATGAAGTTAAAGACGGAAGCTATAACGAGCCGCAATACTAGACTAAGGAGCAACCAAAAGAACATAAAGATATAACGCATATTCGCCGTTGCGATCGCGAGTAAGGCTAATATTGGCGAGCATAGATTGGGTTACATACTGATCCGCGCTCTCGCTCATATTGGCGAAAGTCTTGCCTACCACTCTGCTTATACGTTCCTCAAACGCCTTTTGAAATCTCCTGAAAACGGGAAGTTAAATCTCGCGAAAAGCTGGCGATAACGGGAAAATCCGCGACCCAACAGTGAAAATTAAAAATTAGCGAACTTTTTTATCATTTCTATTGTTTCAATATCTATTTGCGCGCCTCTTTTTTGCAGATTTTCTATCAGTTTTTTTAGCGTTGCGGCGTCTAATTTTTGTCCCATTTTTGACTTCAAAGTCCAAGATGAAATTTGAAATTCAAAAACAGCGGTCTTTTCTATCGCCGCCGCGTATTTTCGCGTATTGTCAAAACTCTCGAAACCGCCCTCGCTCTGATATTTTTTCATCAGCGATTTTAACGCCTCTTTTTTGCGATCCAAATCATTTACGATCGCAATATGCCCCTCCAAAAACGCCGAAATGAAAAACGCGCTCGCCGCGCAAGCTAGCTCTGATCTGAAATATGACGGGATAATCGCGTATTCTTTCACGACCGAAAAGGCGGCGCGCGGGTTTTTCGCCGCGATCTCATATTTGCGCCCGCTCGCCGCGCCGTGAAAAATTAGCGCGCTCGGCTCGTATACGAAATTCACGGGCGTTATATACGGAAATTCGCCGTTAAAAGCGATCACGCCGTAAGAGGCGTCTCGCAAAAGCCGCGCCAACTCGCTTTCGTCCGTTATTTCGTATTCGTTACGACGCATAAATTTCACCTTTGAGATTACGAGATTTAGGCTTGCGCAATGGCAAAAAAGCTACGATCGCCCGCGTTTAGTTGGGCGAAATTTGCCGCGAGGAACGTTACGGCGAATTTGGGAAGTTTCCAAAGACTTAAAGCCTTGATCGCGAATGCCGACAAAGCCAACCTACGAAGCAATTGCGGGCGGGAGCTTTAAGCTCCCGTAAAATTATCTATCCGCTGGATCGCGATCTGTCGCGGTGTAAGGAATCAATGCCATATGGCGAGCGCGTTTGATCGCTGCGCGGACTATGTCTTGCGCGACTTTGCTGTTGCCCGTCAAGCGGCGGGGCATAATTTTGAAACGCTCGCTCAAAGAGTGTTTCAAGAGGTGGACGTCTTTGTAATCCACGAACTCTAACTTTGCCTCTGCGTATTTGCAGTGTCTTTTGAAAAATTTGCCTTTTTCTGCCATTTTGTTGCCTTTGAATTTGAATTAAAACGGAACTTCTTCGTCGTCTGCCTGAATATCAGGCAGTTTCGGCGTCTTTGAGCCGCCGTAACTTTCAGATCGCGAATTATCGCGCGGAGCGGGGTTGCCGCCATAGGAATTTCCGCCGCCGCCATAAGAGCCGCCGGAGGCGTTGCGATCGTAACCGCCGCCGTAATCTCCGCTACGATCGCCGCCCTCGCCTCGCGATCCTAAAAATTGAACATTCTCCGCCGAAATTTTGTGTTTGGAGCGTTTTTGCCCGTTTTGATCCGTCCATTGATCGAGCACTAAACGCCCCTCAACCAACACTTGGCGACCTTTGCCGATATATTGCCGCGCCGTCTCAGCCTGCGCGCCGAAGACGTCCACATCAATAAACATCGTATCTTCTCGGCTCTCGCCTGAATTGCGATCCTTCCACCTGCGATTTACCGCCAAACCGAACGAGCCGATCTGCAAACCGCTTTGCGTATAGCGCACCTCAACATCGCGCGTGAGATTGCCTATTAAAAGGACTTTGTTAAGCATTTACCGCTTCGCTCTCCGCCGCGCTTTCGGAAACCTCCTCCGCGCCGCTCTTTTTGTCGTCAAATCTGCGCGATCTGGGGCGAAATTCGCGCGCGCTTTCGCTCAATTTATACTCTTTATGCGGCTGCCCTTTCACGCGAGCGATCATATTTTCCCAAGCCGCGATCTCGGCTTTCGTCTCGTATTTGATGACGATAAAGCGCAGAATGTCTTCGGTAATGCCATAGACGCGCTGCAATTCTTTATTCACCGCGCCGTCCGCCGTAAAGTAAATCACAGTATAGTTGCCGCGCTCAAATTTCTCGATCGGGTAAGCGAAGTTGCGCGTTCCCATAGCTTCGATCGCCTGAATTTCGCCGCCGCCTTTCTTGATGATCTCCGAAAAGAAATCAACTTTCGCCTTCGCCTCTTCGTCGTTTAACGTAGGCTTCAAAATAAACATCGTCTCGTATCGTCTCGTAGCCATTCGGCTCCTTTCGGGTATGCCAGAAATCTTGCGATAACGCTCATTTCGGGCAAGGATTTTAGGGCGCGGATTATATAGAAATTTGCCTTACGTCCTGAAATATGAGATTGAGGTTTTGCCGAATTTCGCGGTTTTGGAATGCGAAAACTCGGCGATTTTAGAGGGAAATTTATGATCGCTTAAATGTTCTATAATTATGAGTTTCGCGAGATCGCGCGGAATTTGGTTTATCAGATTAGTTACCCGATCGTAAATCCCTAAGAAATTTTCGCGGATCAAAAACGGCGGATCAAAGTAAAAAATCGCGTTTTTTTGCGATGTTTCAATGGTTTTTATTAAATTGCCGAAAATTTCAAACGAGTCGCCGCGAATAATTTCAAAATTCGTAATTTTCAGCGAATTTAAGTTTTCGTTAATTATTTTGATCGCCTCTGGATTTTGCTCCAAAAATATCGCCTTTTTCGCGCCTCTGCTGATCGCCTCAATTCCAACCGATCCGCTTCCAGCAAAGACTTCTATAAAAACGCTATCTTCTATTTCAAAGGCGATAGTAGAAAATAGAGATTCTCGAACAATCGCTTTCGTAGGACGCGTCTCCGCAAATTTCGGCATTGCGATCTTGCGCCCTTTTAGCGATCCCGCGATCACGCGCGCGTAGTTAAAATCTTTGTTATTTCTCATTTTGTATTCCGTTTTTTAATATATTTAATAATTCTTCGGCGAATTTTAAATATAATTCATTTACGTTTTTCTCGGTTTCCACAGCAATTTTATTACCCAAAACGCTCTCTGACGCGGCTGTTTTAATAATGTCTAATTTTTCAAATTTCGCGATCGCGAACAACAACTCCTCGCGGCTGAAAGGTTTTTTGATGTGTTCGCCGATCACAAGCCGCGGCTTTTTCACATTCGCGGGCACATTCGCCGCTTTATCGCAGACGATCAGATCGGAGCTTTGCGCCGGCGTGAGTTTGGATCGCAAAAAATTTTCGCACGCTTTTTTTAATAACGGCGATCCGCATAAAACCGCAACTTTTGCCACAAAGTCCCCCAAATTTGAAAATTTTTTCTTGATTTTAGTTTATTTCTATTAAAATATTGGAAATGTTGCCGATTTAACTGGAAATAGTCCTAAAAAGGAGCGGAAAATGGATGCCGTAACGAATACATCAGCGGCGCAGTCGGCTCAAAGCGCGTCTTCGCGCCTGAATGTAAGTCAGATAGCGCAAGTGAAACTGCAAACCGATCAGGCGATCAATATGCGAGCCGCCGAATCAAGAAGCGCGAACACGAACGAAAAAGACGCCGCGGAGCGCGCTCAAGAAATTGCCGAAGTCGCGAGACTCAGCAAAGAGCAGTTCGGTCAGCTCGTAGAAAACCTAGACGTTCAGGCGCAAATTTTGCGAATGCAGCTTCGTTTCGGTTACAGCGACGACATCAGCGGGCTTTACCTGAAAATAATGGACGCGAAAAGCGGCGAGCTTGTGCGTCAAATTCCGAGCGAACAGGCAATCAAATTTATGGCGCGAATGAAAGAAATGGCAGGATTATTGCTTGAAGAGCGCGTTTAGCCGCGCGTTATGGCGTTCTTTGCGCCAAAATCATTTAGGAGGCATAAAATGGCAACTGGATCAATAAGTTCTTTGGGCGTTACGTATGGCGGCGCTTCAACACTAAACGCGGATTTGATAGACAAGCTCCGCGAGGCGGACAAAACGATGATGTTAAAGCCGTTGCAAAGTCAGCTCGAAAAAGTCTACAAAAAACAAGAAGATCAGACAAAACTCGTGAAAATGCTGGACGCGTTTCAAGATATAGCTTACGAGCTCGCGAACGAAGTCAACTATTTGAAACGAAATGTGAGCGTGGGACACGATTCGGTGGCGGTTACCACAAGTAACGCCGCGGAGCTCCAAGAGTTTAAAGTGCGCGTGGATAAACTCGCGACAAACTCCGTGTGGCAGTTAAACGACACGTTCACCAACGAAAACGCGATCATTAACACCTCCGCGAGCGATATGAAACTCAAAATCACGCGCGGCGGCGGCAATGAAATAACGATCGATGTCAAGTCGGGTATGACTTTGGGCGAGCTGCGCGACGCGATCAACGAGCAAGGCGGCGGCAAAATCAGCGCGTCTATCCTGAATCTAGGCGGCGGCAACTACAACCTCGTCGTCAAAACGAGCGAAACCGGCGCCGATCAAAATTTGGAGATTAAAACTTTCGAGGCGGACGGCGCAACCGAGCTGGCAATAGGATCGGGCGGTATGGATTTCAGAGATATTCAAACCGCGCAAGACGCCGAATTGCAATTTAACGGAATGATGATCAAGCGCGGCACGAACACGATCACCGACCTCGTCGCCGGCGCGACAATCGAGCTCAAAAAAGCCGATCAAATCGACTCGTATGTAAAAATTACGCGCGACTTCGGCGGAATGAGCGACAATATGGACAAATTCGTGAAAGCTTACAACGAGCTCAACGCGTTTTTGGACGAAATTACGAAAGTCGATACCGTATCGGGCAATCACGGCAGTTTCCAAGGCGATTCGCGCATTAACACGATCAGGAGCGAACTCAACAAAATGATCTTTGGAAGCAGGGGCTCGGACGATCGCGGTTTAATGGCGATCTCGCGCGAGATTCAAGTTTCGCAAACCGATAAGCGCACCGCATACGCTTTTGAGCTCAGCGACAAGGGCGTTTTAACTTTTGACAAAACGACTTTCGAGCACTTCTTGAACACCAAACCAGACGAGCTTGAAAAAATGCTTCGCGGCAAAATCACGATCGATCCCGTGGAATACGTCGGAAACGCAATTACTATAGGGCAGGATCGCACATTCGCGGCGGGCGATTTAATCATTAACGGCGAGCCGCTTTTGAACGGCTTTAGCGTCTCGGCGACCGATACAGCGAAAGAGATCGCGCAGAAGCTCATAACCGAAATCAACTCCAAAACCGACGTTACGGGCGTGAGCGCAAAAGTTAGCGGCAACGGCGACAAGGTGATTTTATACAACAAATCGGGCAATGAGATTTCGGTTGCTGGAACGGCGGCGAGCTTTTTCGGCTTCCAAAATATAAGTATGAGCGGCAGGGAAACGATAGAAAAGGGCATATTCACGCGCATTGACGAGTTTATGGATACCCTCAACGGCTTCCAAGGGAACGCGAGAATGACGCTTGTTGATCAGCAGCTTCGCAAAGACGAGGAGTTGCTGACGAATAGTATGCAAAAGGTTTTGACCCGCCTCACCGCGAAATATGAGCTTATGGCGGCGCAATTTGCGAGCTACAATTTGATGATCAGCAAATACGAGTCGTCTTTTAGCTCTTTGCAGCAAATAATAAATGAAGCGGCGAGCGCGAAAAAATAGCAAATGCCGATTTACTATTGTGTAACGCGCGCAAAAAACAAAGCCTATAAATCCCTGATCGCGGAAGCGATCGGGGCGAAGTTTGCTAGGCGGGTTTTAAGCTTGTTTGTAAATGCGAGGCAAAGAAAACTCTATATTCCCGCCGTCGGCGTACAAGATCGCGGCGCGGGGACCAACAGCTATTTTCAAGGTTTCCAAAAGCGACGCCTTTGCTCGCAAAGACGAGCTTTGCTTGTACAAGAAATTAAACTAGCAAACGATCAAAACTCGCTTGCGGAGGATAGAAAATGAACAGCAGCGGATATTCGGCTTACGCGCAAAACACAGCGATGGTGCAATCGCCGTATAAACTTGTGCAGATGCTCTTTGAGGGTATCTTAAAGTTTGTAACGCAAGCCAAAAAATCTATGCAAGAAGGCGACATAGAAAAGCAAGTCTATTGGATAAACCGCACGATAGACATTTTCAGCGAACTTATGGCGTCTTTGGATTTTTCGGAGGGCAACGAGTCTATGAGCAGTTATCTGCAAGGGCTCTACACCTACCAAATTAAATTGCTCACCGAAGCGAATATAGAGTGCGACACGGCGCGGCTGGATACGGTTTTGCGCGTGGCGCAGGGGCTTTTGGAGGCGTGGAACGACGAGACGGGGCTCGGCGCCGAGGAAGAAGCCCAAGCAAATGTTGAGGAGGCGTAATATGAATAGCTGGAACGACAGATTAAAGATCGCGATCGTAAACGAAGAAGTAGAGACGATCGCCAGATTGCACGGCGAGATACCGCAGGAATTTTCGTCGATCGGCGAGGCTAGAGAATCCTCCGCGCTAATCGGCGAAGCTTTGGCGCTCTTGCGCCGCAAACGCGACCAGTTGCAAGCTGAAATTGAGCAAACCAAAAAAACTATAGCCTACCAGCAAACCCAAGTCGAACACCAGCGCGCCCAGCGCCGCTCTGCCTACGGCGATTTCGCGGACGACGTCGTTGCTCCCAACTTTTCCGCCAAAGAATAGCGAACTCTAAAATGGCATAATTGTCCTTTTAGATCGTCCGCGCCGCGCGTGATCGCGATCGCGTAGGATCGCGGCGGGAATAATGGGTTTTATTTGGGTTTCGTAGCTCTAAAACGCCGCCGCTCGCGGAATTGGGCAAACCGTAGGGGGGAACTGTGTTCGCCCGATCGCAATATAACATTCGTAGCTCTTAAACGCCGCACAAACGCGATTTAAGCGAATTTTGCTAAATTTCAGGCGATTTTTTAACAATACAAATAAGGAAAGCAAATGAAAAAGATTTTGATCGCTATTTTGCTGGCGGCTGTGTGCCAAAGCGCGAACGCGGATTATGAAAACGCGGATTACAAAGTTTATGTCGATGGCAAAACGGCGCGTTTTTACAAGGGCAACTGCTTGGATATGAAAGGCAATTTGCTCTCTGGCAAAGCGGAGGTGCGAGATACACTCAAAGACGGCACGATGTTTGGAACGTCCTGCATTGATGGCAAGGAAAGCGGAACGAGGGCATATTACAAATCTGGCGCGTTAAAGTTCGAAATCGCGCCAAAGGACGCCAACACAGAAGAGATGCGCAGCTACTATGAGAGCGGCGCACTGGAAAACATCATACCGTACAAAAATGGTAAAAGCGAAGGAATCGTGAAGGGTTTCTATGAAAGCGGTAAACTTAAATCCGAAATGCCATACAAAAACGGTGACAGGGACGGGATTAGCAAAGTTTATTACGAGAACGGCAGACTTAAAGAAGAAATACCAATGGACGGGATTGGTAAAATTTATTACGAAGACGGTAACTTAGAGAAAGAGATCGCGTTCAAAAATGGCACAAAAGAGGGCGAAATGAAAGTTTTAAGGAAAAACGGTACAACTTGGGGCATATTTACATACAAAAATGATAAGGCGATAAGCGGCGTTTGCCATTTAACAAACGGTCAAAAAGCGCCTTTTACCGAAGCCGAGTTAGAAAATTGGAACAACGGATTCAAGATAAATTGCGAGTGAATTGCGGGGTTGTTATCGCGCCTTGCGACTGTCAATTTCGTCATCAGAGCGACGCGCTCAGAGTGGAAGCTTTGCTTCCGCGAGAAGTTAAGACGAGCAAGGACGAGCTTCGCCCGTCCGCGAAAGAAAAGCAAAGGACTACAATGAAACAACTTGTCGGCTACCTAACCCCCAAAGTCCCGTCGCTGGAATTTACGATAGACCTCGCGAACGCGCTATTTGACGCAGGAATGGACTCTCTTGAAATCGGCGTGCCGTTTAGCGACCCCGTTGCGGACGGCGAGGTGATTGAAAAGGCGGGGCATATCGCGCTCGCGAACGGCTTTCTTTTCGCCGACTCTCTTACGATCGCGAACGCGCTGAAACCGCGCGGCAAAAAACTATATTTAATGGGTTATATGAACTGTTTTTTACATCGCGGAGCAGATCGCGCGGCGGCGGAAATGGATTCAAATGGTATTGCGGCGGCGCTGATCCCCGATCTTTCGTTTGAAGAGGCGCAAAAATACTCGCAAACCCTGCCGCTGATTACATTTGTCGCGCCTACGACCCCAAAAGATCGCGTGGCGAAAATCGTGAAAAATTCGCGCGAGTTTATCTACCTCGTAGCTTACGCGGGCGTTACCGGCAAAAGCCAAAGCGAGGATTTAGCGCAAACGATCGCGTGGGTACGCGAGGCGACGCCGACGCCTGTTTTCGTGGGTTTCGGCGTGCGGCGCGACACGGCGAAAGAGCGCGTAAAGGGCGCGGACGGCGTGATCGTGGGGAGCGAATTTGTGCGCGTTTTGCTGGACGACTCGTTAAATTCCGCGCAAAAAATCGCGAAAATCACCGCGGAAGCAAAGGCGATCAAAGAGTTAATAAACGAGTGAAAACGCCGCGAAATTCGCGGCAAAAAGAGTTAAAATAAACTCTGACGATCTCTTAAAATTTTTTGCATAAAGATCGCGCTTTTTACCGCGGTATTTATTTTAATACATTTTCCGATCGCGCGTAATTTAATATCATTTATATTTTGTTGTTTTGGATCGCGATCGACGCGACTCTGATCAAAATTGTTTTTGATTTGAAGATCGTAGATAGCAAAACATTTGAAAACCCAACGCGAAACGGATCGCGCGTAATATATTATTTATATCGCGTTTTTTATTTATTTCGCTTTATATATTTTTGATTATTTTGTTGTTTTGGATCGCGATCGACGCGGCTGCGATCAAATCGCGATAAAAAATTAAATTTTCACGGCTTTCATCTCGCGATTCTCAAAATAAACCGCCTCTTTGAAGCCGATAGATCGCGCAAGTTCGTACGCGCGCGGCAGATCGCGAGCCACCGCCGCAATCTCGTGCGCGTCGCTGCCGAATGTCAAAGCTACGCCTAGATCAAGCGCGAGGCGCAAAATCGCCTCCGAAGGGTATTGCTCTTTCGCGGGGCGATCCCAACCCGCGCAGTTAATTTCAATCGCCATATTCGCCTCGCGCAGAGCTATCAGCGCGGAGGCTACCGCGTCGTCGGGCTTTTTGCCCTTAAAGTGCCCGAAAATTTTGATCAAATCTAGGTGCCCCGCAATGTTAAACTGCCGCGTCCCAGCCATTTTCGCGATCGTTTCAAAATACTCGCGCCAAACATCGCCCAGATCGCGCCCGTCAAATTCGGCGACATATCGCGGATTGTCAAACCCCCAGCCGCCGTCGTCTAAAAAATGCACCGATCCGATGAGATAATCAACTTCGCGCTCAAAAACTTGCGGGTAGGTTTTAGCGGGCAGATAATCCGCCTCGTAGCCCAAAAGCAACTTAATTTTGCCATCAAAGCGTTCTTTCAGCGTTACAAAATCCGCTTCGTAACTTGGCATCTCGTCGAAGCTCATTCGATATTCAAGATCGTGGCGCATTGGCGCGTGATCGCTGAACCCATAAACGCTAACTCCGCGCTCTATCGCCCGCTTGACAAAACTCTCCATACCGCCGCTCGCGTGCTTGCAGCGTTCCGTGTGATTGTGCAAATCTATATACATATTAAACCTATTTAATTGCGAGTTGGGTAGGATTATAGCAATTAAACACGAGGTAACAAAATGACGCAAGAAGAATTAGACGCGCTAATGAACGCCGATATGGACGGCGCGGTGGGCGAAGCGGGCGGTAGCGATTCTACCTATTCGTGCAGCCCGAATAATTTTAGAATACAAACCGAAGCCGAGTGGCCCCCGCCTCCGCCCGTCAAAGAGCACAAAGTTGTGCGTCAATTAGACGATGTGGCGCGCGAGGGCGAGGAGAAATCCAGCCAAATTTTTGACATTTTGGAGAAGATCAGCAACGACGCGACCAACTCCGAAACCGCGATCAACAACATCGCGACCAAGATCGCCGCCTCGCTGGAGGTTTTCACGCGCCTTAAAGAGCGCTTTCCGAACATTAAAACTTTTGAGGCGCAGCTCGCGGCGCACAACGATATTCTGCGCGATTGCGATGTCCTGCGCCAATCCGCGCAAAACACGAGCGATCAAATGGTCGTAGCGATGGACGTAATGCAGTATCAAGACATTCACCGCCAAAAAATTGAGCGCGTCATCAATGTAATGCGCGCCCTCAGCCGCTATATGAATTCGCTCTTTGACAGCAAAGTCGCGGACGAGAAGCGCGTTAGCAGCGCGGTGCATATCGCGGGCGATAGCGAAGATGTCGTAGATGAAGAGGGCATTGAAGCGTTGATCGCGGCTTTCGGCGGCAAGAGGTAATCAGTAATTTTTCGGCGCGAGAAGCCAAAAACGTCCGTAAAGGCGCATCGCGCCGGCATTTTTGCCCGCCTCTCTGCCCACGCCCCAGAAAAAGTCCGCGCGCGCCGCGCCTTTGATCGCCCCGCCGGTATCCTGCGCCATTATGAGACGGCGCATATTTAACTTAAATTCTTTTTTTTCGTCAACGCCCGCTATAAAAACGGGTGATCCAAGAGGTATGAACGATTTATCCACCGCAATTGAGCGTTTAGGCGAAAGAACAACGCCTAGCGATCCTACGGCGCCCTCTTCGTCTTTTTCCTCAAAAAATATAAAACTCCTGTTTTTCCACATAACTTCAAAGGCGCGTTTGGGATTTTTGGCGAGCTGCGCCGAGAGCCACGCGCGAATCGTCTGCATAGACAAATTATCGCGCGAAATTTTGCCCGTATCAACAAAATACTTGCCGATCGCGTAATACGAAAATCCGTTTTGATCGGCGTAACCTACGAGGCGCGTTTTATTACCGACTTTAATAAGCCCCGATCCTTGAATGTGCATAAAAAATAAGGCGATCGGATCGTCAACATAGAAAATTTCACTCCCTTTCAGCAGCGACGCGTTCGTCTCGATCGCCTCTCTGTCGTAGGGATACGGCGTAACTATGCCGTTTTTGCCCAAGATACCTCGAGCGTATTTGCGATCCGCGCCGAATGAGGCGAGATCAACGAGCACCAAATCGCTTGGGCGTTTATATATGGGGTATTTGAATCGCTCGGTTTTTTCGCGGCTGCCCTCCAAAATCGGAATGTAATAACCCGTGATCAAGCCTCGCCTCTCGTTGCCGTCCGCAATAATCTCATAAGGCTGAAAGCGCGACTCAAAGAAAATTCGCGCCGAAAACGTATCGTTTTCGTCTATAAACGCCGCGTCAAAGCACGGGCGATCCCACAAAGAATCCGCGGCGATCGCCTTGCAGCTCTTCATAAACGCCGCCAAAGCCTCCGCGTGATTATCGTCATACCAGCCGTCAATTTCGCTCCACTCCACAGGGCGGTAGATCGCGCTCGTGTTTTTCTGCGGCGCGCCGTTTAGATCGTCCGCGATCAAAAGCGCGTCGTCAGCGGCGAATTCGGGCTTGTAGGCGGCGTGCGAACACCCGGCGAAAATTAAGCCTAAAAAAAAGTGGAACGCAAAATGCTTGAAGTCGCAAACCATAGGAAAGGATTGTAGCGTGAGTTTCATAATCAACACCAACATCAAGGCTATGAATTCCAATGTGAATCTCGCCTTGACCAGCCGTGAAATCACGAAGTCGCTCGAAAAGCTGTCTTCTGGATTACGCATTAACAAAGCCGCCGACGACTCGTCGGGTATGGCTATCGCCGACAGCCTCAGGAGCCAAGCGAACGCGCTTGCGCAATCTATGCGCAACACGAACGACGCTATGGGAATGATCCAAGTCGCCGACAAAGCAATGGACGAGCAAATCAAAATTCTCGACACCATTAAAACCAAAGCGGCGCAAGCGGCGCAGGATACGCAGAACTACGATTCGCGTTCGGCGATCCAGCGCGATATTATTCGCCTGATTGAGCAGTTAGACAACATCGCTTTCCAAACTTCTTACAACGGGTTGAAAATGCTTGCGGGAAGTTTCACGAACAAAGCGTTTGAGGTCGGCGGCTTCTCAAACGAAGTTATCGGCGTTTCAATCGGCGCGACCAGCTCGGACAAGATCGGCGCGGTACGTCGCGAAACTACAAGCAACATTACCGCCGCCGGCGAAGTGGGTTTGGAGTTTAAAGTCGGCGAAAAGACGATCAAGTTAGAGACCGTCATTATCTCTTCGGGCGCTAAAACGGGCGTGGGCGTTCTTGCTGAGACAATCAACAAAAACTCCGATATACTCGCGGGCGTTCGCGCCTCGTTCCTCACGCGCTCTACCGGAGCGCAAGAGATTCAACAAGGCGACGTGAAAGGGCTTGTCATCAACGGCATCGTCATAGGCGACGTAAATGTTGATACAGCCGATAGAAACGGTAACTTGCGCAACGCGATCAACAAATACACCACCGAAACGGGCGTAACCGCGAGCGTGGATTATATGGGTCGCTTGCAGCTCACCACTGCGGACGGGCGCGGCATTGAGCTTGACGTAGACGGCGCGGGCGGCACGCACACCGCAGTTACAGGTTTGGCTGAGCAGGACAAAAACTTCGGGCGCTTGTTCTTAATCGACAAACGCGCGAACGACATTGTCGTTACCGATACATTAAACACGATACAGGGGAATTTGAACACATATCAGCAAAACTACAACTTGCGTCAGGTTCGCGGAATTTTCACGAAAGACGAGATCAACGCGGGCGGCGGTTTCGGCAATGTGAACGAGTACAACTCGGCGGATCAAAACTTCGGCGCGGGCGTAACAACTCGCGAGGGCGCGATGGTCGTTATGGACATCGCGGAGAGCGCGATCGCCCTTCTTGACAGAATCCGCTCCGACATCGGTTCGGCTCAGTTGCAACTTGAAGTTACCTTGAATAACATCAGCGTAACGCAGGTGAATGTGAAAGGCGCGGAGAGCATAATCCGCGACGTTGAGTTCGGCGCGGAGTCGTCAAACTTCAATAAGCAAAACATTCTGATTCAATCGGGTAGCTACGCTCTTAGCCAAGCGAACGTTATCCAACAGCAAGTAATGCGATTGCTGCAGTAGTTTAGGCGAAAAGGCGGGCGATAAAAGCCTATAATAAAGGTAAAATTTGCAAAGGCGTAAGCCTAACGGCAAATTTCTAGGTTTCCAAAGGCGAGTAGGCGTTAAACAAAAGCCAACTGCTTGGCTTTTGTAGCCTGCGAGAGCAAAGCGCACAGTCCGTAGCGGAGGAGTGTAAGGCGCGGAGGGAGGCGATGTTTGCGCGCGAAACGCGTGAACCGCCGAGCAAAGCCTTTGGCAGGATCGGGACTTTGTTCCTGTGAGAAATCAACAACAAGGAGCGTCTGTGATGAAATTTAAAATAAAAGCGCCTATTTTAGGCTTTGATCAGGTCAAGGAAGTTGATCTACAAGAGAGCGACGAGCTTTTCGCCGCGATTACCGACACCGACAACAGCGGGCTTGCTTGGACTCTTGTGAATCCCTATCACCTGCGCGAGTATTCCTTTGATCTCACGCCGCAAGTGCAAGAGACTTTGAAGATCAACGAGAAGAGCAACTTGCTCGTTTATAATGTGTTGGTGCGCGGCAATGCTACTGATGATTCCGTCATTAACTTCCTCGCGCCGATCGTATTCAACAAAGACGAGCAAATCGCCGCCCAACTCGTTTTGGACGGCAAACAATACCCCGAATTCGGCGTAGCGCAAAAGCTCTCCGAATTTGTACCGTCCGCGCAATAAGCGCGTCGCCGCGATCGTAAGGTCGCGGCGCGCTTCCTCCTCGCCAACTCTCCAATACGGTTTAAAGCCTAATTCGCGAAGTAATCTAATAATATAATCGCCCATTATGATCACTAGAATTTCCATTAAAAACGTCATTACATTCGGCGCGGTACAGTTATCGCCGTGCGCGGGGCTGAATGTCTTTTCGGGTCCTAGCGGCGCGGGCAAAAGCGTTTTGATGAGCGCGATTTTGGCGGTTTTCGGGCTTAAAGATTCGGACGCCGCGAGCGTTGAGGCGGTTTTGGGTAATGTTCTTTTGAACGAGGAATTGCCCGTCGAGATCGCCGAAGATGAAGAGATAATTTTACGCGCTATTAAAAAAGAAAAAACCCGCTACTTTATAAACGACTTTCAGATAGGCAAAAGCGCGCTCAAAACTGCCTTTGACGGCATAGCGCGCCACTTAAACCAAAAAGAATCAAGCGATCTAGACTCTAAAAACCTATTAAATTTACTTGATTTGATCGCGAAGCAAACTGAAATTACCCAGAAATTCCGCGCCGATTTCGCGGATTTTGAGGCGAAAAACGCAAAGCTTAACGAATTAAAGGCAAAAGAAAAAAACGCGCAAGAACTTAAAGAATCAGCGCAATTTGAGATCGCGAAAATTGAGGAGATCGCGCCGAAAGAGGGCGAATACGAGCGGCTTATGGAGCGCAAAAAACGTCTTTCGCGCAAGGAAAAAATCAAAGACGCGATGGCGCGCGCCGCGACCCTTAAGGATAATGAGAGCGCGGTTTTCGCCCTCTACGATCTGATAGGTTTGGATACGACGCAATTTACCGAGGCGATGAACGAGTTAGCCGCCGCGCTGGAAAACGCGCAGGAGGGTTTAGAGGACGACGCCGATCCTGACGCGCTGTTAAACCGCATTGAGCAGTTAGCCTCGCTTAATCGCCGTTACGGCGGCGCGAATGAGGCTTTGGCGCGCCTCGCGGAGAAAAAGAAAGAATTAGCGGACTTTGAGTCGATTGAGGCGGATATTAAAAAATTAGAGCGCGAGATTGACGCCGATCGCGCCGCGCTGGAAAACCGCGCCGAGGCGATCGCAAAAGCTCGCGAAAAGGCGGCGAAGCCTCTTACCGACACGATCGCCAAATATCTCGCGCAGCTTTTTATGCCAAAAGCCGCGATCACGGTAGAAAAAAAGCCCTTGAACGCTTTTGGCGGCAGCGCGGCTGCGATCGCGCTAAACGGCGCGGAACTTGCCAAAATCAGTTCGGGCGAATTTAATCGCTTGCGCCTCGCGTTGCTCGCGGCGCGCGTGGAGATCGCGGGCGATCAAAACGAGAGAGCGATCTTGTTTCTGGACGAAATTGACGCTAATGTCAGCGGCGAGGAGGCGGCGGCGATCGCCGCAACGCTCAAAATGCTCGCCTCGCGTTATCAAATTTTCGCGATCAGCCACCACTCGCAACTCACCAGCAAAGCGGACGCGCATTATTTGGTCTATAAAGAGGGCGCGGAAAGTTGCGTGAAATTGCTGGATCGCGCGGGGCGCATTAACGAGATCGCGCGGATTATCAGCGCGGATAAGATCACTAATTCCGCGATCAAACACGCCGAAGCGTTGCTAGGCGCGTAAGGAGAAATTACGCTTGACTGCGAAACTATTTTTTTATGTAGGGGCGAACTGTGTTCACCCGATTTCGTTGTTGGCGAAAATCATAACTTCGCCGCTTGCCGCAAGCGGGAGCTTTGCTCCGCGAGAAGTAAAACGAGCAAGCCGCGAGAAATTAAAGAAACAAGAACACGCATTGGCGCACGGCTCTGCGATCACCGCGCAGAGAAATTCCCGCCTCGCGCCGTGATCGCGCGTTAGTGAAACCTGTAAATGCCGCTGATACCGCGCCGCGCCGATTTTTTGTAAATTTAATACCCCCCCCTCCCCCCGCCCTTATTTTTCTAATAAGCGCGGAGATTCGGCAATTACTTTAAGGAAGTTTATGATATGATGAGTATTTAATTTAACTAATAGGTTTAGTGTATGTTCAACGCAACGCAACGCAACGCAACGCAACGCAACGCAACGCAACGCAACGCAACGCAACGCAACGCAACGCAACGCACAAGCACGGCAAGCACGACGCGCTAGCCGTCTTTCACACCCGCAAGTTTTTCTTTCTTCAACCCAATCTCGTATAAGGAGTCTTATATGAGATAACCCCAACAAAACACACCATTTTCTCTAGGTTTCCAAGTTTTGCGAAAGTAAGCGTTTGCTATGTGGCATTTTAGAGCTTCGAAGCTCAAATAAAGCCTATTGTTCCCGCCGCGATCGCGATCCTGTGAAACAGGGAGCGAGACAAGCGGCGGGCGCAAATTGCCCAGCAGGGCTGAACGGCAATTTGCGAGGTTTCCAAAGGCAAAGCCTTTGGATCGCAGGACTAAGCTTTGCTCGTCTGCGAAGTTATTGAAAGGATAAAAAATGAAAAAGTTGTTGGTAATAGTTTTCGCGGTGTTTTTCGCTAACGCGGCTTTAGCTGCCGATAGCCGTTCTAGCAAGGCGAGCGCTAGCTCAAACGCTAGCTCAAATAGCAGCTACTCAAACGCTAGCTCAACCCCAGATGACTCTAGCGGGTGGCAAGCTAACGCGAAGATACATATGAGCTCGTTTAAAGCCGGCGGCGCTTCGAAAAGCAATACGCCCTTTTCGATCGGGATCGGCAAAGGGATTATGAAAAACAACACCGGCAACGTGCTTTTGGAAGCCTCGCTCATGACCGGCGAAAAGTATGACTATGACTTTGGCTGGGGCTTGAACTGGAAGTTTCAAGCTGAGATGAAAATGGCGGCTTTCGCTAGTTTGTATTATCAACTTAACGTAGCGTCAATCGCCGCGCTTAAGCCATACGTGGGCGCAGGGCTAGGTCTGGCGCAACTTAAATACACTTCGAGCGGGTGGTACTACGGCGACTCCTCCACGAGCGGTATCGGGTTCGCCTGGCAGTTCGCGCTCGGCGCAGACTATTTCTTCAACAAAAATATCGCCGCCGGATTGGGTTACGCTATACGCGACTACGGCTCGCTAGAAGGGCTTAAAATGCAATCAAGCGGGCTGTTTTTGGGGGCGACATATAAGTTTTGATCAAAGCGAGACGTAACGCCCGCTTGTCAAAAGCGCGTGTTTAGTCCGCGATCTTAGTCGCGCAATTTTCCGTTACCGCGAAGTTGAGGCGCTTTCCTTTGCGGAACGTAAATCGTTTCTATTGAGAGCTCTTAAGCCGCAATTACGATCTTCACGAATTGCGGCTTTTGAGAAGGATTGCGGCTTTCTTTCGCGCCCCTTGGCGATGATTTTGAAAGGACAAAAAATGAAAAAGTTGTTGGTAATAGTTTTAGTCGCGCTTTTCGCTAATGCGGCTTTGTTTGCGGCGGAAAAATCCGCCCCAAGTAGCGAGTATTTAGGCTTTGTTTTGGGCTCGCAAACCCTTGAAGACGTTGAGGAAATTTTGAAAAAAGCGGGCGCGGATTATGATCTTGGCGGCTATAGAGGTTACGCG
>JAITUT010000086.1 GCA_031286325.1 Helicobacteraceae bacterium
GGCAATGTTGTTAAGCCCGACAGAGGTTTTTTGTTGTCTTTTTTCTAGGTATCCGCCAATATAGTGGACACCCAAGAAAAACAAAAGAACTCCGCTCATTACGATAACTATTTCCATTGCCTATCCTTTAGGCAGTCGCAATGCCTTGTCCTTGCGCCTGTTGTCTCTTCTCGTCATATTCACCAATCTTGTATACGACGGTAATCAGGAGCAAGACAGCACAAAATCCATAAAGGAACTCCATTTTCACTCCTTTAACAATTTGCCTAGCGCGATTGCGCACGCGCCAAAGGCAAATAAAGAAACGGTTTTTTCATCACTAAAACCGCTGTTATTTAGGCTTGTTATAGCATTTACTATCAAGCCTATACCTATTGCATCCCACAATCCTATCACAATCTTAACTATCTTCTTGATCTGGATTTTCACCTCGGTCACAAAGACAGGATAGATTGCCCTAATCGCTATAATTATAGCGAAAGCGATGCGTTCTGCAAACAGCATTACTCTTATTGCAAAGAGAACTACTGCTACGACTGCGCATGTAACTTTCACGACTTTGTAGCGGAAGCTTATCTTGCCATTCTGGTATGCAAAAGCACCTGCGATAGAAAGGGAGAGAGGCTTACCCCTTTTATGTGCCGCGGCTATGTGAGAGGCTATTTATCAAAAAGAAGCAATAAAATCAAAAAATACCATGAATTCTTATATAAATTCCTTGCCAAAGGGGATACGACAGAGCTTGATATATTTCTCCCACAGAATGGGCTTGATATAGAAGAACGAGACGCAGAACACACTAAAGAGGAGATATTAGATTATGTCCTCGAATATATCCCGGATTTACGCAGGTTTGCCGTGGACTATTTTAATTGCTACGAGGAGCACAAAAAAGAAGAGCTTCAAGAGCTAAAAAAGAAATACGGCAAGGCGTTTGCAGCGAACAAAAAAGAGCTAAAAGAGAAATACGGGAAAACGTTCGCCGCAAATGAAAAGAGTTTATTTGCCCTAATTAGGGAACTTGCCCCCTCTTATGAATGGTCTAAATAAAATCTCGCTTACCGAATACTTTCGGGCGCACGATATTGACCTTGTAGAGGGCTTATGCCTTATAGAGGACGCCGTCAAGAGAGCCGTCCGTAGCGACTCTCAAATGTTCGCGGTAGAGGAGAATGGCGAGATAAAATTTTATGCCGTTACTGCGCTATCGGATTAAAACCCATTACAATTAGCATAATTCCAATCGCATATAAAACATCATTACCGCTTCCATTTTAATCCTTTTATCTCAAGTTCACACATTAAAAAACGATCGCATTTTGGCTATTAACTTATTTGTTTCCAAAGTTGGTTCGTAATAAATTGAAATGTTGTTTAATTGCGCTCTGTATATCGCGCCTTTTTCAAAGTTTTTGTGTATCTTTTTACCACGCTTTAACGCCTCTTTGCTTTCGGTGCTCGCTACATTTATTATCATCACCTTTCCGTCATTATCCATTTGTTTAATTAAAGCATCGTATTTATAAATTAAATTTTCGCCGTCTAAACGATCGCGGAATTTACACTCTATAATATATAAATGATTCTCTTTAATTGCCAAAATATCAAACTCGTTTTCTATCTTTATATTGTTAATTGATTCGTATCGCACCTGCACGCTTGTCATTATGTCGTCAAAAGCAAGTTTTTTCGCCAAAAAATATATGATTTCCTCAAACAAACCGCCTTTAATATAATTTTCATCAGTGGGCCTGCCTCTACGATCCGTCGCGCCTAATTTGACAAGCGCCGGAATAATCGCGCTATATCTTTCCTCGTCTATCTCTTTGTATTCTATCACGCGCTTTCTATATCGTTGAAAAATCGGAAAATTTCGTGTGATCGCCTCTATATATTCGCGTTTATTTTCAAGCGCGTTTTTTGTTTTATACGATAGTATTTCGTAACCCTTTGAAATTATATGATCTTCAATTCCCATAGAATTTTTAATATATCGCTTTTTCATCTCGTTGTTTGTCAAAATTGTAATATCGTTTTTGAAGCGATCGCTAATAATTATATTAGCGCCGTAATCAAGCAATTCTCGCGAAAGAATTATAGCGTCGCTCGCCGCGCCGTCACTCAAATTTATATATAGTTGATTCGGCGGCGCGAACTGCTTGATTGACTCCGCTAAAGCAATAATAGAAAATAGATGATCGCGCCCCTTTTCACCCGCCTCAATTTGCATTTCGCGGAGTGTGCATTTTAGCCTGTATTTTTGGCGGATTCTGCTCAAACCTAACATAATTCTCGCGGCTTTTTTTTCGCTCTCATTCGCGATATTTCGCGCCAAAATGTGCGTAGTAATTTCGTCTTTATACTCAAAAAACACGGGAATCACGAGCGAATCAAAGTCGCCCAAAAGCGAAATCAGCACCATTTTTACCCCTTTGCCCAATCGCTAAAAGAAAAACTTAACGGAGGGCGCGTTTTTTCTTAAACTCGTCCAAAAACGCCTCTAAATTGTATTTTTCGCGCGCGTTCTCCGTCATAATGTGCGCCAAAATGTCGCCCATATCGATCACGATCCACTCGCCGCTCGCGTCTGTGTGCAAAAACTCCTCGCCGAGGGGCTTCAGCGCTTGTTTCAATGCGTCGCTAAGCGCCTCCAAATGGCGATCCGCAAGCGCCGTGGCGATCACCGCGCCGCCGAAAATATATTCGCTCTCCCGCAAGTCAAAGACCTCCACGCGCTCGGCTTTGTTGTAGTCCAGCACAAACCTCACGCGATCCAAACGGCTTTTGAAGTCGGATTTTTTTGCCAGATCGCCCATAAATTCGTAGATTTTCTCGTCCAAAAACGCGCCTTTCCGCTAAAAATTTCGCAAAGTATAGCCAATTAGATATGATTTTCTTTTGCGATCCGCAAAGTTATTGAAGATCAATTTCGCAACCTCATAAACGCGAGATTTTAGCTTACGAAATTACGGAATATGCCGCGCGAAGTTTTTATAGGCTACAATCCGCCTTTTTTACCGCCCAAAATCGGAGTAAACTTTGCTGAAAATCGCGATAAACGGAGTTGGCAGAATCGGTCGCGCGTGCGCTCGGATGATCCTCTGCGATCAGGAGTATTCGCGCCGATTTTCGCTCGTTGCCGCGAACGATTTGGCGGACGCCGAAACATTAAAATATCTGCTTAAATACGATTCGTTTTTTGGGCGGTTCGCGATCGAGTCCGAACGTTTGAACGCCGCGCGCTTTTCACAAGCTAAGACGCCCGAAGATTGCGACTTTCGCGGCGCGGACATCGTGCTGGACTGCACGGGCAAGTTCGCGCGATCGGCGGATTTGAACTGCTACCTTGAAAACGGCGCGCGCCGCGCGGTGATTTCAACGCCGCCTCTGGATAGCGCGATCGTAATGCCGCCGCCGCCCGAAAAAGCCGCTAAAACGCCGCTGGTTTCGGCGGGCAGTTGCACGGCGAACGCCTTGTATTTACTAGGCAAAGTTATGCGCGAAAACTTTGGCGCGGAGGCGGTTTTGGCGACATCAATTCATAGTTACACAAGCGATCAAAAACTTTTAGAAGAGATACCGATAAATCCCGACGATATTTCGGCGAACGGAATTTGCCCCGCGAAGTCAGTATTATATAGCGAAGCAGTAGAATTGCGCCGCGTTCGCGCCAGCGCGATTAACATAATCCCTGTAGAAACCAGCGCGGCTAAAAATCTAGCCCGTTACGATCGCCGCTTCGCCGCGCGATCCGCCGCGATCGGGCTGCGCGTCCCTACGCCAAATGTTTCGTTAATGCAGGCGACATTTTTGTTGCCAAAACCAGCGATTGTAAGCGAAATCAACGTTGCGTTTTCTCAAGCCGCAGATGAAAAAATCTTGAAGATCGCGCCTAGCGATCTCGTTTTGCGCGACTTCGCGGGCGATCGCGCGCTTGTGATCGCGGATCTTAGCCTTACGATCGCAAGCGGCAATATCGCGCAAATTTGCGCGTGGCACGACAATGAAACCGCTTTCGCCGCGCGGATGCTAGACCTTGCGGCGATTTAAGCCGTAAAATCACTGGAAAAAGAGCGGCGCAAGCGCGTTATAGGCGCGTTGAAACTCCTTTTGAAAAACGAACGCGAATGACGCCATAGTCGCCGTCAAGACCAAAAACGCCAGCAAAATCCGCGCGGGCAAACCCACGACAAGCAAGTTAAAGCTGGGCACCGTCTTCATAATCATTCCAAAAATTATGTCGGAAAGCAACGAAAGCGCCGTGATCGGAAAGGCGATCATCACGCCCAACGTGAAGAGCCACGCGAAGCCTTTGATCGCGTATCGCGCGAAATCGGCGGTGAATAGCGCGAGTCCAAGCGGCGCGGCGGTAAGCGATTTGGCGAAGAAAAGCAAGACGAGGTGGTGTCCGTCCAACGCCAAAAACAGCAAAATCGCGATCATATACAAAAATTGCGTGATCATAGTGCTGTTTGACTCGGTTTGCGGATCCATTGTCGCCGCCATTGAGAAGCTCATCGCGAAACTGATCTGCTCGCCCGCGTATTGCACCGCGCCAAATACCAAATGCAACACAAAGCCCGCCGCGAATCCGAATAAAAGTTCGCTGAATATCGCCGTCATAACGTTCGCGCCGTTGATCGCAAAACCCAAAGGCGGCAGGATAGGGTAGAAAGCGACCGCGAGCAGGAACGCGATCGCGCCTTTGACGGCGGGGTAGATCGTGGCGGCGGAAAAAAAAGGGAAAAAGACGAAGATCGCGCCGACTCTTATGAACAATAATATAAAACTCACCACGCGATCATCGGTGAAAAAAAACGCGAAATCTGTCATTGCTTTGCCGCCAATTTTTTTGCGTATTATAGATTTTTGTGGGTTTTCCAGCGATCGCGCGATTTTTTAGACCTTCCGAGTTCGCGTTTTGTCGCCATTTGCGAAATAGGGTAGGGGGGATATTTTGAAATTGCAAGTTTCGAATAGACAAAGGACTTTGTCCATTATCGCAAAACGCTCGCTTTGAAGCGTAGCTAAAAAGCGTAAGGCGCAAAGAAAGAGAAACTTTGCTCGCGTTCGCGAAGTTAACGAGCAAGAGGTAAAGCCTTGCGAAAAGTCTAATTACTGCAACACCAATTCGCCGTTCTCCAAGCGGTAAAAGCGATCGGCTTTGCGGGCGAGATTCTCATCGTGCGTTACCAAAAAAAACGCGCCCTCAGCCTCGCGCGCGTAATCAAATAACAATGCGGCGACCTCCGCGGCGTTACCCTGATCTAAGTTGCCCGTAGGCTCGTCCGCGAACAAGAGTTTCGGCTTTTTTGTCAAAACCCGCGCGATTGAAAGCCGCTGTTGCTGCCCGCCCGAAAGGCTCATCGCGTCCTGCTCCAAAACTTGCGAAATCCCAAGCCGCTCCAAAAGCGCCGCCTCTATTGCCTCGCCGCTCAAAAGCGAGGCGACTTTCAGATTATCCAGCGCGGAAAAGCCGCGAAATAAGTAGTGTTGCTGAAAAATTAAACCGATCGCGTTGCGGCGGATTTTGCCGATCACGGAAGGCTTTTCGGCGTAAATATCGGCGCAATCCATAAGAGCCACGCGCCCCTCGCGCGGCGCGAGAAAGCTCGACAAAATGTGCAAAAGCGTGGATTTACCGCTGCCGCTCACGCCCATTACCGCCGCGCTCTCGCCCGCCGCGACATTCAAATTCACGCCGCGAAAGAGCGGGTAGTCAAAGTTGTGCGCTAAATTTTCAGCGTTGATTAGCGTTCTCATTCGCCGCCTTTTTCGCGCCGCGAAGCGTTATTAGTGAAAATGTCGGGAAAATTCGCGCAAAAGCGAGGCGCGATCGTAGATTCGCTCGTTATCGCAGCTGTCGATCAAAGTGTGCAGAGTCGTGATCGGGTAGTTTTCTTTAATGATATTCTGCGCTGAGGCGCACTCGGCGTCCGCTACGATCTTGGTCGTTACCGCGCGAACTTTGGCGGCGATCAACTCTATGACGCGGCTCGGCACGCCGTTTGGCTTCAAATCCGCGATCACGCCTATATCAAGCGCCGAAAGTTGCCGCAAAACCTGATCGCTTCTGGGTTCGCAGAGCGTTACGCGCGAGACGTTAAAGTGCCTGCACAAGTTCATAAATTGGTCAATTTCGCCCGGGCGATCCACGATCGCCATTAGTTTCAGATTCTTATGGTAATCGCTGGTGAGACCTTCTAAAATTAGCCTGTGCCCTTCGCCTTCGCCGAACGGACCGATAATGCCGATCAGAATGTTGGAGTCGTCAACGCCGAGCCGCTTGCGCTCCTCCGCGCGGTATTCAAGGCGCGTTTTGTCGGGCAGATAATCTATGCCGCCGCGCAAAACTATGATCTTGCCCTCTGGCACGTCCTTTGACTCCAAAAATTCCGCGATTAAACGGCTGGATACGATGACTCTCTCGGCTTTTTTGGCGGCGATCACTCCGAATTTTTCGTAGCCGCAAACTGCGGAGACGACCTCTATGTCCTTTAATTCTGAGAGTCCGCTGGGAATCGCGCCGTAACAGATCACAAGAGTAGGCTTAAAGCGCGTACCTAACGCTCTGAAAGTAGCCCGCTGGTGCGTCCACGCGAAAAAGCCGCTTTTGTTGGATAAAATGTGCTCTACGGGCACTTTTGTAGAGGCGACTTCGCCGCCGAACTCTGAACTCGGCTCAATGGCTACGCGCACATCGTTGCCCGCCGCGAATAGCGCGGTAGCAAGGTTTGTAGCGTGCCAGAGAGCTTCTTTGCCGACATCTTCGGTAATGGTGAAAAGAATCTTCATTGCCTTCTCGTTAAAAACAAAAATTTGTTCAGCGCGCGCGCGGCTCTTAAATCTAGGCGGTATTCTAACTTATTTAGGTATTCTTTGATCGCCTGTGGCTCTATGCGCCGCTCACTCGCCCATTTTAGCAGAATATAGCTGGGCGCGCGGCGCGTGAAACGGCGCAAAAACAGCCGCTCCATCTTGCGGATTTGGCGATCTTGCGAGGTGTAGCAAAGCCTCGAGAATACAAACGGCATTTTGTAGCGCGCCTGCCATTCCAGCGCGAGATCAACGGCTTTCGCGCCGTCCAAATAGAGTTTCAACGCCTTATCGCCGATCGCCACGCGCCCTTTAAGCCCCAGCAATCTAGCAAGCGCGTTGCTGGTGTCCGATTCGCTATCCTCCGCGAAATCGCCCTCCAAAACCAAAACGCTCGTAACCGCGCTTCTTGCGATCACACCGAGTTTTGTCCCTTTTTGGCGGCGACTTTTAATGCTGGAAATGAATCCAGCGTCAATTTTGCGGCGTTTGTAGAGGCGGTTTATTTCGCTCGGCGCGCCCTTTTTAAAGTTGGCGCACTGCAAAACTCGCGGGTAAAACCGTTTCAAAAATATGTAAAACGGCAATAAATTTAAGTAATCTATGCGCCCGAAAATTATCAATTTCGCTCCTTATCGCGCCGTAATTATGACAAATGAATCTTGCATTATAATTTGCGGATTATGAGACAATTTTTTTTTCTCTTAATGGCGTTCGCGTCGGCTAGCGCGTTAACATTGGACGAAGCGGTCGCTTTGGCGCTCTTAAACCCCGCGAAACGGATTGACGCCGAAGCGGCGCGCGACGCGGCGAATCAGCGCGAAAACAGCGCGATCGCGGTGTTTTTGCCCACGATCGGCGCGTCGCAAACGCGCAACGATCGCGACATCAAAACCCAAGCCGCCAGCGAAACTACAAGGTATTTCGCGTCGCTGAATCTCTTCAGCGGCTTCGGCGATTTCGCGAATTGGAGCGCGGCGCGGAACACGAAAGAGGCTAGATCGCACGAGTTAAAAGCCGCGCGAAGCGATGTGATTTTGGCGGCGAAGTCGGCGTATTTTAATTACTTCAAGGCGCTTGATACGATGAAATCCGCCGAGGAGAATATGCGCGCGATCAAAAAGCAATCGGACGACGCGGAGGCGTTTTTGGGGCAGGGTTTGATCGGCGCGTTTGAGCGGCATCAGATCGCGCTTGAAGCGTTGCAGAGCGAACAGACGGCGATGAAGGCGCGCAGCGATCTAGCGGTGGCGTTAAAGAGCCTTGAAACCACGATCGGAGCGGCGATCGCGGGCGATCTTACGCCCCCTGACGAAGCCGCGTCAGGCGATTTGAACGCGAGCGAGCATAACGCGCTTTTTGATGTTATGCTTAAAAACCGCAGCGAATTAAAGAGCCTCGCGGCGCAAATTGAGGCGCAAAAGAGCCAAAAAACCCGCGCTTTCGCCCCCGCGCTCCCGTCTGTGGATATTCAGATCGCGCGCGAAAAGTTTGAATACGACGATGGTTTTCAAGGGCAAAGAGAGCAGACTACGACTATGCTGACTTTGACTTGGCAGTTGCCTGGTCTAATTAAACCTTACTTTGATCGCGAGGCGGCGTTTTACGAGCAAAAAATTTTAGAGTCGCGCTTTGCGGACTTGAAAAAGACTTTGGCTTTACAGCTTACGACTTCGCTAGAACGCGCGGATTTGGCGTTTCGCGCCTTTGTAGTGGCGGAGGAGAGCTTGAAGCTCGCGGAGGAAAATTTGCGGATCGTGCAAAACCGCTTTAACGAGCGGATCGCCTCGGCGAGCGATCTTTTGGACGCGGACGCCGCGCTTTGGCGCGCGCGCGAGCAACGTACTTTATACTATTACGACAAATTACTGGCGATCGCGGAGCTTTCGCGCGTCCTTGAAAAAGAGTAATTGCCGCGAAATTTATAAATAAGAGATTGCGAGAAATAAGAGATTGCGGGTCAAGTTTGCGATCTTTTCGCCGCGATCCCGCGCGATTACGGACGTTTCGCGCCTTATCGCGATCGCGGCAACGAAACGAAGCCTAAAGCGAAGTTGAGCGGCAGCGAGCGAGAGGCGAGCGAATTCTCTAGGCGGCGGAGCAGTTAGAACGCCAAACGTTCGTTAGTGTAGCTCAAAGCAGGAGCTTTGCTCCTGCGGAAGTAATTGCGGCGGTTTTGTCGGTTTGCGAAATTATATTTTATTCACAAACTGCGTTAAACGCGAGACTTTGCGGGCGGCGGTGTTCTTTTTCAAGATACCTTTGCTTACCATAGAGTGCAGATAGCGGTTCGCCTTTTTGAGCGCTTCGTTCGCTTCGTCTTTGCTCTTAGCGGCGGTTACCGCTTTCGCGACATTTTTGACGCGCGTGCGGTAGTAGCGGTTGCGCTCCTCGCGAACTGCGGTCTGTTTAATGCGTTTCACGCTTGACTTGTGGTTTGCCATTGTATTCCTTTGCCTAAAAATAAGGCGCGGATTGTAGCGGGATATTCCTTAAACAAAAATAAATTTTATATTGGCTTAAGCCAAAATTCTTAAAAAAAAATTTGCGAAAAATTTTGAGTATAATATGACAAAGGAGCGACTTATGAAAAAGCTTATTTTTTTTACGGCGATCGCGGCGTTTTTAATCGGTTGCGGCGGCGGCGGCGGCGGTAGCAACAATCAAATCACGGACATAATCACCGAGACGAATTTGACCGTGATATTCGCGGACGGCGCGGGCGCGCCCCTCGTCGCCAATTACGGGCGGCCTGCGGCGGATACCCTGAAATTCAGCGGCAATGTGGCGAGCGAGCTCAACTCCGCGCAAAGCGAATGGAGCGCGATTGCGCTGGATTACCGCGAATATGACGATCGGGTTTTCCCTATACCAAGCCACCCGAACGGGGGTAAATTCGTAGGCGGGCAGCTATATAAAGTTGTTGTTACGATCCGACCCAAAAATGGCTACGGCGCCGGCAGGTGCAATTTTTTTCACGATTTAGCCGAAAGAGTTGAGTGCGAAACATTGCAAAACGGAGATATCCGCGCGAAAATGCATTTCAGGGCAAGCGGCGCTTCGCTGCTTACAGCGAGCGAAACTGATTTGAGCAAAAAATATAAAATTTACGCCGCGGAAAGCGAGCGCGTGAAAGCAACATTCCACGCGATCTCAAACGCGGGATTCGGCAATATAAATTTGGGCGACTATGTAACATTAGATTCGCTCTCATTGCCCTACGGATCCGGATTTTTGGAGAACAGCAGCGTGAATGACGCGAAAATTCTGGTAGTCGCCAAAGACGCCGATTACATAGGCGGCGCGAAGCCAAATCTTGTCTTTCACTTTGAAAGAGTGATTAATCGCCATAGAGTTTGCGATAGGGGTCTTCTTCCTGAAGAATGCTCAACAACAAACTATGATAATTATACGCTCAGAGAGGCTTTAAGGCAGTTCCAAAACGCTATGGAGCGATCGGGCGTACCCTTTAACGACGGCGTTATTATGGATACCAATCGCAGCACCACCGATCGTAACTTGACGGACCCTGGCGGCGGGCTGCCAGTAAAGAGCCTAACGCAATTTCTCTTTTTGCCCAGCGAAGGCGAGATGTTCGGCGGCACTTCAGAGGGTAACATCACAGCGGAGGGAGCGCAAGCTAATTGGACGGGTTATTACTCCACAGACGCAAAACGTATAAAAAAAGATTTGTACGGAACGCAAAGGGACTATTTTCTGTCTACGCCATATCAGAATGACGCACAAAGTTTCGTGGTGGTGAGAGGCGACGGCGCGCGAGGCTCTCTGAAAGGTAATGCCGTAAACGCCAACGAAGGCTGGCTATGCCCCGCTTTTGTTGTGAAATAGGGGTCGTAGGTGAAAATTTTAGAGTGCGGCGCGGCGGATTTTGAAGCGGAATTTAGCGCGATCTTAAAACGCGCGGAGGCTGATAACGAGAGTATTGAGCCGAAAGTTCGCGCGATCATAGACGATACTAAAAAACGAGGCGCGGCGGCGCTTTTGGAGCAGATCGCGCAGTTTGATCGCTGGAATCCGAAGAGTTTTGATGAGATCGTTATTGAGCGAGATGAAATTGAAATGGCGTGGCGCAAGACGCCGCCGCATTTGCGGGACGCGCTTACGCTATCTCGCGATCGTATCCGCGCGTTTCACGAGCGTCAAAAGCCGCATAGCTGGCTTGAAATGACTGAGGCGGGCTGGCTGGGGCAGAAAGTTACGCCCGTAGATCGCGCTGGGATTTATGTGCCGGGCGGCAAGGCGGCTTACCCAAGCACGCTCCTAATGAACGCTGTACCAGCGGCGGTAGCGGGGGTCGGCGAAATTATCGTTTGCTCGCCCGCGATCGGCGGCAACTCAAATCCGCTGACTTTGGCGGCGGCGCATTTGTGCGACGTTTCTCGGATTTTCAAGATCGGCGGCGCGGGAGCGATCGCGGCGATGGCGTTTGGCGTAGGCGGCGATCGCGGTATTCCAAAGGTTGACGTCATCACGGGACCGGGCAATATTTTTGTGGCGATCGCCAAAAAATTAGTCTTTGGCGCGGCGCAGATTGATATGATCGCAGGTCCCAGCGAGGTCTGCGTGATCGCGGATAGCGCGGCGGACGCGGGGCGGCTCGCCGTTGATCTTTTGAGCCAAGCCGAGCACGACGAGATGGCTTCGGCGATCTTAATTACGACCGATCGCGATCTGGCGCGGCGCGTCTTAGCGGAAATAGAAAATGTCTTGAAAACTCTCGATCGCGAGGCGATCGCGCGGGTTTCGATTGATACGCGCGGCGCGGCGATTGTGGCGCGGAATTTGGACGAGGCGGCGGATTTGGCGAATATGATCGCGCCTGAGCATTTGGAGATTTTGACGGCAAATCCGCGCGATCTTTTGGAGAAAATCCGCCACGCCGGCGCGATTTTTCTCGGCGAATACTCGCCCGAAGCGGTCGGCGACTACGCGGCGGGTCCCAACCACACATTGCCCACAGGTGGCACCGCGCGCTTTTTCAGTCCGCTGGGGACGGAAAATTTTATGAAAAAATCAAGCGTGATCGCTATGAATAAAAACGGCTTTGACCAAGTCGCAAAGGCGACATTCCTGCTCGCCGAAGCCGAAGGCTTGACCGCGCACGCTTTGAGTGTGAAAAAGAGGATGTAAAACCCTGCGCAACCAAAACGATACAAAAGCAATTTTAATATGGGATAAGAAATGGATAAAGGCTTTGTAAACGCTTTGCAAAAGTTAGCGACAGAACAAGGCAAAGACGTTTTGCTGGACGCAAAGAGGGTGAAACCTCTATTACCCAACTATACTCAGAACGAGTATAAAAAAGAGCGGCATTTATTGCTAGTCGCTATAGGAATAGGCGCGGCGGGAGAGATAGCGAACGCGGGCGATCTTATAGCTTGCAAGAAAGCGCAAATACTCGAATTAAAAGAGGAGAAATTTATAAATGAAACCGCCGCTGCGGAGATAATAGA
>JAITUT010000019.1 GCA_031286325.1 Helicobacteraceae bacterium
TAAGATCGCGGCTTGCGCTTAAGATCGCGGATACGCCTGAAATTTCCTAGATTGCGGGCATTGTAGCCTCGCGCGCTCGTTATTGTCTGTCTGTTGCGGTTACTAACACCTTTTTGCGGCGGTTTTAGTACTCACATATCTGTTATCATCTATCAGTTACAGTTGTTAGGGTAGCTTCCGCCGCGCCGATCAAGGGCTCGCGCGTCTGTTATCGCCTACTCGTTGCGGTTAGCAGAACCTTTTTGCGGCGGTTGCAGTACTCGCGCACTTGTTATCATCTATCAGTTACAGTTGTTAGGGCAGCTTCTCCGCCGCTCAAAAAGGCGGCGAGGACTTTTCAGAAGATCGCGCGTTTGTCGCGGTTAAGACGGTTTTCGCCGCGCCTATCAACGGCTCACATATCTGTTATCGTCTGTCCGCTGCAGTTAGGGTAACAGAATCTATAACCCCTTCTCCTAACGGTTTCAATAGTGTTAATGCCAAGAGGTTTATCAACCTTTTGGCGGATTTGGTTGATTGCTACCTCTATCACATTAGGGGTAACTAATTCGGGTTCTTCCCAAATAGAATCCAGCAAGACTTCCTTAGAGACGATCTGACCCCTTACTCTCGCAAGATAAGTCATCACCTCAAAGGGCTTGCCCTTTAACTCAACTTCTTTCTCTTTGAAAAAAAGCTTCTCCTCGTCGGGATCAATCACCAAATCTTCCATATAAAGGATATTTGTGCAGCCCGATCTAAGCCTCGCCTCCATACGCGCCACAAGCAACATTAAATCTTTCTTCTCCACTCCGTTCGCCGTGAAATCCACAGCGCAGTAATCATCGGCTCCCCTGTTTAGAGAGTTAATTAAAGTATGTTTGCCGCGATCGTCTGAGATCACGATCAAAGAGGCGTTTTTGCCTTGTCTCTTGACCTTAACCGCTAACTTTTCTAGATCGCGCTCGGCGATCTTATAATCCGCGATCACGCAGTCAATCTCAACTCCCGAAGCAGAGAGTTTCTCATACTCTTCAAGGCTTTTAGCGATCATAGTCTTATATTCGCCGCTCGCTAACAACGACTTCTCAAGGCTCTTTGCGTAAGACTCCTCGTTCATAGCGATTACGATGTGTTTCATTGTTTGCCTTTTACCGCGCTCTTATTTGGCGGCGCTTCAACGTTTTAGAGATTATAGCATTTAAGGGGGGGATTTACAATAGCGATTCTTAAATAAAAACAATAGTTGAGAACTTTTTGGTAAAGTCTTTTTTAAGAAAAATTTAATGATTTAAGAAAGAAATCATATTTTGTTTCATTAAAACTTTTATTAAAGTAAAATTTTTATATTTAATTATATGTCTTATCTATAATTAAAAATAGAGCGAAACTATATAATTTCGGAATGCGGATAATTTACTTAGAAAGTTGCGAATCTACGCAAATTTTGGTTGAAAACGCGCTTAAAAGCGGCGAACTTGCTCCGCCCTTTTGCCTCTGGACGCTAAATCAGACAGACGGAATCGGCAGTCGCGAGAACAAGTGGCGCTCCGCGAGCGGGAATTTGGCGTTTTCCTTCGCTCTCTCTCGCGAATCTTTGCCCGCCGATCTGCCGCCGCAGAGCGCGTCTATTTACTTCGGAACGCTTTTTAAGATGACCCTCGCCGACTTTGGATCGCAAGCGTGGTTAAAGTGGCCTAACGATCTATATATAAATAAAAAAAAATGCGGCGGGATCATTACGAAAGCGATCGCAAAGCCAGATAGCCAAGCGTTGATTTGCGGCATCGGTCTAAATATCGCCAGCCCCGATCCGAAAATTTATGGCGCGATCGACATCAAAATCGTCGATTTTGAAAGTTTGCTGGCGGGTTATTTGGGCAAAATTTCGCGTAAAACCGCGTATTCTCTGGTGTTTAGCGAATTTGGGCTAGAATTCGCCCGTAGCCTTTCACAAGGTTTGGAGCTAAACGCCCACATAAACGGCGTGAAAACCAGCCTTAAAGACGCGATCCTAAACGATGACGGATCGCTTACCATAGGCGCGGAAAGGGTGTATAGCCAAAGATGAGCGAAGTAATAGCGATAGCCAACCAAAAGGGCGGCGTAGGAAAGACGACAACGGCGGTCAATTTGGGCGCATCGCTCGCGGTCTCGGAGAAGCGCACATTGATAATCGACGCCGATCCGCAAGCGAACGCCACAAGCCACTACGGCTTTCGCCGCAACTCTTATGAGTTCAACATTTACGATGTCCTGCGCGGCACAAAAGATTTGCGCGATGTAGTGCTGAAAACCGCGTTGCCAAATTTGGAGTTGGCGCCGTCAAATATCGGTTTGGTGGGGCTTGAAAAGGAGCTATACTCCAAAGATTACGCGCAAAAAGAGATGATTCTGCGCGAAAAAATTAAGCCGTTGCGCGATAATTACGACTATATTATTATAGATACGCCGCCGACTTTGGGGCTCATCACGATTAACGCCTTGTGCGCGGCGGACAGCGTGATAATCCCAATTCAATGCGAATACTTCGCTATGGAGGGTTTGGCGCAGTTATTTACGACTGTCAAAATGGTGAAAAACAAGAATCCGAGCCTGCGTGTACGCGGATTTTTGCCCACGATGTTTACGCCGAACAACAATTTGAGCAAACAAGTTTTTTCAGAACTCAAAGAGCACTATCCCTCCGAACTTTTCCCGAACCTCGCGGGCGAAGACGAGTGCGGGGACGAATACATTTATATCCCGCGCAATGTGAAACTCGCGGAGTCGCCTAGCTTTGGCAAACCTGTGATCTTATACGATGTGAAATCCGTAGGCAGCGCGGCGTATCAAAACCTCGCGGGCGCGATCCTCTCAGGCAACAATCCGATCGCAACAAGAGGGGCGAAAGTTGGCTAAACGAGCGACATTAGGGCGCGGAATCGGCGCGATCTTAGACGAAGTTGAAGAAGCGTACGCCGCCGATTTGCGCGGCAACGCGGATTCCGTCCTGATTTTAGACATCGCCGAGATTGAGCCCAATCCTTTCCAGCCGCGAAAAGTCTTTGACGAGACGGCTTTAGCGGAGCTTTCGGTATCCATTAAAACTCACGGATTATTGCAGCCGATCGTGGTCTTTGAGCGCGGCGGTAAATTTGTGTTGATCGCGGGCGAACGCCGCCTGCGCGCCAGCCGCTTAGCGGGGCTTACGACAATCCGCGCGATCGTGGCGGATATAAATTACTCCAAACTTCGCGAACTTGCGCTGATTGAGAACATTCAGCGCGAAAATTTGAATGCGATGGAATTAGCGCGATCGTTTAACGAGCTTTTGGGCGAATATAATTTGACGCACGAGGCTTTAGCCGAGCTCATAGGCAAGAGCCGCGTCTATATTACGAATATGTTGCGCCTTTTGCAACTTGGCGAATACGCGCAAGACGCGATCGCCGCCGAGAAAATTACTTATGGGCACGGCAAAGCGCTGATCGGCTTAAATGAATCCGAAGAAAAAAAGATCGTAGACAGCGTGGTCAATCAAAGGTTAAGCGTGCGCGAGACGGAGACGCTTTTGCAGTCGATCAGGCGCGACAAACCCGCCGCCGATAAGGATCGCGCAACGTCGCGCATAGAGTTTGCGCGGGTAAATACAAGCGAGGTTTTAAGCGCGCTAACGAACCTAAATATCGCGGCGAAAGCTAAGAAAAACTCTGTTGTGATCTCATTTACGAACCAAGAAGAGTGCGATAATTTTTTAAGGGCGATCGCGAAATAGCTTTTGTCGCGAAATTCGCGATCCGCGCGAGATCGCCCTGATCATAGCGATCGCCGATTTCAACATCAATTTATTATAAAATTAACGATTTTGCGCGTTTATTTTGGCGATTGCCGCTTCGCTTGAAAACAGCGGATTCCCTTTTGCGGCAATGCGCAAAGCTGATAGCAACGCGGCGATTTCAGAAGCGATTGAGCGCGGAAAGTACGGTTTTAAATTTCTGATAGCGAAAAAAGCCTAGCAAATACGCGAGCCGCGATAAAATCCGGCGCGGAATGGCGGCTAAGAAATATCTAGTTTTATAAACCCGCAAGCTAATCGCAAACTTGCCGCGCATATAGAATTTCTCTCGCGTCAGCAAAGCGGCGGCTATACGTTTATATAATGAATACGAAAAATCGTTAGATTTTCTTAAAAATACTCCGACAAGTTGCCCGCCATATATACCGCATAAACCAATAGGCGCGAAACTCAAATATAAACTCTTCGGCAAACGCCGCCGCATTGTTTTTGAAATAATTGACAATGCGGTTTATGCTTAGACATTCAAGATTGTCGGCAAGACGGCGATAAAAACCTCGTCTAGTTTCTCATACTGCTCAAAATGATGATTTACCTCTTATTCACGCTCACCAGCGAGGGGCGCAGGATACGATCTTTATATTTATAGCCCTGTTGCAAAACCATCGCGATCGCGTTTTCGTCCAAATTTTCGTCATTTGCCTGCATAATCGCCTCGTGCAAGTTAGGGTCGAAGCCCTGATCGTGCGTGATCGCTGAAATTCCGTGCTTTTCAAAAGTTTTAAGAAGGTTCGCGCGCGTTAAAACCACCCCCTCTTTCATTTGCTCAAAGTGGTCGGCGTCTTCAATTTTTAGCGCCATATCCAGCGCGTCAATCGCGCCTAACAAATCTTTCGCGAACTGCTCGCTGGCGTAGTCGATCGCCTGATACTTCTCTTTTTCAAGGCGTTTTTTAATGTTTTCAAACTCGGCGTAGGCGCGGATATATTTATCCTCCGCCTCTTTTAATTTTGCCGACAAATCATCTATCGGAGCGGCTTCAACGGGAATTTCCGCGCCCGCCTCCGCAAAATTTTCAGCAGGGGTTTCGCCCGCGATCTCGCCAACATTTTCAGCGGAGTTTTCCGCCGCGTTTTCAACGCCATTTTTCGCCAAATTTTCTTCCATCACTTCTCCTCTTTTATGTAGTTAATAAAGCCCAAAAAGTTGCTGTTGATCGCTCCCAAAGCCACCAGCAGAGCGGGTTTATCGCCATCATAGGCGTTTTTGGCGATCGTCATCAAAGGCGGCTTAAAGTAGAATGCCGCTGGCAAATTGATCGCCGCGGATTTGTCGTAAAACCGCGCGAAATCAAACGAGGTTTCGTTCGCCCTCGCGATCAAAACTTCCTCGTTAAACCGCTCCGCGCGCGCCGTCTCCACGAGGCAAAGCGCGTGGTATAGCGCGTCAATTTTGTTCGTCCGCGCGATCTCAATCAAATCCGAAATGTCGCAACCCATAAATTCTTCAAGCAAGCGTTCTACCGCCGCGCCGCCTCTGATCGCCGCTTCGCCCGTCTCAAAACTCGCCAAAATGCGCCCCAATTTACCGCGCGTAACCTCCACGAGGCGGTTCGGCGACTTTTCGAGCAAGATCGCGTAAAGCCCGTAAAGGCTAGCTCCCGCCGCGACTTTTTCGCGCCTGATCGGGGCGACTTCGGCGCAGTCAAGCGCCTCTTGCCAGAAAGATTTCAGCGCGTTTTCGGTAGGAATCCGCCCGCCGCTTGAATGGAGCTGCATTAAAAACCCCTCGTCAGAGAGCTCGCGAAAGTAGTTGCGAATCGTCGCGCTGGAAAGGTCGGCGATCGCCGCGACTTGCAGCGAGCCGATCGGCTGTGGGTTTTGGATATAACTATAAACGACCGCTTCTAAAATAATCTGCCGCGTGTTGTTTAAGCCCATAGATTATTGCCTTTGTCTCGCTCTGATTAGCGCTCTTACGCGTGGTTTGCTAATACAATTATACAAGTTTAGTCTGATCTTGTCAAGTTATAGCGAAATGAGCGAAACAAACCTGCCGCTAGGGTTTGCGCGGCGGTGCGAAAAGAGCGCGGGATTCTCCAAAGTGCACTCCGCGATCGTCTCTATATTTTCGTCCAAAACGCCTATCTCGCGCAGAATTAAACGGTTCGCAAGTTGCAAATCCAAGTGATTTTCATTCAGCGCGGCTTGTAAATACGACGGCAACTCGCGCCACTTCGCCGCCACTTCCTCGCCGATTTCGTAACATTTGCCGCAGATCGCGGGCGCGATTCCTACGCGCAAATCGGCGAAATTCACGCCGTAATTTTCACGCATCGCAAGCGCGGTTTTCGCGGCTATAAAAGAGCGCGTGCCGCGCCAGCCCGCGTGCGCCGCGCCGATCGCGCCGCGAGCAGGATCGTAAAACAAAATCGGCGCGCAATCCGCCGTCATCACCGCGAGCGCGACTCTAGCGCGATCGGTAATTAACGCGTCGCATTCGGGCGTCTTTATAGGAAATTCGTCAATTTTTACTACCAGATCGCTATGAATTTGATTCATAAACACAATTTTTTCGCGCCCGAAATCCGCCGCGAGTTTCGCGCGGTTTTTCGCGACATTTTCCGCGTCGTCGCCCGTGTGAAAGCCCAGATTAAACGAATCATAAGGCGGCTTGCTAAATCCGCCCAAACGATCCGTTACCAGATTTTTGCCCAAATTCTTAAAAACAAAACTCATCGGCGCGGGTCAGTTAGCTTTTGATCGGATTCAATCCGCGTCAAAAATATGCCGCTCCCCCCCGCGGTGAAAACGCCGTAATAAAGCGCGTTTCGCTCCGTGTGGTAGAGGTAAAAGAGCGAGCCGAAGTAGGAGCTGCAATACTGGAGATCGGCAATTTTATCCGAGCCGATAAA
>JAITUT010000030.1 GCA_031286325.1 Helicobacteraceae bacterium
TGCTTGAAAGAAAATAATAATTCAGAAAAAGTAATGATAAAGCTTGGTATGAAAAAAGAAGGAGAATTAAGAAAACATCAATATCATGAAGGAAAATGGAAAGATAGATTATTATATGGATTGATAAAGGAAGAGTATGATTGTGAAAATAATCACGCGCGCCATATAACAGAACTATAACCGCGGCGGCGGGGCGATGAATAGAGGCGATCTCGCGCAAGATTAAAAGGCTATAATCCGCCATTTTCATTTTAAGCAATTCTAAAAATGGCGGATTTGAATCTAAAAACTCACCTCGCCGCGTTCAAAAACCCGCTTTATTTGGAGAGCGGGCGGATTTTGGAGCCTTTTGAGATCGCCTACGAAACTTACGGCGAGTTAAACGAGGCAAAGGACAACGCGATCGTAATTTGCCACGCGCTTAGCGGCTCGCACCACGCGGCGGGCTTCTACGAGGGCGAAAAAAGACCGGGCTGGTGGGACGCGCTAATCGGCGGCGGCAAGGCTGTGGATACCGACAAATTCTTCGTAATTTGCGCGAACACGATCGGCTCGTGCTTTGGCTCCACAGGACCCACGAGCGCGGCGTATCCGAAATTGGAGCCATACCGCCTAAAATTTCCCGTCATCACAATTAAAGATATGGTCAAAGCCCAGCGGCTTTTACTAGATTCGCTCGGCATTACGCGCCTTCACGCCGTAATCGGAGGCAGTATGGGCGGAATGCAGGCGCTCCATTACGCGATCGATTATCCCTCGCTCGCGAAGCGCGTGATCGCCCTCGCAACCACAAGCGCGACAAGCGCGTGGGCGATCGCGTTCAACAAGATCGCCATTGAGTCGATCGTCTCCGATCCAGAGTTTCAAGGCGGCGACTACGACATTTCCGCCGTGAAATCGCGCGGTTTGCGCGGCGCGGCGATCGGGCGAATGGCGGCGCACATTAGTTTTTTGAGCCCCGAATCTATGCGCGAAAAGTTCGGGCGCGACTACGCCCCCACAGACGGCTTATTTGACTTATTCGGCAAATTTCAGATCGAGCGGTATCTGGACTACAACGGCGGCAACTTCCCTAAGTGGTTCGATCCGCTCGCGTTCATCTATATCGCAAAGGCGATCAACATTTACGACCTCTCGCGCGGGTACGACACTTTGGAAAACGCCCTCGCGCGCGCGCGATCACATATATATTTGTTTGGTTTTGAGCGCGATCTACTGTTTTTGCCCGCCGAAATGGAGGCGATTGATCTCGCGATGAAATCCGTCGGCAAGGGCGATCTATCAAATTATTGCCTCGTCAAAAGCGACTACGGCCACGACGCGTTTTTAACGGAAGTGGATAAATTCTCAGATCGGATCGCGGAGATTTTGGGCGCGGAAATTTGAATGTTTGTTTTGGGCGCGGAACTCCAAACGCGCAAGCCTCGCGCGGAGCTTTGAGCGTTTAATAATTCGCGCCGTTTTTATCCCCGCGCCTTTTTGCGCGATCTCTTCCTGATCGCGCTCCGTCATTACGGGCTTTTGCCGCCCCGATCCAATCTTGCGATCGTAAAACGCGGGCGGAACTTAAGCGTTTTATAAATTTTTCAGTTACATAATAAATTCAAATTTAATTTTATGAAAAATAAATATTAGCTTAAGAATACATCTGCTACTATACGCAAAGTTTAGGTTTTGCGGTTAAAAGGTTTCATTTAATTATTGACCGCAAGTAAAGGCGCTTTAGTCGCCTCAAATTCGGGAAATTCCGCCGCTAGCGGAGGGGGAGGAAACCAATGTTTACGGTAAAAAAATTAGTCATCGGCGCGATTAGCGCGATGTTTGCTTTCGCGCTCGCGATCCCAGAGAGCGCGTATGCGGTGGTCAGCTTAAGCAACGCGGAGCTGCATTTCACGACGGGAGGCGCTTTGCGCAACCCTCCAACCGTGGTGCTTGGTATTCCTCTAGGCTCCGACTTGCGTTTTCAAAACCCGACTACAATCACAGTCGCGAGAGGAGCTAGAGTAGGCGTGAGAGCTTTTATCACGTTGAATAGTTCTGGCTCGGCAAGTCAAATGAGCTGCGTGCAGCTAGACATAATGCAAGGCGGCGCAGTCTTATTTAGCACGGCGAACAACACCTTTACGGAGCGAAGGAACCCCGGAACATACACCGTTGATTTCAACTACGACGCGTTGCCCGCTTGGAGCGCGGCAAACGCGAACGCCGCTACTTTGTTAGGCCGCAACGCCGGGCAAAGGTTAAAGGCTCCCACCGCGCCCGGCAATTACGACGTACGGATCACACTCTACGGCGCCAGAGCGGGTTCTGGCTCCAATGCGGCGACTTGCAACGGCGACGGCACCAACGCCACCGACTTTGGTTCGCGTATATTTACCAACGCGATAACTGTAACCGATACGCCTATCACTACAACCACCGGCGCCAACTCAACCCCTGTCTCTATGGCTGTCGACCCGGTTTTCATAGGCTTTAGATACAACCCGGGCACTCTTGCCGACGGCACTCTTATCGGCGGCATTTTTAACTACGATATGAATGAAGAGCAGAATTTGCCCCCGTCAAGCGGCGAGCACGAACCGGGCTATTACTTCCCGCATTTAATGAACATAAATCAATACGCTCCGGTGAAAGTTTTTAGAGGCGGATTCATAGGCTACGAGATTGCCGCGCTGCACAGCAAAACTTGGTCGTATAACCAAAACGCCGCGACCGGCAACCCCAACGGTCTCGCTTGGACTTGTACCGAAGCAGAGATTTTAAGCAACGCGACAGGCGGCGCCCCCATTCCCAACAGCAGGGTCTATAACAATCACGATCAATTTATAAACGGCTACCAAAATTTCTTCACCAACTCTTCTCCTAGTATTTCGGGCGGCAGAGTTACCAACGGCGGCACAAACAACCGCGCTATGTGGGTGCCGACTACGGGGCTAACGCCGGGTAGCACATACGCCATTAGATTTAGATTTTACGACACCAACAACAACAGCACGGGCTTAAATACCACGACCGATCAGCCTCTAGTGAGCGGCGATAGGAGATGCCAAGGGCGCGTAATCAGCGAATTTACAGTGCCGAACGCGATTTTAATCATCAGCGATAAAGTCAAAGAGGTTTCTTCCGAATACGGCGTGATTGAGCTCAACTACGCCCCGCCGCTAGCGGATACTTGGTGGTGGTCGCCTAAAACCGCAAGCATCGCGGCAGGCAGACCAATGCAAATGAGAGTAAGCGGGAGAGTTGATCCCTCTGTTCTCTCGGATAAAAACTGGGGTTGCACGCAGGGACGTGTTTTAGGCACGAACATTAATATCCATTGGAATAACTCCACCGACCTCGATCCGCTTGGCGTTTTATCTAACTGGACGACCGGCAGGCACACCACAGAATCCGGCGCCTTTGACGCTCCGACGGAGTATAGGACCTACGATGTGCAATACACATTCTACGACGGCGATCTTTCAGGCGGCACTTGTAGAGGCGCGATCGTAGGGGAATATACGGAAAGAGACGCTTTCCGCGTCGAATATATAGCGGATATCGGCGTCGGCAACTGGAATAGACAATATAGAGAAGCGATTTTCGGCGACTTCGCCGTGATCGGGCACGGGGCGTTGTGCATACCATACGGCGGCCCCGCCCTTTTGGACAGGCATCATCGCACTCAAGAGAGGGTTGACGGCGACCGCGGAAATAACTCGGATACAGCCATAACCGATTGTCAACCCGGGCAAATGGTTACCAATCGTGAGAATATGTCGCAGAAATTCGCCTATATTCCTGAGAACTTTAGGAACAAGGAGGCCGTGGCGAATTACAATACAGTTAATAGATCGGTTAGAGCGCATCCTAAGAAATCAAGAACGGCGGCGAAGCTAGACATTCCCAAAGACGCGGTAATCCGCCACGCTAAATTGTATTGGATCGGCTCTCTCGTCTATCGCGATAAATTCGGCAAAGACGCCAGCCTCACAATCCTCGGCGCTCAGACGGCGGTCGATACCGAAGGCTCGCTGGCGAAGAATGCTCTGCTCACCAACGACCGCGAATGTGAAAAGATTTTCGCGGGCTCTCCTACGGGCGCAAGGACGGGCAGAGGCGCGTTGGAGCTGGCGAAAAACATTAAGCTGGAGCTAAAAGACCAAGACCCAATGTCTCTATACGCCGATCGTATTTATGTTACGGGTTATGACGATAACTGCCACTATTTGGCGCAAAAAGACGTAACCGATCTATTTGAGGGTCAAACGGGCGAGGAGGCGAACGGCTACTACTTCGTAAGCGATCTCGTTACCAGAAGAAGCGGCGATCTATACGGAACGACCGGCGGCTGGAGCTTAGTTTTGGTTTGGGAACGCAAACACGATGCAGATCAGCCTCCCCGCGTAATAACGTATTGGGATATGCTAGACGGCGGCAGCGATAATATGGCTACCACGATAAGCGGCTTTATTACGCCGCGGCAGGGCGACGTAAATACCACGATATTCGTTATGGCGGCGGACGGCGATTCTGAGGAAAACGATAGAATATGCTTAACCACAAGCTTAGCCCAACGCTGCAACACCGCCACAGACAATAATGTCAACAGACCGCACGATGGCGGGCAGGGGCGGCCTAGCGTCACCCCGGGGGTATCGCTTTATCCTTACGCAAACGGCAGCAAAGCTAGATGCCGAATAACATCGCTAATACCGCTTCGTTATGAGTGGTCTGAACACCATTGCGGCAAGCTAGACCTTGTGAGCATAGTTTTTAACCCCCAATTTAGTCAAATGGTTGATTTGTTCCAGACTTTCGCTATGGAAGGACCAAACAACGCTTTCGCCAACTCCGTAACCGCGGGACCCATCGGCAACGGCAAACGTCCCGCGGGGCAGCTGCCGCACTTCCCGTTGTCTAGCAAATGGGGCGGTTTTTGGGGCGCGATAAGCGCCGGGTTGCTGGGCGACGATTATATCTCATACGGTAGCAATAGCGCCGATCTGAAATGGGACGCGGACGATCCGCAGGCAAACTACAATTTGGGCTTTGACCTGCATACTTATTACCTATCGAATTACATAGGGCACGGCGTAACGAATGCGAGCGTTAGAGTTCAGCCCGGAGGTATTCTAGGCATAGGCGGAGACCGCGTTGAGTTAGGCGTTTTAGGCTTCTCTACAATGATCTTCTCGCCGGACTTTAGGCGCAACTTTGAGAAAAACTCCACGATTGAGTATTCTGGGGCGGCTTCTACCTGTAACGAAGGCGAAACGTCGGTAGAGGACTCGAACATCTCTTACACCGTCCGCTTTAGAAACTCCGGTAAAGCCGACGCGACAGAAGCGATAATCTACGACGACTTTTTAGAGAACGGCATCGCTAGATATATAGATTTAGAGGAGGTGATAAACAACCGCGCGTTATATCCGATCTCGGTTTACAAACTCGCGACGACCGGCACGGCGCACGACCCCCAAGACGTTACGAGCAAAGTCTCTTGCGGCATAGATTATGAAACGGACGGCGAAAGGATCACAGCTTCTAAAATCTGGTGCCAATTCTCGGAACCGATAAAAGTGGGCGACGCCTATGAAATGAACTTCAAGGTGCATATCCACAACAACATCATAATCTACCAAGATGTGCCGCTCAAAAACGAGGCTACTATAACCTACAAGAACCCGGATTTGCTTGATCTGGCGATCGTAGAGAAAGCCTCCTCCGAAGTGTTAATCAAGGGTCTCGTCTGCGGCAGCGAGAATTGCCGCTATCTGCAAAACACAAAAGGAGTTACCCAAGACGGCTACTATTTAATCAAGCCTAACACTAAAGGGAGAATGTTGCCGTTTGAAATTTATTGCGAGGATATGAATAAGCCTTACGTAGCGGGAGACCCCGCTTCCGGACCTAAGGATTATCTGCCCTTGCCTTTCCAGAGCGACTTCTCAAACTTTGTCTTTACGGGGCTTACGGGCGATAAACCCAAATTGCCTGCCGGGACTTTCTACTCCTACGGACACGGATCGGGAAATGTAATAGGAGGCGCTAGCGCGGGTAAACGAGCGATCCCAATGTTGCCGCTTATAGTACCTGACGAGAGTATCGGCAAAGACGAAGCAGCCAGCAGCTACACAGTCAATATGCAGGGCAAATATATTGACAAGGGCTTTTCCAGCCTGAATCTGCAAGGCACGCCGTTTAAGGTGGATATGAGCCAAAGCTCTTTCGGCGATTATTGCGTGGGAGTGAGGACGCCATATACCCAAAAGACAAGCGGGCTTATCGTAGGTATGAACGATCAGATGTTCAAGATCAACACCGAATCTCCCGTCGGTTACTCCGCTATCTGCAATCCAGAAAAAATTGTGATTAGGCAGCTAGACGGGTATTTCTTTGTAGACGAGGGCGAGCAAAATAGAAATAACATAGCGCGGGGCGGCGGTCCCAGACTGGAAGCCGAAGACAACAAGGGCGATGAGCAAAACGACGGAACGTTTGGTGATAACATCATCAACCCCGCTCGTTACGCTTTCCAATCGTGCCGCCAAATTAAGGCGAAATATTTCCCGGCGAAAGCGCAAGTGATGTTCGACGGCTACTATTACGTCAGCCCGCACAAAAAGACGATAAATCGCCCTTATGTCGTCTATTGCGCGCCTAACTCCATTGGCGGCGAGATGACGGCGTTTATCGCGCTGGACGCTAACGAGTCGTTTAACGCGGACGACGTTAAATACAGCGACTACAACCTAAATCGCGACTCATGCTCTAAACTGGGGTTAATGTTCTTTACCCCCGTTACCTACGAGATAATGCAAGATGTGCGCGGCTTGCTCAAAGAGCGCAAACATTGGTGGGAGCAATTTGTGGGGACGCTAGACGATCAAAACCTGATCTTCCACCCCGGACGCGGAAATGAGTATTTCTTGCAACCGGAGGGCAGGATCAGGAATTACTGGCCCTTTGGACCTATGGGTATTTACGCGGGAGCGGACGCTATGGAAAACGGCAAGCTCAAGTATATAGAGGAGTGCGAAAAACCCAGCGGCGTACGTACAAGGTCAACTTGCGACACCCCGCTGTATTCCAAAGAATATAGCGCGGGAGGCAAACGTCCGCGGCCAAACGCGAGCGCGCTTTGGAGTTTAGGTCATCGCGGCTTTAGATCGATATTCGCCGATCGCCAGATAAGAGAGTTCCAATTTGACGAAGACAAGAAGGCGGGAGACGATTTAGGAGAGATCGTAACTTGGTGGTGGATTAGCGACCAATCTTGCGCTAACAGAAGAAGAACAGAAGGCGGCAGAACTTATGTTGTCAGACCTACAAGGGTGCCTTGGAGCTTAAATGCCAACGGCAATCCGGTAGCTCCGCCGCCGTCGGGCGTAAGCTATATGAACCCATCATATTGGATAAACATTAACGATCCTGAAACCGTTGTAGATACCGATACCGCCGAGCCGAACGGCGACTACGAGTGTCCCGGCGACTGGCTGTATTATGTGGCGGATAACGACGGTAACATCTATCACTGCAACGACGCTCCGTTCAACTCGCTTGATCCTTCGAGAGCTGGCGGAGATAGCAGTTGCAGAAGACCCAACAGGGTAACTTCAGGCTATTCGTATGTGCATTACACCTGCCTTAGCGAGGATAGCTACTCTAGTATGTCGTTCTCAGGCAGCAACCAATACGGCGCTCTCGCGGCGTGGGACGCTAACCCGTTCGCTCGCAACATAGCCGACGCGGGCGGTCGCTTAGATTCCGCCGCTCGCCTATACACTAAAGAAGAAAGTCAACCTTTCTCCATAGAAGTAGGCGATCCCAATATGCAGAATATGATCAAATCTAAAATCTGCGCTCGCGCTGTGGAAATAGCCGATGGGATAACCACTCCGCTCACAGATTGGGCAACCACGATCGTAACCGACCCCGAGACGGCTATCGGCGGGAATACTACGGATATGAACTACGCTGTGATCACCTTTGAGACTAACACGACTAGCGGCAGCAAGTCTCTGCCTACCAAAGTCTCTCGAAACGCGGCTATTCAGATGCAGTATATTTCGGCGAAAGAGGCTAATGTAAACGGAGATTCGCTTGCGGAATACGACGCCGCTGGTTATGTTTGCGGCGTTCAGAGCGAAGAGATAGCTTGGAGCGCGTTTACAAATCTGGAAGGCGCGGACGTCGCGATTTCCAGCGATAACTTCGCGATCCGCCCTGTGCGCTATACCGCTACGAATTTAGCTTTCGAGAGCCCGGCTCTAAGATCGGGCGTGGAGTATTCGGTGAACGCTTCGGCTTCTAGCGGATCGTCGTCTCAATATCCGGGAAAAACACCGAGCATTGAAACGCGGCCGGGAGACGGCTATACGCGAACCGCCGATGATCTCACCCCCGCCGACAAACGACCTTATTATTTCGTGCCGTTAGCGAAAGAGCTCTGCCCGAACCCCGATCCGTCAGACGGCTGGTGCGGACAGCCCACTAAAGAGGGTCCAGTATTTAAGGTAAGCTTTGTAGACGGCATAGGCGATGTGAATACCTCCTATGACGACGTAGGGCGCTTCTACGCGACCGTTGTGGATGAAAGTTGGACGCAAGTAGATTGGGAAGTGGTCGGCGAGCCCGATTGTTTAATGCCCGATACAGGCGCTACAAACAGGCGCGGCACGCAGTTCTTTAACACTTTTGATAAGGACGACAAAGGCGAAAGAATCTTCAACGATCGCACGACCGACGCCTCAGACGAGCAGATGTCAAGAGCTTATAAGATCGGCTGCTATGTGAGCGGAGGGGCGGTAGCGAAAGACGGAGACGACGAGTTTTATATCGGCGCGGTTGAGGGCGAGTTGACCTTTATTCCGTTTGAGTTTCAGATCACGCCGGGGAAATTGACCTCTGACTACGTCGTTAGCGGCGCGGGTTATCCTTGGGCGTATCTCTCGTCGGACTCCAATACTTCGTCGATTAAGATACATTACAAGGTTACCGCCGTGAATTATGGCGGGCGCCCTACGAAGAACTACTCGGATGGCAACTATAGCCAATCCTCCGACGATAACGAGAGCCTCTACGGAATGTATCCGCTGGGCGCGCAACCAGGAAATTATGTAACGCCCGAACAACTCGCCTTTGCGCAGAACCCGCTTAACCAAGTCTACGAGCCCAAGAGAATCGCGCGAGAGCTGTGGCGTTACGGCGAGGCTAATATGTCTGACGAGAGCGTAGTGGATAACACGGGACCTGCGAGCTGGAACTTCGTCCGCGATCTGAACGCTCCTATGTTGCCGCTGACTTTCAAAACGAACGACTTCAATATTACGGTCGTAGAGAGTACGAGCGATTGGCAAACTCCGATCGTAGGAAGCGTGCTTTGGCACGTACCGGGAACGGAAACGCAGGCGACATTTGTCTATGGTCGCGCTATAACCCCAGAGGTTACTTCATACACAGAAGAGGCTAATCTGACTTGTGTGTTAGATTACTTCCAGCCGAGCGACTTTAGCAAGGAAAGAACGCTTAACGCGGGCTTTGAGAAACCGCTTCCGAGTTTGAATGGAGAGAGCGGCTGGGCGCGTATTTACAGCAATACTGAAACCACAGCCGTTGTTCCAGTTGACGCCGTTACGGATGTGAATATCTCTGTGCAGACTTCGTGGGTCAAAGACAACACAGAATACAAGGTGAACTTCGGCTCAAGCGCGTTCGCGCAGCCACCAATGATGAAGGAGAATTGGAAGCTCAGCGATTCGAAGCCGTATCAGTCAGTTCTGTATGATCATTTCGACGAGGGAGATCGTCCGCGATCGTTTGTTACGCACTTGTCTATCCCGCCTCACCTCTGGTATAAACCGGGAGGCAAACCATACGTCTCTATTGAGTATGCGGTGGGGGGCGCCATAAACGAGTTGCCGCTCTCTAGAACTTGCGTAGAGCACCCGTGCGGTAAGGTGAATTTCCTAGAACCCGCCTCGAAAAAATGGATCGGCACAGGCGAAACCGAGGGTAGGCACTTTAAGGACGATGCGAACGAATCCTTAGCTCCGCAAAGGATTTGGTGGTAATCGCGCTATTTGCCCTTTCGCCCGATCTAATCGGGCGAAAGGGCGAGATTTAGCGGTAATCGCTACGCAAGGGATTTAGCGGTTAATCGCTCGCCTTTTTGCTGATTAAAGCCGCATCGCGATCGTATTTGGTACTAATCGCGCCATTCTCTCTTTGCTCCCCGCTATCACAGCGGGGGGCTTTCGCTATCATTCCATAATGCCCGCGAATTACGAACAACTAGCAAAAATTAAAAACCGCAAAGTATATTTGCTCACCCGCGGCAAAACGTGCTGATCGGGTAGTGTTTTTGTTACAATTCACAAAATCAAGGGGGCTAAAATGGAAACGGCTTATAGCCTTAACAAGATAGAATCCAAAACATCTCGGCGTTCCGTTGCGGCGGGCGAAAAGAAGCCGATCTCCGACGAGGAGAGAGCAAAGAGATTAGCGGCTGTAGAGCACGCTAACGCCTCTATGAATTTGGAGGGATACAAGTTAAGCGCGGAAGAAGAAGATCGCCAGCGTAGATTTATTAACGGCGAGCTTACTTTAGAAGAGTTTATAGGGCAATAATGCCTAATTCGTTAGAAGAGATTTATGAAGACAAAATAAGAAGACGAAGCGTTGAGTTACGCCTAAATCCTGTTGGCGGCGAATTTGACATAAAACACCTAAAAGAAATTCATCGCCGTTTATTTCAGGACTTGCCAAAAGGCTACCAAAGCATACACGCTGGCGAATTCAGATCGTATGTGGGAGAAAATCTCACGCGCGCAAAAGATCGCGATTGGCGACCACGTCTTGAAATGATCGTGCGGGTAACTTATTCGCCTATGGATCAAAACAGCGTTGACGAGCTTGAAAAGATATTGAAAAGCGTAAATCCGAAAAGATTTTCAGAGTTAAACAAAGCGATGTTTACAAATACAATCGCCGATCTCTACGCGCGCTTGGATTATATCCACCCGTTTCACGAGGGCAATAGCCGCGCTTTACGCGAATTTACTTACGAGCTCGCAAAGGCAAGCGGTTTTGATCTGGAGTGGAAAAATATTGATAAAAAAGAGAATGGGCGCAATTTACTGTACATCGCTCGCGATCTGGCGGTTATTAAAATAATTGAAGATCGCGCAGACGCGCAATCCAAAGAGCAGTTAAACGCTATGTTTCAACCATACTACGAGAGCCAAATTTCACTTAAAAGCCTGTTAAGCGAAGCGATCTCTCGCGATCGTTTACAATCGCGCGATAATGGTTACGAAAGATAGACTAATTTAAGCATAGACGAGTTAGAGAAAATCGTAAAAAAACAACGCGAATAAATTCTTAGGATCGGATCGCGGAAATTTCGGGCGCGGGGGTTTAATCCGCTTGATCGCGGGGTCGCCTAATTTGCGGATTTCATACGGATCGCCGCCGCCGATCCCTGTTTAATCCGCTTGATCGCTTTAATTCAGAGACCCCCAATACTCCAACGCTTTCGCTTCGTAAAGCGGAGCTATCGCCTGATCCGCCAACTCGCGCTTAACCTCATTCTGCTGATACGACCACGACACCGCGCCGTTCGCCTCGTAGATCACCACGATCGGGCGAATGTAGCCGTTTTCCTTGAAAAGCCCGATGACGCCGTTGCCGTCCCACTCGCGCAGGAACGAAAATTCTGGATCCATTATCAACCACTCGCCGCCGTATAAAATTTTTACCGCCATATGATCTTCTTGCATTACGATCTTCGCCGCCGCGCCGTTCTTTTTCAAAATCGCGTAGGCTAACATAGCGAAATTATCGCAATCTATCACGCCGTCGCTAGTCCATTCGTTCCACTCCTCAATCCGAATGCCGTTTTTGGTTTTCCAATGTTGCGTGATTTGATCGGGGTGGTTCGCCTCCGCGCCATAAGGCGGCAGGGTTCTATTCACCTTGCGAAAGACATTGAAGATCATCAGCCCTTCGCTATTTAATTCTTTGCCCACGGCGGCTTTCGCTTCTTCCACGTCGAAATTTTTGCAATGCAGGACGGCGGCGATCGCGATAAACAATAGAAAAATTTTCATAGGCTTCATCTAGCTCTCCTAAATTTCAAAAATTAAATGACAATCCGCCTTAAACCGCGCGATCCAAACGCGATCTAAATTTAACTTTCCGTATAATCCGCGCGAAAAATCATAAAGGCGGTTTTAGTGCTTTATTTTAGCGATCTGCTACTCAAATTACAGACATTTTGGAAAGATCAAGGTTGCGTGATCGTCCAGCCATACGACTTGCCAGCGGGCGCGGGTACTTTTCACCCCGCCACGCTTTTGCGCAGTTTGGACAGCAAAGCGTGGAGCGCGGCGTATGTCGCCCCCAGCCGCCGCCCCACAGACGGGCGTTACGGCGAAAACCCGAATCGGCTCGGCGCGTACTACCAATTTCAAGCGCTTTTGAAACCCACGCCTCCGAATGTGCAGAATTTATACTTAAAAAGTCTTGAATTTTTAGGATTAAACCTCGCCGAGCACGACATTCGCTTCGTGGAGGACAACTGGGAGTCGCCGACGCTTGGCGCGTGGGGGCTTGGTTGGGAAGTTTGGCTGGACGGAATGGAAGTTACGCAATTTACATATTTTCAGCAGGTCGGAGGGCTTGCGTGCGATCCTGTCGCGGCGGAGATTACATACGGCACGGAGCGGCTCGCGATGTATTTGCAGGGCGTAGAGAGCGTTTTTGATATTAAATGGAATGAGAATTTCACATACGCCGATGTGCATTTGGAGAGCGAATTTGAGTTCAGCAAGTATCACTTTGAAGTCGCCGACGCGCCCTCTTTGTTTGAGGGTTTTGAGCGTGCGGCGGCGGAGTGTAAGCGCGCGCTGGAGGCTGGTTTGCCGCTCGCCGCTTACGATCAATGCCTGATCGCGAGCCACACATTCAACCAACTTGACGCGAGAAAAGCGATTTCGCAGACCGAAAGGGCGCAGTTTATTTTGCGCGTTAGAGAGCTTGCGAAAGGTTGCGCGGTTTTGTATAAAGAGCAAGAAGCCGAAAGAGAAGCTAGGTTGGCAAATAGAAAATGTTGATCCGCGATCTGCTAAAAATTCTCGGCGAAATTTCGCCGTTTGAAACGCAAGAAAGTTGGGATAACAGCGGTTTAATAGTCGGCGATTTTTCCGCTGACGCGGGCGATATTTTTATTTCGCTTGAGTGCGATCAAAACGCACTCAATTTTATGCCGAATAATTCAACTTTGATCGCGCACCACCCGTTAATTTTTTCACCTATTAAATCATTAAATTTCGCGGAGTATCCCGCGAATTTATTACGATCCGCGATCGCGAAAAATATAAATGTAATCGCGATGCACACTAATTTTGATAAATCGCACTTAAATAGATATGTCGCTGAAAAAATTTTGAAGTTTAATGATATTACGGAAAACGATTTTATTTGCTACGCGAAAACCGCTGAAAAATTTGACGATCTTTTAACGCGCGTTAATAGCGCGATCGGTAGCGTAAAATCATTTGTAAAACCGCCGAAAAAAAGCGAATATAAGATCGCGATCTGTTGCGGTAGCGGCGGGAGCTTCGCGGGTAAAATCGACGCGGATATTTTGATCACGGGCGATCTCAAATACCACGACGCGGTTCGCGCCGCCTCGCTAGAAATTGGGCTAATAGACGCGGGACACTACGAAACGGAGCGTTTTTTCGGCGAGGTTTTGCGAGCGGCTTTAAGCCAAAAGGGAATTTCGGCTATAATCGCGCCCTTAAAAAGCCCGTTTGGTTAAAGCATAAAGGATAAAAATGAACAAGCATTTGAAACAACTGATTGAACTCAGCGATTTGGACAAGTCAATTGACGAATTTATCCCCGAAGAGGAGCGCATTAACGGCGCGTTAAACGACCTCGTAGCCGAGCGCGAAAAAGCTTCGCGCCAGATAGACGAGCTTGAAAACCTGATCGTAGACACAAGTTACAAAATCGACAAGCAAGAGACCGCGCTCGTCGAACACCGCGACAAGATCGCGCGCCACGAGAGCAAGAGCGAGAGCCTCAAAACCGAGCGCGAGATCAAGGCGTTGGGCATTGAGCAAGACATCGCGAAAGAGCAAATTAACTTTATAAACGACGAAATTGAGCGTCTCCAAAAGAGCCAAGAGGATAGCCGCGCTAAAATCGCCGACCTCAAATCGCGCATCGCCGCGATCGAGAACGACATCAAACAAGCAAAATCAGAGAGCAAAGAGGCGCTCGCAAGCCTCGCCGATCGCAAAGAAGTTCTGCTCGCCAATCGCGCGAAACTCGTGGAGGACATTCCGCAAAAAGTTTTCGCGTTTTACGAAAAAATCCGCCGCTGGGCGGGCAACCGCGCGGTCGCGCCCGTGAAAAAACAGGCGTGCTACAGTTGCTTTATGAAAATTAGCGACAAAGTTTACGGCGAGGTGATCGCCTCAAGCGAGATCGTTACTTGCCCAAACTGCGGTTGTATTCTGTATGTCGCGCAGGAATAATACCGCGCAATAATAATGTCGCTCAGAAATAGATAATTTACTCTAATACATTATGCCGTTCAAACTCAAAAACGGTGAAGCTAAAAGCTGAATGGGGTCAAGAATTTTTCTACGAGAACGGCGAAATTTGGAGCGTATTTACATACAAAAAAGACGAGGCAATAAGCGGCGTTTGCTATAAAATAAACGGCGAAACAAGACTTTTCACCGAAGCCGAGTTAGAAAATTTGAATAAGGGACTCTGAAGTAAATTGCGATTGAGTCGCGGGGTTATTATCGCGGATCGCGGCTCACAGCTTCGTCATTGCGGCGATCTGAGAATTGCAAAGCGTAAAGGAACGCCGCAATTTTGTAAGTTGCTTGCTACAACCTGAACAAAAAGCTATTATTCCCGCCGCGATCGCGCTAGTATATGTAGGGGCGAACTGCGTTCGCCCGATTCCGCAACGGGCAAAAATTGCCCAACAATGCCGAATGGTAATTTGCATGCGAGGTTTCCAAATAGATAAGGGGCGAACACAGTTCGCCCATACAATATCAAGGCGATCGCCCTTTGCTCGCAAGTGGGAGCTTTGCTCTCGTGAGAAGTTAAAAAGTCAGGCGGCGTTGAAGAGCTACGAAACCCAAATAAAACCTAATTATTCCCGTTGCGATCGCGCTCGCGTATATGTAGGGGCGAACTGCGTTCGCCCGATCCGCAACGGAGGAAAATCGCGGCTTTTTAAGCGCGAGCGAAAAAAGTAACTGCGATTTTCGTGAGTTTCCAAAGGGTGATCGCCTTTTGGTCGCAAGGACGAGCTTTGCTCCCGCGAGAAGTAAAAGAGCCGCAAAGCTTATTTTGCGAGATCAATTAGCGGCGAACATCATCGCGCAATCCTCAGGCGCGGCGACTCCGTGCCCGGCGCGGAAAATCATATCGCGCAGATCGCCGCTGTCCATTCCTAAAGTCGTGAGATAATTGCCGACAACCATCGCGTTCGCCCCCGCCGCGATCGCATCCATAAGACGATCGCCGAATACTTGCTCTTTGCCGCCCGCGAGCATAATGCGAGGCGCTTCGCCCAAAATTTCGCGCATTCGTTTTACCCAAAACAACGCCTCGTCAATGCCCAGCGGTTCAAGATCAATAGGCAACGCTGGATTTTTGATGTAAAAATTCAACGGCGCGCTCATCGGCTTAAATTTCGCGATCGCCTTAAACAAATCCTCGCGATCCTCGTTAGTTTCGCCCAGCCCGATAATGCCGCCCAAAACGAGCGCGAGTCCTGCGGAAAGCGCGTTTTCGTTTGTGCGTACGCGATCCGTCCAAAGGTGCGTGGCGCAAATTCGCGGAAAAAATCGCTCGCTCGTCTCCAAATTATGGTTGTATAGATCGGCGCCGGCTTTTTTAATTTCGGCGAGTTGCTCGCGCGTGGCGTCGCCGTTGCAGGCGATAATTTTCACGCCCAAATCAGCCTTTTTCACCGCCCGCGCCGCCTCGCAGACATACTCCAAAATCAAATCCGTAACTCCGCGCCCCGCCGTAACTAGGCAAAATCCTACCGCGCCCGCCGCCGCCGCTTTGCGCGCTTCATCTACAATTTCCGCGACGGGCTTCGATTTATACCTAGAAATATCCGCGTTATAACGCGCCGACTGCGCGCAAAAGGCGCAATCCTCATTGCAGCTCCCGCTGGCGATATTGCTGATCGCGCATAGAAAAATTTTTTGCATTTTTGTCCTTAAATCTGTTTTTAGAATTTGCGCGGCGTTAAACCGCCCGCGCCGCCCGATTTTTCCGCACTTGAGCTCTTGTTTTTCGCGCGAAACTCGCCGCAATGTTCGCCGCTCGCGCCAAAAACCGTGGCGCTTGGCATATTTTTGCCCTTGAAGCCGAAAAGTTCGCACGCATACGGGAAATTAGGCTCCCAAGTTACCTTGAAAAAAACGCATTTTCTGCAATCCGCGCGTTCCATTCGCGAATTATAGGCAAATTTCGCGATCTAACGCTTCGCGGATTGTGAGATCGGCGGGCGTGTCGTAGCCTAAGAAATTCAGCGCGGCGATCAGAGTTTCGCGCGGATTTTTGCCCGCGATCGGCTCGGCTTTGTTTTGTTTGGAGAGTTTCGCGCCGTCCGCGCCCAAAACGAGCGGCAAATGCGCGTAATCAGGGGTGGAAAATCCGAATAAATTTTGCAGGTAAATTTGGCGCGGCGCGGAGTCTAATAGATCGCGCCCGCGCACGATTTCGCTCACGCCGCTTAAATGGTCGTCAATCACGCACGCGAGGTGGTAACTTGGCTCGCCGCCGCGGTTTTTCAGCACAAAATCGCCGACTTCGGCGCGTAAATTTTGCTTGAAGCCGCCGACGATCCGATCGTGAAAAATTATTTCGCGATCTAAAACGCGAACGCGGATCGCGGCGCGATCGCCTACGCGCGCGACGCAGCTAGGCGGGTGAATTTTGCCGAACGGAGCGAGATCGCTCCGCGAACAAAAACATTCGTAGGTAAAATTTTTCAAGCGATCCAAAAATTCAAAATATATCGCGAATCTCTCGCTTTGCCGCCAAATTTCGCCGTCCCAAAAAAGCTCGTAACGCTCCAAAGTCCGCAAAATTTCTAAATCCGCGCCTTTCACGCTCCTTGCGCGATCCGTATCTTCAATGCGCACGAGCCACTTGCCGCCTTTTGATTTCGCGCTCACAAAACTTCCTACCGCGGCCACCAGCGAGCCAAAGTGCAGATCGCCGCTGGGAGTCGGCGCGAAACGACCTACAATCACAAAATTTTGCGGTTCGCCACGACAGAATGGCAAAACGCCAGCAGGATAAACATCGCGCCGATTGAACCCGTGATGAACTCGCTGATGTGGAAGAAAATTTTAATCAGCATTATCGCGGCGAGGGCGAAGATCGCGTAGTGCGCGCCGTGCTCTAAATAGCGATATTCGGCGAGCGTGCCTTTGGCGACAAAGTATAAGGTGAGCGAGCGCACGAACAGCGCGCCGACGCCGAGTCCTATCATAATCATAAAGATATTCGTTGAGAGGGCGAACGCGCCGACTACGCCGTCAAGCGAAAAACTCGCGTCCAGAGTTTCGAGGTAGATAAACCCCGCAACGCCGTTTCGCGTCGTCGCGCCGCTATTGTTTTGCGATACGAGTTCGTCAACTTTGTTGATGATTTCGTAGATCGCCACGCCGCCGAAATAGGCGATCCCAACGCTCGCGCTGTCGCTTTGCGCGAGCAAAACTATGCCTATGATCACGGCGATAATCACCGAAATTGAGTTGATAGCGGCAATTTTGCGCGTCAGCAAGTTGTTTTCCAACGCTTTGATCCAATGCACTTCGCGATTGCGATCAAAGTAAAAGTCCATCGCGACCATCAGCAAAAACGCGCCGCCGAAAGCGTGGATTAAGTTTTGCCCGTTTTCAAGCTCGGCGGCGTAACGCGCGGGGTCGGAGAACGCGAACGAAAATGTCTGCGCGATCGTCATTTCGCTGACCGCCGCCACGAGCAGTACGGGTAAGACAAAGCGCACTCCAAAGACCGCTATGGGAATGCCCCAGACGATAAAACGTCTCCGCCAGATCGGCTCCATTTTGGCGAGGACTTTCGCATTCACGACCGCGTTGTCAAACGACAACGAGACCTCTAAAAGCGCTAAAAACGCCACGATATAAACGCCGTTAAATCCCCAAAACCAAAACGAGATCGCAATCGCGATCGCCAATGAAAGAGACGACCCCCAGAAATTTTTAAGCATTTTTAGCCTTGTGAAAAACGAACTAAGGCGGCGATTTTAAACAAAAACTCCTTGCCTTAATTAACTTTAATAATAAAAATTATAAAATACATAGCAAATTTTGGGGCGGAGGAGAATCAATGAAACTTTTGAGCAAGGCGTCTTTGGCGACGCTTTTGTGTGTGGCGGCGTATGCGACGGATCCTGCGGTGATGGAGCAATTTCGCGAGGGCGAGACGCTCTTTAAGCATTGTATTCCGTGCCACGGCAAATACGCCAGCGAGCGACCTATGGGCAAAGACGCGAATCTTTCGCGGCTTAGCGAAAAGACGATCGCCGATAAACTTGCGGAATACAGAAAAGAGGGCAACCCAGGCGCTATGGAGGCTCAAGCGGCGCTCTTAGACGATAGAAAACGCGCCGCGCTCGCAAAATACATTGCGAATATGTATAGGGAAAACGGCAAGGAGATTTTCCAATTGCGTTGCTCTGGTTGCCACGGTAAAGACGCCAGCAAGAGCGCGTTCGGGCGTTCGGGCAAAGTCGCGCGCTTTAGCGAGAGCGAAGCGGTGGTAATCCTGCGCAACTACCAAAACGGCGCTTACGCCGGCGGTTCCACGGCAAACACTATGAAAAGTCGCGCCGTGAATTTGAGCGATCAAGAGGTGCTTGAACTCGGACGTTATATCGGCTCGCTCGCTAAATAACTTCTTTCTTTGACTAATTGCGGATCGAGCTTTCGGGCGCGATCCGTATTTCACGCTATTTTTCGCCAACGCAAAAAGGAGACAAGATAAAAAGAGTTTTGATCGCTGTTTTGCTGGCGGCGGCTTGCCAATGCGCGGATACGGATTATAAAGTTTATGTTGAGGGCGAAACCGGGCGTTTTGACGAGGATAATGGCAAATGCTTGGATATGAAAGGTAATTTGCTCCTCGGCAAAGCGGAGGTGCGAGATACGCTAGAAGAAGACGGCGGTATGGTCGGATTCCTTTGCATGAACGGAGAGCAAAACGAGGAGCGCGGCTATTATAATAGCGGCGCGCTGAAATACATTGAGCCGTATAAAAACGGTAAAGTCGAGGGGGTCTTTAAGTTTTTCTACGAGAGCGGCAAACTTAAATATGGAACGCCATACAAAAACGGTAAAGCCGAAGGGATTGAAAAGTCTTTCTATGAGATTGGTAAACTTAAAAGTGAAATATCATACAAAAACGGCAAACGTGAAAGGCTCGCGAAATTTTTCTACGAAAACGGCGAGTTAGAGCGAAAGATTATGTATAAAAACGGCGCGCAAGAGGGCGAAACGAAAGTTTTCAGGGAAAACGGCGAAATTTGGGGCGTATTTACATACAAAAATGATAAAGCAATAAGCGGCGTTTGCCATAAAACAAACGGCGAAACAAGACCTTTTACTAAAGTCGAGTTGGAAAATTGGGATAACAAATTAGGGGGAACTTGCGAGTGAGTTACCCGATTGTTATTGCGGCGATCGGAGAATTGCAAAGCGAAAGGAAAACCGTAGCTCCCGCTTAAGTTACGCGATCGTTATTGTGGCTCGCAGCTTCGTCATTGCGGCGAACAATAGATAACACGGGTGAACGCAGTTCGCCCCTACATAATTCAAATAACAAGTAACAAAGTTTTTACGCTTTGTTACCTGTTATTTGCTCATTGTTCAGCGGATTTTCTTAGAGACCCGTTGAATACGCCATTACGCCGTCGAGGCCTCCCGCGACAAACTTGTCATTTCCATAGGTGATTGCAAAGAAGATACAGCATGGGTTGCTTATGCCTGTCCATATGCCATCAGATGAATACGCCGTTTTGGGGCGATTGCCGTGCGCGGCGACAAACTTTCCGTTGCCAAAGGCGATTGGTGCTCTGAAGATTTGCTCTTTGAATGGGGTGTTCGCTACTGCCATCCAGTTTACGCCGTCAGACGAATGCGCCATTTCGCCATTATTATATGCTACTGCGACAAACTTGCCGCCGCCGTATGCGATTGCGTTGATGTTGACGTTTCCAAATGTGCTGTTTGGCGCTTCCGTTCATACGCCCGCTACCTCCGCCTCCGCCGTGGCGGACGGGCTATGCGCCGTGGTGAATGGGTCATCCGCCACGTCGGTTGGCGGTCTCAATGTGCCAAAAACAGCGAAAAACGGCAAAAAAAGGTTATTTTTGGCTGAATTTGGGCGTTTTTGGGCACATTTGCGTTACCCCATATCTAGTGTACCCTCCAATGATCGGCACTACGCGATTCGGGCGACAGGCACCGGGCGCTACCCAAACAAGGCACGACAATTAAAGGGGCAAGGTTTTTAAGTAAAATTCAAAAACGAGTATCTGTTACGTCCATTTTTTTTGGATTCGTATAACGCTTTATCGGCAAGTTTGATGTAGTCGCTTCCATGCTGTAAATGATTAACAATACCGGTTGTACCTCCAATGGAGATGGTAACATAATCTTCTGTACCGCTTGTTTCGTGAGGTATATTGAGTTCGCGCACTTTTTCCAGCATTTTTTCCGCAATAACCTGAGCGCCATCCTTATCGGTATTCGGCAGAACAACGGCAAATTCCTCCCCGCCGTACCTTGCGACAAAATCCCCGTCCCTTACTACGCATTGAGAAAGGGCGGCGGCAACTTCTTTAAGGCAGTCGTCTCCCGCGGCATGACCGTAAGCGTCGTTGTATTTTTTAAAATGATCAACATCTATCATTAATACGCTGAGGCTACTGCCTGTACGGGAATGAAATTTTATTATTTTCTTTAAGCTGCCGTCAAAATACCGTCTGTTGTAAGTGCCTGTAAGCTGATCGATTATGGTCAAGTGGAAAAATTCACCCAGAGTTTCAATTTCATCATTATAATGTTCATTTGTCTGGGGTTTCAAATCCCAGTCGGATAAAGTTTGAATTATTGTTTTTACCATTCGGTTAAGCGGTTCCAACATTCCGATGATAAATATATTGAAAACTATAAAAATTAGAAAAATAACCGCCATTATTACACCGAAAAGAACGGTCATGCCGTTATTTAGAGAGTCTACAATAGAAAAGGAGCGCACGGCGGTTATATACCAATCCAAAGCCGGAATATAACCAACAGCGATTATTTGCCCATTGTCTTTTGCCTCAAAATATTTTATTTCTCTGCTTCTCAATTCACGCGATATGGCAAGAATTTCCTCGCCGGTTTGGCCTAACACTTCGATCGTTTTCATTCTATTTTCAGCAAGAACAATGTCTTTTGCTCCGGATATTTCTCCTGTGGCCTTAAAGAAATATAATTCCGCAGTTCCGGAATAGTTTTGGTATGCCGTATTGATAAAATCGGAGAGATTTAGGCTCGTTCCCACAATGCCAACAGGTTTATGATTATCGTCAAGAACGGGCGCGTCAATCCATAACATAGTTTTCTTTATTCCAATATCAAAATTAACCGTCAAACTGTAAGGGACAGGATTTTTCAGGATTTCGTTATACCACCACGAGCTTTCTTCCGCCGGGTCCAATGTGTAGACATATTCATCGTTGAAATAATATTTTTTATCAATGTCGCTTATCCAAAACACATTATTTTCGGCAAATGCTCTGCGGTATCCGGCTATTTCCACTAACGCGAGTTTTTTCAGTTCGCTGTCCGCAGGGTTAAGAAAGTACCGTTGTATTAAGGGAGAGCCTGCCATTTTTACGACAATGGCAACTTCACTTTTCATGACCGCTTCCAGTTTAAGCCGTTCCATTTCAACGGTATGCGTTATTTCGTGTCCGGCGTTTTTATACAGGATTTGATTCATCAAAATGATAAAAATTGTGCTTCCAACGGCAAAAATCAGCAGATACAAAACAGAAGAAAAAACAATAAATCTGCGCTTCATGGACGTTTGACGTTTTTGGGAAACAGGTATCGAAAATATGTTGTTATACGCCATTATTTCCAGCCCCGCAATCTACAACTTGGTAATGCCTGCGCGAAAGCCGCTAGGCACCATCACGGCAAAAAGAAAATGGTTACTGCTGTTGGCTTTTTCATTGCAAACAATCTCCTTATATAGGC
>JAITUT010000074.1 GCA_031286325.1 Helicobacteraceae bacterium
CCGCAAAAAGGTGTTAGTAACCGCAACAGACAGACAATAACGAGCGCGCGAGGCTACAATGCCCGCAATCTAGGAAATTTCAGGCGTATCCGCGATCTTAAGCGCAAGCCGCGATCTTAAATGTGATTTTTCTTAGGCGCGATCTTAAGCGCAATCCGCGATCTTAATGCGCAATTCCCGATCCGCGATATTGTGCGCGATCACCAATCCGTGATATTGTGGAATTAGCGATTAGGGATCGGCGACAAAGCCTGTCGCGGAGCGAGTTTAAGCAACAAAGCCTTCTTCTGAAAAAAGCGAAGTGTGCAATTTTTGTGTATTTTTTGACGTTGCCGCCAAAATGTTTTCCATTGCCGCTTCGCTCACTGCGTCTTCCTCTGGAATATATTCAGCGTAAAACTCCAAAGTAGTTTTAGCGTCCTTGTGTCCCAACATTCTAGAAACGTACCCCACTTTCGCGCCGCGCATAAGCATAAGCGAGGCGAACGTGTGTCGCGTAGAGTATAATTTGCGCCGCGAAACGCCCGCGCGATCCAGCGCGGCATTCCATTTTCGCCGCAAAGACCCGATATGCTTATACCCGTTTCCAGAGTCGGACTGAAAAACAAAACCCCTGCCTCCAGTCGCGCTAAATTGCGCTCTCAAAGCCGCCTCAACGTCCGCGCTCATTCGTATTTTGCGCGCGCTTCCCGCCGTTTTCGGCGTTTGCAAAAAACCCAAAGACCACGTTTGCTCAATCTTCACGGTTTTCTGCTCAAAATCCACGTTTCGCCACTCCAGCGCGATAATTTCACCCGGACGCGCCCCCGTCAGAATAGCGAAAGTTAGATAGTTCCTAAACCACCCTTCGGCGGCGGCGATCAACGCCGTAGCCTCGCGGCTGTTTAACGGCGTTTTCGCGCTCCTTTTGGCTTTTGGCAACTCCACGTCTTTAAGCGGATTATTTTTTACCCACTTTTTCCCCGCCTTAAAAACCAAATTCAAGACGGATCGCAGGTTTTTCACCCGCGCCGCTCCCGCGCCGCGCGCCAAAATTCGCTCTTGCCACTCCGCGATCTGCTCTTCGGTAATCTGATCTAATCTAAGATCGCCAAAGTAGCTCTCAATCGCGGCGTAATCGCGCTCGCGAATATCGCGCGTGCTGTCCTTGTAGCCTTTGTTTATCGCTACGCGGCGTAAAGCCGCCGCTCCAAACTCCTTAAAAAGCGGCGCGGCGAGCCTATCATAAATAGGCGCTTCTTTGTCAAGAATTTCGCGCAAAAGCCGCTCCCACTCCCTAGCGGCAAACGCCATATTCGGCGCGTTTGCCTCCAGTCTCGTACTCCTCTGTCTCCACTTTCCATTTATCACGCCGCAAACTTGAATGATCCCGCTCCTGTCTTTGACGTGATGATTGCGCCCGCGCATTTTGAACAGACCTCCAACCTCGCGAGCTGATCGGGCAGTTCGCATTATACCCCTCTCTTTCTAGCTTGCGCCGTCAAAGCTATTTCGCTTTCGCGCAACCGCGCCGATATTTGATCTAGTATCAACGTCAAGCCGCTTTTCGCCTCGCGCGTAAAGTTGATTTTGGCGGTGGACGCCGACGATACCGCTTCGCTGATAAAGTCTAGCTCGCGCAAAGCCTCGTCTATCGCGTCTATCTCCGCGCCGATCGCTTCTCTTTGGGTTTGATGTGTTGACAACTGCTCCCTTTCTTGAGAATTTCTCAATACACGAGGGCAATTAAACCATAAATTATTAAACTTGTCAAGTATAAAATTAAGATTTTCGTAAAAATATTTTATTTTTTGTTGAGATTTTCCGAAGTTTGGAGTATTTTGCGTATTGCCGCGCCCATTTCCGCGATCGCGGTATTCTCTTGTTTGAGCGCGTGATTTTCCAGCAGTAATTCTACTGCGCGGCGCACTTGCCTCGAGGGTTCGTCTTTCGCCGATACGCTGATCGTCTCTTGCGTTACTCCGATCCGCTCCGCTAGCTCTTTTTGCGTTACGCCCAGCTCTTTGCAAGCCGCCTTGATAATGTTCTCCGACATTCTCTCTCCTTTTTTTAATTATACAGATCGGCATTTTTGCCTCCTAAACTTATCCAGCGAGGATCGTAAAATGTAATATCTGCCGCCCTTTTTACGCCAGTCGTCGGGCGTTACGCCGTAACTGTTAATAAGCCTATCGCGCACCGCTTGATACGATAGATCGCACAACTCCGCCACTTCGCGGATTGAATAGTATTCGGGCGTCAAAGCCTCAAGCGCGTTTTCTATTTTGCGATCTACGCGATCAATCGCGGCGAGACACTCGCAAACCGTCTTGTGGACGCGAGACAGATCGCCGGAGGTCTCTAACGCGCGGCGCGATCGGGTCGGGTAACCCTCGCGAGTCGCGTCCGCCTCGCGCCCACAAGACGATTTGCGCGTTTCTTTCATTGCTTTTTCTCCATAACGACATCGCCGCCGCTTTCGCCGCGCTCTCTCTCCTCAAACTTCACCCGCTCGTCGTGTTCGCCCTGCTTTCCTAAATTAAAGCTCTCAATCGGACGGTGATAGCCCATTACGCGAGTATAAACTTGACATTTAACGCGCTCTTTCTCCTTGCCGTTCGCTTTAATTTTCGCCGCGATCGCCTCGTGTTTATCTTTCATTTTCCACGTTCCTTTAATTTTTCTAGCTCTTTTATTGAGCTTTGCTGAAAAATAAAATTTATCATCTTCTTGGAAAATCCGCGCGAAACAAATTCTTCCGCGTAACCGATCGCGTTCGGCATCATCGCGGTTGTAATCTCGCGATCGCCGCCGTATCGTCCGCGTTTTTGATCATCGTAGGTCAGCATAAAACCAAACTCATCGTCGTAGAATTTAACCTGCGGATCGTCAAAACGCCACACTTCCACCGCCGCCAATTCGCCGCAAAGTTTTAACGCTTCCGCGCCCCACCGCTCGCGATCTTTATCTCGTAAAATATACACCTTGCGCCCGTCAAGCGTGTATATTCGTTTTTTCCGCGTTTTCATTTTTTCGTCTCCTCAAGTAAAATCAAAAGGCTCGCGCCCTCGCTCGCGCAATAAAACCGCGTTTCGTTAATATCAATCGCGATAAATCGCGGCTTCGGCATTGCGATCGGCGCGATCTCTGGCGCGGAACAATTGCGATCTATATATTTGTATTCCGTGATTATTCGCGGCTGTGCGCACCCGCCGAATAAAATCAATAAAATCACCATTAAAACGCACCCTACAAAAAAGAAAAATTCAGGTTTCATTGCTTTTTCCTTTTTTTTACCGCATACTCAAAAAGCGGCTTCATTATTTCACACGCCGCGATCGGCGGCACAGCCATTCCGATCTGCGTAGCGACTTCCGCGCGATTGCCGCAAAAAACAAAATCATCGGGAAAGCTTTGTATTCGCGCCTTTTCTCTATTTGTTAAATAGCGATCTTCGCCGTAATGAATTAGCGGGGCTTCGCCGTTTCTTTTGCCCATAGCGCGGATCGTCGGCGAGGGCAAATCCCCGCTTTGTCTCACGTACCTCGCGAACCCGCCGCTGGATTTAACGCTCGCGCCCTGCGGCAAGCTGGCAAACGCGGCGATCGTTTCCTTGCGGTGTTTTTTCTTTTCGTGATTTGCCGCGCCTGCTGGAATATCCGCTAACGCCTCGCCCGCCGTTATACGCCGCTTCACTCGCGAAACGCGATTAAAAAGCGTGTGAAACTCCAGATCGCTTAAAACTTCTTGCGCTCCGTAGAAAAACACTCTCTTTCTATTTTGCGGCACGCCTAAATCCGCGCAATTAAAGAGCTTGTAAGTTACATCGTAACCCGCCGCGCGAAACTCTGACAATATCTCCGCTAACGCCTTACCGCCGTTAGCGGATAAAATACCCTCTACGTTTTCCGCTACAAAATAATCGGGCTTTAATTCGCGCAAGGCTCGCGCCGCTTCTTTGTAGAGGCTTCCAAATTCGCCGTTAATGCCCTCTTTTCGCCCTTGTTTGTTAATTACGGAAAAATCATTGCACGGGAAACCAAAGGCGAGGATTTTCACGCCGATCGCGCCGTCAAATAACCCGCGAAACCGCGCGTTTCTTATATCGGCGAACAAAACGCCGTTATTAGCGCCTTGCGTATACTCTATGCCCGTATCGTGAAATCGCATAGGTACGGCGCGAATTTTACTGCCATTATCAAGCGGCGCGATATTGCGCTGGTAAGTATCGGTTGCCGCCGCGTTATTATCCACCGCGAAAACGTGGCGCAAATCAAACCCCAGCTCTTGCGCCGCCCACTTCGCGCCTAAACTCATACCGCCCGCGCCGCAGAAAAGCTCGGAGTAGAAAATTGTGGGCTTCATCGCGATTGCCTCGCTACTTCTTCTGTTTTCCACGAGGCGCACGGGTCTTCGCCCAAAAAGATATTTATCGCGACATCGCGCAAATAATGCGGCGCGTATTCCCAACCAGCCGCTTCAAGTTCTCTCACAAGCCGAAAGATCGCGATCGCTCGCTTCTCTTGTTTCCTGCGCTTGTCTCTCTCTATTTCCCACGCGCTTTTTGGTTCTCTTTCTTTCATTGCTTAATCCTCATCTTCCGCTTCGCTAGTCTCAACCGTGAGGCGATACACGATCCCGTTTGCCTCGCACTTCACTTTGAATTTTTTGTTTGGCGGAAAATTTTTCTCTGGAATAACAAATAAAAAATTGTCGTCAACTTGTCCCGCCGTAAACTTCATTTGCGCCGTGTAAATCTCGCCCGTTGCGCGGTCAATGCCGATAATGTCCCGCGTTTGCTCCTCGCTATGCCTCTGCTCCGCGATCAAGCTGTAAATGTCTGGTTTCATTATTTCCCCCCGTTTAGCCGCGCTAAAAGCGGATCGGAATTGTCAATCGCGCGGACGGCGCAAGTGTGGTTTCCCTCGCTAATCGGTTTTCGTTTCGCGGCGGCTTTTTCCATTTTGCCGATCAAATTGATCGCGTTATTCCGCGCCTCGCGCTCCTTAATTAAGTCGCCGGCGATCGCGGCGTTTTGCTCCTCGCAAGCGGCGATCGCCCTTTTGAAAACTTCATCGTTCGCTTTATTCGCGCCAACCGCCGCCGACAACTCCAGCCGCGCGTTTTCTAGATCGCCGCGCAGGTTGTTAATCCTTTCTTGAACAAGCGCGACAAATAAAGACGTTGCGACCGCCACGATCAGAATTGGAGCGATGTCGTTCATCACGCCGCCTCCTCAAACACGCCCTCAAATACAGGGTCTAGCGACCACTTGCGGCGGCGGCATAAAACCACAATTTTTTCGAGCGGCAACGTGTTTAGTCGCTTTTGCGCCGCCAAATTTTCTGGCGTTATGCCCAAAGCCTGCGCCACTTCGTTATCTCTATGCCACCCGCCTAATGCCTTTAGTCGCGCGATTACGCGAATAAATTCATTTGTTGAGACTCTTTCGCGCCGAATCATTTAACCCCCCCTTGTTTCCAGCCGATATAATTAAGGCTGGGAATGATTTAGTTTTAGCATTTTACTAAAACTAATCTTAATTAAATCTTAAATGGAGTTAAAAAATGAAAAAAGATAAAAAAGAGGCAAGAAAACCTCTCTATGACGATGAATTTGGCTTTCGCGAGATAGAGAAAAAGCTAGACAAGGCTCTTGATCTGACCACAAACGAAGAACGCGCGGAGGCTTTAGGTATGGAGTACGGCGCATACATCGCGCGCAAAACCCGCCGCGCGATCCCATTCGCCGAAGTCATTATTTTATGCAAACGGCACAAAATATCTCTTGACTGGCTCTTTGGCGTAGAGGCTGGCGGCAAACCGCCGAAAGAGCCGAAGTTCCCGCCCAAAAACAGCCGCGTAAATATGAATGTAGTGGAAAATTCAAAAGTTAACGGCGATATAATCGCGGGCAAAAAAGGTTAATTTCAAAGGATAACTACAAAAGTAATATCGGCGCGGTTAATTGATACCTTAACACGTCGTTTACTAATAAGCGCGCGGAGGCTAAAGTTGTGTTGTAAAGCGTTACGGTGTAATGCCGTCCAGCGACTAGCGAAACGTTGTGTAGTCCCCACCCCATTACATTTACTATATCGTACAAGGCGCCGCCGATAGTTTCGGCAAGAATTACGCGACCGTTGTATGGATTAGCTTCGAATGTAACCGTCCCGTTGAGCTTAGCGATAAAAACTCTATCGGTTCTGCCAGCGGTACTACTAACGTGAGAAAATTGTAACAGCGTGCTATTACCCGGCGCATACTCCGTAGCTTGCCCGATCGCCGCTAGAAAACCAGCAAAGGAATCGCTGGCAAACTGCGCTAAATCGACGCTTCCGCCGCCCTCGTTCTGAATGTTATCTATTCCGTTCCGAATTTCATCTATTTGGCTGTTTAACCAATCTACCGCTAAATCCACGTCTTTTTTAGTGGCTACGTCGTAGGGATTTTCGTAAGTTTCCCTGAACGCGTACACTCTATGCGTAAAACTGCCCGCGCCGGTTAAATTAACCATAGATTGAATTGCTACGCCGCTTCCGTCAATGCCAAATGAGACGGTGCGCGTTTGTCTGTTTGCCTCTTCGCCTTCGCTAGAGTTAAAGACAAGACCAATGCCCGTAGAATCAAGCCTTAACTTGTTTTGTCCCCAGTATATTGAGTCTGCATATTGCGTTTCGAAAGATATTTCGCCCGCCTTCGTATTGTCAATTTTGCCGTAAATTGGTTGATGGTGCGAACCAGGGGAGATCGCGGGTACAAAAGTAGATAAATCTGTATTATTTGTGATATTATTTTGTAAATAAATAGGGTTTATCGCTTCATATTCGTTATATAACGTTCCTTTTATTTTAATTGAAATATATTGTCTTGTAGGGTCTGTTATATTCTCTAATTTGATCGCGATCGGCGTCGCGCTAATCGCGCTAAGATCAATTTTTTCTTTCGAATAATCTCTTGTAAAATCGGTGATAAACGTATCAATTTCGCGCGAAACGTTATCTAGCCCTATCGCGCTTAATTTCATTTCGTTTCTGTTTGGCTTATAGTCGGGGTCTTGCTCCCCCAATTTAGAATAATAATTATTCCATAATAAGCTTATTGTAATGTCCAAATAACGTTGCCCGCTATAATTTTCTAAATTATAAATATATGGAAAGTCGTGTTGCACTACGTAAAATCCGTCCATTACGCGTTTAACTTCCCCCGCAAACTCCGTTTCGTTTGATCTTTGCTCTATGAGTATTGTATTTGTTACGGTCTCCGTTATTTTTTCGCTTATTTGTATAACCGTTTGATTTATTTCGTTAATTATAGTTTCGTTGTTTGTCGCGCGGTTCTCCAGTAGCGCGATCGCCGCTTGCAAAGCTTTTATATTTTTTTCATTCGCGGTTACGCGCCCCGCTAATGTTTTTGGCGCGTTATTCTCCCCGCCGTTTTCGCCGTTATTCTCGCCTCCGCTTTCGCCGCCGTTTTCTCCATTCTCGCCGTTATTTTCTTCGCCGCTTTCGTAGCCAATATCGTATATAAAATTCTCAATCGCCGCGATCTCCTCGTTTATGTTTGTAATTGTCGTTTCATTATCCGTTACGCGATCATCAATCGCTTTAACGTCTGTTTTAATTTCGTTAATATGTCCTTTAACGATCGCGATCGCCGCGAAAATGTTCTCAATATTATTTTCATTAACCGTTACGCGCCCGTCCAAAATAGAGATCATAAGCTCCAGCGCGTTTTTTATATCGCTTAAATCCAAATAATAATTCGCTTGTTGATAATGCCAACTTGTCTTTTCCCACGCGCCCGCACCGCGATCAAGGACGTTAAATTCTATAATCCCTACTTCACTATTAAAAATTTTTTCATTTGATATTATTCCGCCCTGCGTTAAATCATAGAAAATTTCCGCCGTCTCCCAATTGCCGTTTCCGTCCTCGTCTTTTTCTAATTGTATACTCGTTCCATTCCACGCGATCCGCGTTCCGTCCGATAATAGCGCGTATCCGTAGCCGCCGGCGTTTGGCGATGGCGTTTCATTCGCGATCGTAATTTTTTGAAATTTCTGACCGATCGCGATCTCGCTTAATAATCCGCTTTCAGCGGGAGGCGTTACAAGGATTTTATTCGCTTTTTTTTCGTCGAAATCCTCTCTGCTCCACATTCGCGTTTCTATTTCTTTAGAAACTTGCGCGCTCGCCTCGCTTTCGTCGGCGCTTATTCTCGCCTCCGCCGCGCGCGTAAAGGCGTTTTGCGCGCTCGCCTCGCTCGCTTCGGCGCTTATTCTCGCTTCCGCCGCGTTTGCCGCCGCGTTCGCGCCGATCTCTTTAATCTCGCAATGTAAGCGATCGCGTATATCGCGCAAAATTTCTATAAAGCTAGCCGCCATTTTGTCTCCTTATCTCGCGCTAAGCGCGTTCTGTATCGCGTTGCGCTGCCTGATCTCGTCATCGTATTGCCGTTTAGCTTGTTTAGCGGCTTCTTTCGCCGCTTTAGCTTGTTTGTACGCGCTATAGCCGCCTACTCCCGCGCTCAAAATTGATCCCACCGCGCCGATCCACTGCCCCGTCGCCGCTTTCTCCGCCGCCGCCGCCGATCGCGTCGCCGCGTCCGCCATTTGCCCCGCGTACGACGCCGCCTCGCCGCCGCCCTCCGCGAGCGCCGCCGCGCCTTCAGCGGCTTTTTTTGCCCCTGTATAAATAACGCTTTGAGTGTTTAGCCCGGCGCCCTGCGCGGCTTGCTCCGCCGCCGTTTTCGCCATACTTGCTTCAGCCGCCTTCGATAGCGCGTCCGCGCCCTGCGTATACGCGGAGGTTTCCGCGAATTGTCCTAGCGGTAATGTGGTTGCGGCGGTAGGTCTGCCATTTTTCCAAATATACGGACTATAAACTAAATCCGACATTTTTTCTCCTTAATGTTGGTATGTGGCGCTCGTAGTTCTATGCCGCGCCCACATATAAGCGTTCATCGCTTTACGCGCCTCGTCTTCGTGATACGTTTTGCGGTTTAATTCGGGCAAATTACGTACTAGTTTTGCCGCCGTTAAATGCGCGACCGCCGAGAATAGCCCGTCGTCAATATCCAGCTCTTCGCCGATTTGCGGCTTTTTAGGCTTCCTTAGCCACGCGCCCGCGCCTAAAGCCATTAACGGAGATTCGCCCGCGAAATCTTGTGGGTTAGTTGATATAAGCGAGATCGGACGGCAGAATACCGCCGCCTCGCTCATAGTCTCCGCTACGATCAAAACAAGCTCGTCATCGGTCGGCAAATTCGCGTCGCCTAACGTAAGCCCGTGTATAGCCTTTTTCAGATCGTCAAAGGTCATTAAAAGCCCTTGACGTCTATACCGCGAGGTTTTGAATTTCCGCGACCGCGTAGCGGCTCAACACAAAGCAGGTTAGCTCCGTGTAATAAAGTTGCTTCACGCGATCGCCTTTTTTCCCCTCTTCTTGAATGTGCGTTTCGCGATGCGATAAAAGCCCGCAAAGTCCCTTGTTAATACCCAAGATCACGTCGTCAGGGATCAATGGATCAAGGTGGATCGTGATATTGCTTCCGTACGCGGTATCGCCCAGCATAGTTACGTTGTTGCTGATCTTCTTCGTCTCTAGCTTGGCGTCCGCCTTATTAAAAGTAATGTCATCGATCTTGTCTTTTTGGCGCGTGCTCATATAGAGATCGGTGAGCGGCGAACCGCCTACAAAAGACGATTTAAGTAGTTCGCGCAAAAGCTCCCATTCTAGCGGCGCGCTCGCGGCGTTGACTGTAGTCTGCGGAGTTACAAAGCTCCTTATACCGCCCATTTTACCCGCTACCGCCGCGCCGCGAGGCGAGGGAGCGGCTGTGCCGTGCAAAGCGAAATCTATGTCTTTACCGTGTTTGATCTTCGCGATCGCGGCTTGTTGAGCCAACATTTTTTTCCCCGCGCTGTCGCTTACCGCTTCCTCGCTCCCGGTTACGCCAAACGGCGACCGAATGATCTGAAAATGGTTATGCCCGCGTAATGTGGGGTACGCTTCGGCGGCGGGATAGTCGTCGCCCTCAAGAGCCGCGTTATCGCCCGCCGACGGTATATTGATATAATCCCACGCGATCCCGTCTTTCGGGTTTGCCTTTTCGTCGCGCGGCAACATATAGCTCTGCAACGTGCTAAAGAGAGGCGTGTCTTTTTGCCCCACATACTGAAGTTGGTTGAGGATTTGCAACCTTTCGGGTTGCGTTAAACTACTAAGCTCCATTTTTTTATCTCCTTGATAATTCTTCTTCGGCGAGCTTTACTCTTGCGAGAAAGTCGCCGTTTTTGGCTCTTTCGAGCAACTCTTTTTTTTCGCTCTCGCCGCGCTCTTTTGGCGGCTCATAGTTGTAATCAGGGCGGTTCTTCGCTTGAATTTCGCGCCAAATTAGCCTCCAGCCCAAAGGATTATCAAGCGAGACGTATTTGTTTGGATTGCTTTTTTGGAGTTCACTCAAGTGGCGCACAACTTCATCGGTGTTAAAGTCGGACATCTCTTGTTTGATCTTCGCGATCTCAACTTGCGTATTTTCGCGGACGCGCAGATAGTTGACGTAATCTCGCGCTTCCTCGTATTCTCTTTTAGAGACGGAGATTTTTTCGTCTTGCGGCTCTGTCGGCTCTCCTCTCGCTGGCGTTTTATCTGCTGGCGGCTCTCCCGCGTCGGGCGTTTTACCGCCGCCCGCGCCGCTTCCTTCATCGCCGTCTTCTTCATCGCGCAAAACGCGCCAAAATTCGCGCCTCATTTCGCGCCGCCTTCGCCGCCCTTATCGGCGGTTAACTTTAATAGGTTGCCCGCGGCGATCGCCGCTTCTTGCGCCCTCTTTTTCGCCTCTTCCTCTTTGGCTTTGGCTTTCGCGGCTTCTTTCTCTTTCGCCGCCTTAAATTCCTCTTTATAGGGATCGTCTTCGCCTTTTGATACGGTTTTTATTTCGCCGTTAATCATATAGACTCGCGCCCCTATCAAGCTAGGATCAATCTGTACGCGATCCTTTGTGCTTGTTTCGATAAGTCCGTTTGTAAGGACTTTTATCGCCGTCCCCAAATCTCTCGTCCACGACGTCATTCTCGCTCCTTTTTAAGGTTTCGCCGTATGCTATCACGCCTCGCGGATTTTTTTGTAATCAGTTTCGGTTGCGTATTTTTTTCTGTCGGTTACACTTTAATTTTTCAAGTGCAACCTTTACAAATTATCTTATAGAGAGCGTTTGTTTATCTTTGGTTGCAGGTTGCAGATATTTTTTACTTCAATAAATAAAAAGTTATAAAAAAATGTAGTCGCAGATCGCGGAGGAATAAGAAAAGCGGTGTAAAAAGTTTTTCGCGTGAACAAATGAAAAATATGTGCAACCTGCAACCGTAGCCTAACAAATCAAGTAGTAAAGAGGGTTTGTCGCGGTTGCACATCGAAAAAATAATGTGTAACCTTTGCGGGTTTAAGAGTTTATTCGCGCCCAAAGTGTAGCAAAATCTTATTCAACTTTCCTTTAATTAGCGTTTTCTTATTCAACTTTTCCGCGTTATCCTTGTACACCGTAGAAAACCGCGCCCGCGATCTGCAACTACTGCAACCGCGATAAAACCGCGATCCGCTGGCTTCACCCGTCGAGTTGCGCGACCGCCGCCGCTGTTTTCTACGGATAATCGCGCCGATCGCCTCGCCCGCGATCCGCTACTACCGCGATCGCCGCTCGCTTCGTTTAGCTTCACTCGCGATCCCGCCGCCCGCGCGGTTTGCCCGTGATCGCCGCGCTTTATTTGTATATATTATTACGATAATATATAGATATTTCATAGACACTATTAAATAATAATCTTAATAATATATAGACATATTCAATATATTTATTAAACATTTTACAGATATTATCTATTTATAGCCTTGACATTATATAAATAATACGCTATAAATATCAATATATTTTCTTATAGAAAGGAGCGATAAAAAATGATTATCGCCGTAGTAAACCAAAAGGGCGGCGTAGGCAAAACCACAATCGCCTTTAATTTGGCGGTTGAAATGAACGCCGATTTATGCGTAGATTTAGACGCTATGCGGCTTTTAACGCGGCTTAATATGTTGCGCGAGGGCAGAGGCTACGCGCCGCTTAAAATCGCCGCCGAAACGACAAAAGAGGAGATCGCCGCGCTCGCCCTTAAATATAGCGGCGATCAAAAGTTGTGCGTAATAGACACCGCAGGCGTAGACAGCGACATATCGCGCTTCGCTTTAGGCGTGAGCAATATCGCGATTGCGCCGTGCGATATATCTATGCTGGATATAATCGGCACGCGCGAATTTTTGAAAGCCGCCGCCTCGATGCAAGGCAAATCAAAGCGCGAAGTAGTAATACGCGGCGTATTTTCGCGCGTAAGTCCGCAGACGAAAAAAATCCAATCCGCCGCCGCCTCGCTGGAAAAGGGCGGGTTAAAAATGTTTAAGACGGCGATCAGACAGCGCGGCGCGTTACGAGGCGCGACGGACGAGGGCAAAGCCGCCGCCGAGTTTCCCGCGGCGTGGCAAAGCGCGGCGGAATTTGAATTGCTCGCAAGCGAAATCAAGGAGACGCTAAATGCCGAAAATAACGCCTGAAGAACTAGAGGCGATCGCGCTCGCCTCGCTAGACGCCAAAGCGATAAGCAAAGAGAGTTTAACCGACGCTTTCGCCGCTTTACCCGCCGCCGCAAAGCCGAAAACAGCCGCGCCAAAGCCGCGCAAAAGGCAAGACGAAAAGCGCGATCGTAAATTTATGATCGCGCTAACCGCCGCCGAGTTTGAGAGTTTATCCCGCGCCGCCGCCAAAAGCGGCTTAAATACGAGCGCGTTTATACGACTATCCGCGCTTAAAGCCGCAGGATTTAGCGAATAATTTTAGATAAACTTGCGCGGCTGTAGGAGGCTTAATGTCTAAAGCGAAAATCGCGGGGCTGGTTCTATTTTGTATTTCGTGTTCAATAATACCGGTTGCGCTTCAAACGGGTGAAACAAAAACAATAATAGACTCTATATTCAAATCAATAGCGTTTTATTTGTTTTTTATAACGGAGATATTCGCCGCTTTTTTTATTGTTAGCGTTTTTAGCGACGAAGAAGAACCGATCAACTCAAAAGAAAACAGAAGAGAGGTAATAACTATGATATTTGTCTTTGCAGTAGGCTTCTTTTTCTATTGGGTACGGGAGACTTTTTTTTAACCAGCGGATCGCAATGTGCGACCGCCGCCCGCAAAGGCGAAACCAAAACCGCGAAGGCAAGTAAACATACTGACGGCAAAAGCAATTAAACAATTAAATTTTTATCGTGCCAAAGGTCAAAATGGCGCGCGGATTGGGAATAAATGATATATACCGCGCCGCGCCGCGCGGGGCTCGCACCCCCCCGCCTCGTATCGTCCGGGCGAATTGCCGCGCTAGTTCGCGGGAAAGTATCGCGATTATCGCGCCTTTGCCGCCCTCGCGCGCGCGTTTCGTATAATAATCCGCTCCAAAACCCGCCAAAAACCCGCCCAAAATTGCCCAAAATTAGACGCGCGCCCAACAAACCGCGCAACCACGCGGAAAATCCGCAATATCCCACATTCCAGATCGCCGCGCGCCGCCAAAATCACGCGCCAAATTAACCAGCCAAAAACCCGCCGCAAACGCCAAACCGCCCGCCAAAAACGCGCCAATGCCCGCGAAAAACCCCGTGCCGCGTGCCGCCCGCCCCGCCGTCCGTC
>JAITUT010000082.1 GCA_031286325.1 Helicobacteraceae bacterium
AAGCCGCGCTCCGCCAACTCGTCGCGTTTAGAGCGCGCCGCCTCCGCGATATTATTTAGATCGCGCACATTGAGCATCAGATCATTCACGCCGTTTCGGTCTTTAAGTTTGTCCAACAAACGTTGCTCCGAAGCCTGCTCGATCGTAACGATCCGCAAAACTTCGCGCCCGTTTTGCTCGCTCTTAAATAACGCTGTGATCGTGCGCGAAAGGGCGGCGCGAACCTGTTCCGTGAGGCTCTCCGCGCCTAACGCGCCGCCGTAATCGGCGATCGTCTCCATAATCGTCAGCATATCGCGGATTGGAATTTTTTCGTGCAAAAGGTGTTTCAAAACCGCCTGCACCCTGCCTAGCGAAGCGGTTTTCAGCGCGTCGTCAACGACGGCGGGATAATCTTTTTTCAGCGAGTCAATTAACTTTTGCACATCTTGCCTTGTGAGCATCTCCTCCGCGTGGCGTTTGACGAGCTCTGCTAGGTGCGTGGTGATCACGGTAGAGGGATCAACTACCGTGTAGCCCTTCGCGACCGCGTCTTGCTTGCGGCTCGCCAAAATCCACGCCGCGTCCAAGCCAAACGAAGGCTCTTTCGTAGGCGTGCCGCCGATTTCACCGATCGCAAGCCCGCTGTTCATCGCCAGAAATTGGTTCGGGAAAACCTGCGCCATACCTATAACGGCGCCGCGTAACTTGATTTGATAGGTATTCGGGTCTAACTGCAAGTTGTCAATAATATAAACTTTCGGCATTAAAAATCCGTAATCCGCCGCGATCTTACGCCGCATTGTGCGGATACGATCGCTTAGATCGCCGCCTTGCTTTTCGTCCGCGAGTTTGATGAGTTGATAGCCTAAATCAAGCTCGAGCAACTCTACTTTCAGCACGCTATCCAGCGCGGCTTCTTCCTCTTTTTCGCGCTCTTCGGGCGACTTTTCGCGCGGTTTTGGAGGCGGCTGGGCTGTGGGATCGCCCGCTTTGCGAGCCGCCGCCGCGCCCTTAGGCTTGATCGCGGTTTCGCCCGAAATTCCCCGCAAAAACGGGAATTTTTCGCGCAACCAATTACCGATCGCGCCGTCTTGCGAATCGCGCACCAAAAGCGCCATTACGATAAAGCAAAGCGCTACAAAGCCAAGCGACACGGTCGGCAAGCCCGGCACGATCGCGAACAAGAACAAGATCGCGCCGACCATCATCATCACTTTGTAGTCGCGCCCAAGCTGCACGATCGCGCCCTCGGCGAAGTTCGCGTCGTCTTTGCTCGCGCGGGTGATGATAATGCCTGTCGCGGTTGAGACGAGAAGCGCGGGAATTTGCCCCACAAGCCCGTCTCCGATCGTAAGAATCGTGTAGATCGCCGCGCTCTCGCTTACGCTTAAATCTTGCTGAAATGTGCCTATCAAAATACCGCCCACGATATTCACGATCGTGATGATAATTCCCGCGATCGCGTCGCCTTTTACGAATTTGCTGGCGCCGTCCATTGCGCCGTAAAAGTTCGCCTCGCCCACGATTTCAGCGCGGCGTTTGCGCGCCTCTTCCTCGCCGATTAACCCCGCGCTCAAATCCGCGTCGATCGCCATCTGTTTGCCCGGCATCGCGTCCAAACTAAACCGCGCCGCCACCTCCGCCACGCGCGTTGAGCCGTTTGTAATCACGAGGTAATTCACGAGCACCAAAATCGTAAAGACGATAATGCCGATCACATAGTTCCCGCCCACGACAAAGTTGCCGAAACTCGCGATAATGTCGCTCACCGCTTCGGGACCTTTATGCCCCTCGCTCAAAATCATTCTGGTAGTCGCAATGTTGAGCGCGAGGCGGTAGAGCGTTACGAGCAAAATCAACGTGGGGTATGTCGAAAAATCCGTTGGGCGCGCGATAAAAATTGAAATTAAGATGATCAAAGTCGCCAGCGAGAGCGAAATTGTGAGCAATAAATCCAGCAACCAACTCGGCAACGGGACGATAATGATCGCCATAATCGCGAGTACAAATATAACGACCGCTATGTCTTTGATCGCCAGAATTTGTTTGAGAAACGGAAACGCCCGCTTCAAAGTCTCCTGCCAGCTCGCCCGCGCCATTTTGCTCTTTTGTGTTTTTGCGGGTATATTACCAAAAAGCCGCTACGCGCTAGGCGTAAACATCAGGGTAGTTTTTGATCGTATAGTTCGTAATTTGGATAAGAATCTCGTTCGTTTTTATACATTTCTCAACGCTTTTTTAAGGCGAAGATAAATTAGAGCAGCTTAGTTTGCAGAGTTATTAAAGCGGCGTAGAGGGCGGAGGACTTTTGCGAGGCGTCTTCAAGATCACCCTTAAAACGCGCTTCAAGATCGCTTAAAAGCTCAAAAATCGCGAGAAATTGGCGCATATTCACCCGCGATGACAAGTTCGCGCGCGCGCTCGCGACGTCTGGGGGCAGGTTGTAGCCCAGAAAATCCCGCGCGTCTTTGCCCAGCCGTTGCGCGAGGCGGTGCGTAAAAAGCGTTTGAAAATCGCGGTAAAGCGAGAGCAAAACCTGCATCTCGCCGTTTTCGTTTAATAATTGCGACAGCTCTTCGTAAAACGCGCGTTTTTCTATCAACGCTTGAATGAGTTTTGTGTTATCGCCTTCGCTATGCCCCGCGCTTATTTTGTCAATCAAAGGAATGTTTATTTCGTCATATAGCGCGAGTTTGTCTAAATCCGCGATCGCGAAAGATAAATTATTGTTGTTTATTCTTAATATATGATCGGCTAAATCGGGAGTTAAATTTATATTTTTTTCACGCGCGTTTTCCAGCAAAAAATTAACCGCGATTTGAGGTTTCGGCGCAAATAATCTTACCGCCGCTAAATTCTTTTCTCTTTCTAGTTTTTCGGCTTTCAAAATTATATCTTTGTAATCTTCGGCTTCGTAAAAAATTAACATATACGCCGCGCTGTTTTTATATGTAATTTCTATAAGCTGCTCGATCTCTTTGAATGGTATTTTCTTCGCGCTTCTTATTATGAGTAAATTTCCGTCGTTAAATAACCCGGGCGCGCTTAAATGATCTCTTGCTGAAATTAGATCGTATTCGTCATAATATAATTTCATCGCGCTTAAATCCGACGGCAATGATTTAAGATATTTTCCCGCGTAAATTTCACATAGAGGCTGATCGTCCGTAACAATTAGAGTTTTGATCGCTTGTTTTTTGTCGAATAATTTGTCTAACTCAAATTGTTTCATTACGCTAATTTTGCCGTGATTCTCGCCGTTGCTAAATGCGCGTCCGCGATCGTTACTTTCATCGTTTTAAATTTATGTATGGTTTGCGCGTTTTTGCGATCTAGAGGCAGATAAACTCGCATTCCTTGAATTAACGGATCGTCAATAATAATTACCGCCGTTTTGGTTTTATCCGCCTCCTCAATTACCTCGCCTTGCAGAGTAATACCGATATGATCTTTCGCCCATCTGGCATAAGCGCGATCCGCGTATTGCCATTCAATTTGCGCCGCTTCAATTTCAAGTTGGGAAATAATTGGGCAAAGCCTTTGTAAAGTTTGTAAAATATAATTTTTTTGTTTTTCATTATTTGTTAAAATAGCCTTTAATAATCTGTGCAACATCAGATCGCTGTAACGGCGGATCGGACTCGTAAAATGCGTGTATTTCTGGAATCCCAAACCAAAATGCCCGACGTTATCATAGGTGTATTGAGCGCGTTTAAGCGATCTAATCAAAAGGCGATCAACTTGTTCTTTTATATTAAATCTTTCCGCCTCAATTTGTATTTTTTCAATTGTCTCGTGAAATGTTTTTTGTTTTTTAACATTTATTCCAATCTCGGCTAAATTTACTAATAACTCCTCAATTGAGCGATCATCAGGTTTTTCGTGCGTGCGGAAAATTCCAAGTTGAAAATACTCCGCCGCCGCGCAATTCGCCAGAAGCATACACTCTTCAATTAGCTGATGAGAGATCGTCTCAACCGCTTTGATCGTCTCTTTCAAGCGCAAATTTTCATCTAAAACAAGTTTAATTTCTGGGTTTGAAAAGCTAAAACCTTTTTTCAGTCTTTTTGATCGCAAGGCGGTGATTAGATCGCGCAAAGGCGACAACCAATTTAATATAGTTTTTTCTTCATTATTTGCTACTTTTGGATCGCTTAAAACTTCATCTACGCGATCGTAGTGAAATCTATGAACCGACTTTATAATTGATTCAAAAAGTTCGTATTTTTTTACATTTAAGTTTTCGTCCAACTCAATTTTAAATGTGAATGTTAAACGCTCTGCATTCGGCTGCAGCGAACACAAATTTTCGCTTAATTCGCGCGGCAACATTGGTACTGATTTATGCGGCAAATATACGCTGAAACCGCGTTTTTTCGCCTCTTTGTCAATCTCGCTGAAATCAAAAATATAGCTGCTCACATCTGCGATCGCGACGTATAAAACGCGCCGCTCAAAATCATAATAGATCGCGTCGTCAAAATCTTTTGCGTCTTTCGGATCGATCGTAATAAAAGGCAAATTCGTCAAATCAGCTCTATTAGCGAACATATTGCGATCCACAACTGGCGAAAAGCTCTTCGCCTCCATAATTTGCTCTGCGGAAAAAATATCGCTTCTGTTATATTTAGACAAAACAATAAATTCATCAACTTTCGGATCGTTTATATTGCCTAAAACTTCTGTAATTTCACCGCTCCTGCGATCAATTGCCAGCACCGCGCCGCTTTCAAATTCGCGTAAATTTTTTTGCTTAACATTTACATCAATTTCCTGCGCGGTATTTATATCAAAAACCACCGCTCTTTTAGCGTTAAATTCAATATAACAAATTAGCTTTTCCGCGCTCTCTTCGGCGATAAAAATTATCTTCGCCGCCGCCCGCCCGCGCCGATTGCCCAAAAACTCCGCGATCACAAGATCGTGATGCGCCGCGCCCAAAGCGTCGGCTGGCAAAACTAAAAGATCGCGCATTCGCGATCCCGCCAGATTTTTACCGCGCGAATTTGCCTGAAAACCGCCTAGCGGCGTCAGAAAACCGCCTGCGCTCTTGCCCTTGCTAGTAATTTTGGGTTGCTGAAAAACTCCCACAATCAGATTGTCGGGTAAGCGCAGAAACGATCGTTCGCTAATAATTTTGCGTTTTACGAGAATTTGCAGATCGCGCAACTCCGATTTGTTCAACGCCGCGAGAGGTACGCCGCTAACGAGTTTCAGCAAAAAATCGCGCATTTAGTTTTTTTCCGCGCTCTTCGCGGTTTCTGTCTCAGACTCCCTCTCGCTCGGCAGAGGCTTTTTAGCCGCCTTAGAGCCCTCTTTCCACAATGAATGGCGGCGCAAAACATATTCGGCGGGAACTTTGCCGTGAAGCATTGCGCGCAAAAGCTCGCGATTCGCCTTGAAAGCAAAGAACGCGAGGTGCGCTACGATCCCGAAAATTAACAATATCGCCGCGAAGTTATGAATCTGCGCCGACCAGAACAAAACCGAATCAGACGCGGTAACTCCGGGCATATTTTCCCACATTTTCACAAGCCCCGTTACAATCAAAACCAAAAATATAAGCGATATTAAAGCGTAAGAGAGACGTTGTTCGGGCAAGTATTTTTCGCTCTGAGGCTCCTCGCCGCCTTTGATCATCGCTCTTATATCCATAACGGAGGCGGCAAAATCGCCTATGCGCGGCAATATATCAAACTCGCGGCGCAAAAAATGAACCGTAATGTGATAAGCGATCGCCGCGATTAACACGATCGCCAGCGCGCAGTGCGCCCAAAAAGTGATGTTGTATTGCGCCGCATAGCTCGGAGTATCCGAACCGATATATAACTTATAAGCGGACAGCTGCCCTATCCCTGTGAGAATCAAGCCGAACGCGCTGATCGCCACCGACCAATGAACTATGCGGTTGCTTAAACTTTGGCGCGGGATCATTGTTTGTCCTTATCTTCGCTTTTTTTGGCGTCATTTTCGGCGTTTTTTTTGCCGTCTTTGTGCACGACGATCGCCGCCGCCGCGACAGCCGCCACAGGCGCTATCAAAGCCGCCGCCAAAAGTCTGCCTGAATGGCGCAGCGGGTTTTTGATCCCTACAGGCATATTCGGTCTGCCGAAATCCTTGTCGTTTTCGGCGGATTTTTTCTCTTTGATCGCCTTATCAATTTCTTCAAACGAAACTTTGGAGACATAGTAAGTCGCCGTGCCGCCCGCCTCAACCATTCCGTAGAAATAGCCGTTCATAGTGCGCGCGCGCCGCTCCGCCTCCTCTAGCATATAACGTTTTTCGCCGAACATTATAGCGCGGCGCGGGCAATTAGCCGCGCACGGCGGCTCGCGAAACTCCGACAAAACATCTGTACACATATCGCACTTATACATCGCGCCGCCGCCAATTAAACGCGGCGCGATCCGCGTGTAAATCCCGATTCCGACTTGACGTTGCGGTATTCCCCAAGGGCATACGTCGCGGCATTTGCCGCCGCCAAAGCAATAATCAGGATCAATTTTTACCGCGCCCATTTCTTCTTTGGAGATCACTCCGAACGGGCACAACTTTCGGCACACAGGTTCGTTGCAATGCATACAGCGGCGCGGAATGAAAATTTTTTGTCTGCCTACGATGACGCTCTCAATATATGTCCAATTATACGGCGTAAGACGATTTATAACATCGCGTTTTTTAGACCAATCTTCGCGATTTTCCCGTGGAGAATAATCTTCAACATCCTCTTCGCGCGGTTCTGGAAATTTACCCGTATTTTTTTCGCGGCACGCCAAAACGCAGCGCGGAGCTTCAAGCCTATCGCAGCCGTCGCAAAGCGTGATGTCTATGATAGACGCCATTTTCGGCTTTTTCGGCTCGCTCTCTTCGGCTTTGGCGTCATACGGCAAAGCCGCGATCGCCGTTCCCGCGCCGATTGCTTTGAAAAATGTTCTTCTGTTCATTTGCCCCTCGTCTTAAAGCAGGTCTTGAATTTTATCCAAAATGCGCCCCGCTTTAAAGAAAACTTGCTAGAATTTTATAATTTTTTAGAAGCGCGGATATGCAACAAATTGAAGAAAACGGCAAAAAAATAGCCAAACCTTGGAAGGTGCTGGTTGTTGATCCTGACAACGATGCGCATGTCATCGCCAGAATGACTCTGCAAAACATCGTATTCAAGGGGCGCAAGTTAGAGGTGATGGGCGCCTTTAACTCTATTGAAGCGCGGCAAATGATCGCCTTTCACGCCGATCTTGCCGTAATTTTCATAGACGCGATGATAGAAGGTTTCAATTACGGCTACGAGCTCGTACGATTTATAAGAAGCGATCTGAAAAATGAAGCTGTGCGCCTTGTAATGCAATCGCGCGACGAGCAAAGCTTGCCTGAAACGCAAGCGGTTTTGCAATATGAAATTAACGGCTACCACAAACACGCTAACATTGCAAACCAGCAACTATTTTCTATCGTGATTACGCAACTTCGCGCGTTTTGCGAAATGCGATCTACTCTGGCGACTAAGCGCGGGTTGGAAATTATCGCTGGAATCAGCAGAAAAATGCTCTATTTAGACTCTATTGACGGCTTTTTTCGCGCCTCTTTGGAGGGTTTGGCGCAACTTGTCTATATTGAGCGCGCGGGGTATTATATGCCGCTTTCGGCGTTCGCGATCGCGGGTGAAAAAGCCAATCAAAGCGTGGTCGCGGGGCTGGGTTCTTTTGAGCAGATGAAGTATAAATCGCCGTCCGAATTCGCGCCGCCCGCCCTTTTGGAGCTCATTGAGAGCGCGAATGACTCGCGCGCGCACAAATTAGAGTCGGATTATGTGGTTTTGGTGATTGATCCTATCAAATACCCGCCGTGCTTTTTGGCGTTCGTGCCTATGCGCGATTTGAACGATTGGGAAAAATGGACATTCACGATATACGCCTCTAATTTATCGGCGATCTATCGGGGGCTGATCGCTTCCGCGCCTTAACTTCTCGCAGGGGCAAAACTCCCGCTTGCGATCAAAGGGCTTTGCTCTCGCAGGCTACAAAAGCCAAGCAGTTGGCTTTTGTTTAACGTCCGCTCGCCTTTGGAAACCCCTTTGACTTCTCGCGGGAGTGAAGCTCTCGCTTGCGACCAAAGGGCGATCGCCCTTTGGAAACCCACGAAAATCGCGGTTACTTTTTTCGCTCTATACTCAAAAAGTTGTGATTTTCGTTCGCTCTGCTACTCATTGCCGCGAGCAGAGCGGGATTTATAGGTTTCATTTGGGTTTCGTAGCTCTTAAACGCCGCCACTCGCGGAATTAGGCGAACCGTAGGGGCGAACTGTGCTCGCATGATCGCATATTATATTGTTTAATATCCGCGATGTTGTAGGGGCGAACTGTGTTCGCCCGTTATCTATTTGGAAACCTCGCAAATTGGCGTTTAGTATTGCTGGGCGATTTTCGCCCGTTGTGGAATCGGGCGAACGCAGTTCGCCCCTACATATACGCGATCACGATCGCGGCGGGAATAATAGGTTTCATTTGGGTTTCGTAGCTCTTAAACGCCGCCCCTCGCGGAATTAGGCGAACCGTAGGGGCGAAGCGCGTTTGCCCGATCGCAATATAACGTCAGATAGTTATCTATCTTGCCCGTTATCTATTTGGAAACCTCGCAAATTGCCGTTCGGGCATTGCTGGGCAATTTTCGCCCGTTGCGGGATCGGGCGAACGTAGGGAGAAGCGGGCGAACGCAGTTCGCCACTACATAATTCAAACAACAAGCGACAAAGTTTTCGCGCTTTGTTGCTTGTTATTTGATTATTCTTCAGCGGTTTTTCTTAAAGCCCTGTTGAATACCATATTTTGCCGTCCCAACCCCCTGCGACAAACTTTCCGTTGCCATAAGCGATTGAGTAGATGTCTATGTAGTTATAGAATGTGCTGTCCCCTACGAGTGTCCAGTTTATTCCGTCAGAAGAATACGCCGTTTGTCCGTAACTGCTTACTACGACAAACTTTCCGTTGCCGTATGCGATTGCGCCGAAGTAGTCAGAACCAAATGTACTATTTGTTACTGCCGTCCAGTTTATGCCATCAGTAGAATATGCCATTTTGTCGGAACCGTCCCCTACGACAAACTTGTTGTTGCCATAAGCGATTGCGAAGGTGTAGTTAGAACTACTGAATGTGCTGATCGTTCCTGCTGTCCAGTTTTCGCCGTCAGACGAATACGCCATTTTGCCGAAATCGCCCACGGCGACAAACTTTCCGTTACCATAAGCGATTGCGCGAATATAGGAGTTTGTTGTGGTACCGAATGTGCTGTCCGTTACGGCTGTCCAATTCATGGCATCAGTAGAATATGCCATTTTGCCGTAACCGCCCCCTGCGACAAACTTTCCGTTGCCGTATGCGATTGCGTAAATGATGTGAGAACTGCTGAATTTGCTGTCCACTACTGCTGTCCAATTTATGCCGTCAGACGAATACGCTATTTTGCCGTCTCCGCTCCCTGCGACAAACTTTCCGTTGCCGTAGGCGATTGCTTTGATGTCTTCGGAACCGAATTTGCTATTAGCTACGCTCCATCTTGTGCCGTCGGATGAATATGCCATATTGACATCATTACCGGAGTCGCTTACTGCGACAAACTTGTTGTTGCCATAAGCGATTGCGTTGACGTTGTTGGCATAGGGTACGGAATAACAATAACCGTATACACAGCTAGTAGTAGAACCGAAAAATGGGCTGTTTTTTGCTCTCGTCCATACGCCGCTACTGCCTATGGAATTGCCCCCCCCCCCCCCCCCCCCCCCCCCCCCCCCCCCCACCCAAGAGACCCCACACAACCCCCCACCCCCCAACAACGGCAGAAAGAGAGAAACCGATCTCAAGCCAAATCTCCTTCAT
>JAITUT010000016.1 GCA_031286325.1 Helicobacteraceae bacterium
CAAGAGTTTCGCTTTAACAAGAGTTTCGCTTTAACAATCGCAACTCTGATTTATACAAAATTCTCTTGAAGCTCTTTCGAGGTTCTCCGTTATAGTTGTCTGGAGTCATTTTTAATTTATATTCAATTGCGCCGCGTTACGGATATTTCCGTCATTTTGGTAAATAAATCACTAGGGGCGTACGATACGTTTAACGCCGATAAAAAACTAGTTCATTTTTCAAAAATATAAACGCAGCACGCGTCTTTCGGGTCGCACAATTTCAAAGACAACCCCCCCCCCGTCGTCTCGCCGTAACGTTTGATCTCGTCGGGGCTGGCGACCTCGTATGGCAATCCGCCAAGCCAATCAACGATGTCGTAATATACGCTCATACCTCTCTCTTTCGTTTTATTCCATTTCAACGGATTTTCTTTGCGGAGCGCGCAACGAGCCATCGCCTTTAGAATTTGATAGCCTTCCATCAATTTTTTCCCAACGACGGGCATTTTGTTATACATTGTTTTTAATCTGAGGTCTTTTTTGTAGGTGTCGACGCCCTGATAAAGCGACAAAAACCAAAGCCCGCCTTTATTTAGGCGTTGGCTTGCGTTGTCCAGCGCCCTCCACATATCCCCTGTGTGATGAAGAGAACCCCACGAATAGACAATGTCGCTGCAAGGCAATGAATTTACATAGCCCTCGTCAAGAATACTGCCTTGCGTAACGCTCCAGTTCTCTGGCGCTCCGACTTTTTCCCTAAGAGAGTTTGCCGCCTGAACGCTCTTTGGATCGTAATCAAAAGAATAAATTTGTTTTACCCCTAAGAGGTAAAAGGCTAAGGAATGTATGCCCGAACCGCAGCCAATATCCAAAACTGTTTTTTCTTGGAAGTTGTACTCCCGCTCGCCCGTCGCTTCTAGTATTTTTTGCTTTATATCTCTTTGGGCATATAATACCGCGTCCGAATCAGCCGCCGACAAATAATCCAACCAATTTTGTCCAAACGAAAATGTTATTTTTTCCATACAACCGCCTTCAAAGTAGCCTTAAGCCGTCTCCGACATCAAATCTCCATCGTCTTTGCTTTTCGTAGAGCAGAGCGGCGGCAGATTGTTCGCGCCCTCAAAGGCGACAATAATTTCACGCACTTTATCGCCCTCAATCACCTCTTCCGCGAGTAATGCCGCGCTCATCTCCTCGATCGCGCCGCGATAGGTTTCGAGCCGCGATTTCACCGCTAAATAACGTTCGCTCAAGAACTTTTTCATATGCAAATCGCACTCTTCGGCAAGTTTTTCGCTGTAGTCGCCGCTCCTGCCGTAGCCGTATGGCGAGCCCAAAAACCCGACTTGCCGCCTGTCCATAACCATAAGCCCCGCGACTTCGCTCATTCCGTAAATTTGCACCATAGATTTCACGATATCGGTGGCGCGATCTAGGTCGTTGCCCGCGCCCGTGCTAATTTCGCCGATAAAAACCTCCTCCGCCGCGCGCCCGCCTAAAAGCACATCTACTTCGGCGATTAACTCGTGCTTTTGGATTAGATATTTGTTCTCCTCAGGCGTGTTTAATGTGTAGCCCAGCGCAGCCAAACCGCGCGGGATAATTGAGACTTTATTGACTTTGCGCGCGCCTTTGGTCGTCTGCGCCAGCAATGCGTGTCCGCTCTCGTGGTAAGCGACAATACGTTTTTCTTTCGGGCTGATACGGCGCGACTTCTTTTCAAGCCCCGCGATCGCGCGTTCGACCGCCTCGCGCATATCGTTGTTTTCCACCGCGTCTTTATCCTTGCGCCCCGCTAGCAAAGTCGCCTCATTCACGATATTCGCGAGGTCTGCGCCCGCAAGCCCCGCCGTCATTTTGGCGATAAGATTCAAATCCACATTCGGCGAAAGTTTGACGGCTTTAACGTGCACCTGCAAAATTTCAAGGCGACCTTTGAAGTCGGGTTTATCCACCAGCACTTGGCGATCGAATCTGCCCGGGCGCAAAAGCGCGGGATCGAGGATTTCGGGGCGGTTCGTAGCGGCGATCACGATGATCGGCTCGCTTGATCCGTAGCCGTCCATTTCGGCTAGGAGCTGATTTAGAGTCTGCTCGCGCTCGTCGTTGCCGCCGAAACCGCTGGCGGCGCGGCTTTTCCCAAGCGCGTCAAGCTCGTCAATGAACACGATCGCGGGCGCCTGCTTTTTCGCCTGCTCAAAGAGATCGCGCACCCTAGCCGCGCCCACGCCCACGAACATTTCAATAAAGCCGCTCGCGCTGACTGAGAAAAACGGCACGCTCGCCTCGCCCGCGACCGCTTTCGCGAGCAAAGTTTTACCCGTTCCAGGAGGACCCACCAGCAGGATTCCTTTGGGAATTTTCGCGCCGAGCCTGATGTAGCGATCGGGGTGTTGCAAAAAGTCAATGATCTCTTTGACCTCCTCTTTCGCCTCGTCGTTGCCCGCCATATCCGCGAATTTCACGCCGGGTTTTTCGGAGTTGATCATTCCTTTCGCGCTGCCGAAACCTAGCACGCTGCCGCCGATACTTTTCTGCATACGGCTCGTTAAGAGCATCCAAATTCCGAAAAATATCAAGATCGGCAGAACCCAGCTGAAAATCAGGTCCAAAAACCAATTTTCTTCGCTCACGCCGCCGTATGCCACGCCCTTTTCCTCCAAGAGCGGCAGAAGCGTTTCATCGGGCGCGATGCGGCGCGTGAAGTATGTAGTCTGCCCCATTGTGCCGCCGCCAACCGCTTGGATTGTGGTTTTGCCGATCGTTACCTGCTTGATTTCGCCGCGTTTGACGAGCTCTTTAAAGTCCGAATACGGCACTTGGCGCGAGCCGCCGCTACTTTGCCCTGTTATAGCGGAGGGGGTCGCGGGCTCGCTATTTACATACTTGAAAACCATTATCGCCGCGATCGCGAAGATCGCGAAGAGCAATAGCGGGTTGTTGTTAAAAAAGTTGTTGTTGCGCCTGTTTTCAGGCGGCATTTCGTTTTGCGACATTTTTCTTGCCTTTTCGTAAACTGTTCGTAATCTTATAAAAAAACGCGATCATAGCAAAAAGGTCATTTTGGTTGGGTCTTTCGCGCTCTGACGATCGAGATTAGGATCGCGATCGCGCAAGCCAAAACGCGCAAGGTTTGCCTCGCGATCGTGGATTTTGCTAGCGAAGCGATCATAATGGTTTCCTTTATAAAAGGAAATAGATTTGCGAAAAGTGCGTGAAAAATCGTGAAATCTATTGAAAAATAGCGTTGAAAAAGATACAATCGCGCCTTTGTTTTCGCTTGGGTTCTAACAAATTACCAAGCAAAACATCGCGGCCAAAAGGGTCGCGGAAGTTCAAAATAAGGACTTAATTGTGGAAAGAGAGAAGATCAGGCTTAAATTAAAGGCTTACGATCACCGCGTCTTGGACAAGTCCGTGAGCGCGATCGTAGACGCGATCAAGCGCAGCGGCGGCAACTTCATAGGACCCGTGCCTCTGCCTACCAAGATCAAACGATACACGGTTCTTAGATCGCCGCACGTCAATAAAGATTCGCGCGAGCAGTTTGAAACCCGCATTCATACGCGAATGATAGACATCGTAAACGCCACAGGCGAGACTGTGGATTCTTTGATGAAACTTGATCTCGCGCCGGAAGTTGATGTGGAAGTGCGCTCTATGAGCCAGAAAGCGGCGAAATAATGGAATACATCGTAGAAAAAATCGGTATGACGCGGACGCTCGGCATAAAAGCAAGCGCCGTAACCCTTATTAAAGTGCTTGACGCGAAAATTTTGGAGGCGGGCGAAAAGAGCGCGATCGCATCTTTCCCGCGCGGCAAAAAGACCAACAAAGCTACCGCTGGCAACCAAAAGAAATACTCTTTACCCAAAGAGTTTAATCGCTTCGCGACGCTTGAAATCGCGGGCGCGGCTACTGGCGATCAAGACCTTTCGCCTCTGAAAGAGGGGGTGATTTTGCAAACTTCGTTTTTAACGAAAGGGCGCGGTTTCGCGGGCTTGATTAAACGTTGGAATTTCCAAGGCGGTCCCGGCGCGCACGGCAGCCGTTTCCACCGCACGAGCGGCTCTATCGGCAACAGAGACGAGCCGGGCCGCGTTCATAAAGGGCGCAAAATGGCGGGTCATTACGGCTGCGACAAAGTCTCTATAAAAAGCGAGATCGTCAGCTTTGACGCCGAAAACAAAATTATCGCCGTAAAAGGCAGCGTTCCGGGCGCAAACGGCGCGATCGGGCGCGTAAAGGTTATTAAATGAGCAAAGCGATCGTTTTAAACAACAAATTTGAAAAGAGCGGCGAGTTCGCCCTCCCCGAAAAATTCGCGGAGATCGGCGAGCAGAATCTTTACCTCTACGCCAAATCGTTTTTGAGCGGTATCCGCTCTAATTCGGCGCACACCCGCACAAAAGGCGAGGTGAGCGGCACGGACAAAAAACCTTTCGCGCAAAAAGGCGGCGGCAGGGCGCGTCAGGGCTCGCTCAAAAACCCGACATTTGTCGGCGGCGGCGTGGCGTTTGGTCCCAGAAACAACCGCAACTACAATCAAAAGGTAAATAAAAAGCAAAAGCGCTTAGCGCTCCTTTACGCTCTCAACAAGCACGCCGAAAACGGCACGCTCTTTGTGGTTGACAGCCTTGAAATCAAAGACGGCAAGACCAAAGAGGCGGCGGCGATCGCGAAGAAACTCGCGCCAAGAGACGGGCTTTTTATCGTCCAAAACCTTACTGAGAAAACCTACCTCGCGTTCAGAAACCTCGCGAAGTATTATTTGGTAGAGGCGAGCGAGATCAACGCCTACGTTGCGGCGAGTTACCGCGTGGTAATCGTTGAGAAAACGGCGTTGGAAAATATCATTAAAGAGGGCTGAAATGGCGGATATTACGGACATCAAATCAATTCTGTATACGGAAAAGACGCTCTCTTTGCAAGAGAAGGGCGTAGTGGTAGTGCAGACAACTCCAAGAGTTACGAAAAACTCGCTTAAAGAGTTGTTCAGAGTCTATTTCGGCGTCTTGCCTAAGAAGATCAATTCGTGCGCAGTTGGCGGCAAAACCAAGCGGTTTCGCGGCATTGAGGGCAAGAGAAACGATCTGAAAAAGTTCTTCGTAACCTTGCCTGACGGCGCGGCGATCGAAGCGCTGACGGCATAAGGATAGAAAATGGCGATTAAGACCTATAAACCTTACACTCCAAGCCGCCGTTTTATGACGGGTTTGGACAATAGAGACATTACGGGCAAAGCGGGAGTTAGATCGCTCCTCGTTAAATTGCCCGTTACCGCGGGGCGCAACAACAACGGGCGCATTACCTCTCGGCATAAAGAGGGCGGCGCGAAGAAAATTTACCGCCTCGTTGACTTTAAGCGCGACAAATTCGGCGTGCCCGGCAAAGTCGCGGCGATCGAATACGATCCGAACCGCAACACGAGAATCGCGCTGATTAACTACGCGGACGGCGAGAAACGTTACATCATTCAGCCCGAAGGCTTGAAAGTGGGCGATAAGATCGAGGCGGCGGAAGCAGGTCTTGACATCGTTGTCGGCAACGCTATGAAACTTAAATCGATCCCTGTGGGAACGATCATTCACGCGATTGAGTTAAAGCCCGGCAAAGGCGCTCAAATAGCTCGCACGGCCGGCGGCTCGGCGCAACTTATGGGCCGCGAGGGCAAATACACGATCGTGAGATTGCCTAGCGGCGAAACGCGCTATGTGTTTAGCGAGTGCATAGCGACAATCGGTAGCGTGGGCAACGCGGACTTCGCAAACCGCGTTATCGGCAAAGCGGGCAGAAACCGCTATCTTGGCGTCCGCCCGCAAACTCGCGGCTCCGCAATGAACCCGATCGACCACCCGCACGGCGGCGGCGAGGGCAAATCCAACGGACACAGACCGCCCGTATCGCCTTGGGGTCAGCAGTGCAAAGGCTTGAAGACGCGCAAAAAGTCAAAAGCAAGCAATCGCTACATCATCACCAGACGCAAAAAAGGAGTTAGATAATGGGACGCTCTACGAAAAAGGGTCCGTTTATAGATGGGCACTTGCTAAAAAAAGCGCATAAGGCAAAGAAAGAGAACTCCAACAAGCCGATCAAAACTTGGTCGCGCCGTAGCACGATCAGCCCCGACTTCGTGGGTTTGACATTTTTGGTGCATAACGGGCGCGATCACGTCGCGGTTTATGTTACGGAGAATCATATCGGCTACAAACTCGGCGAATTTGTCCCGACCCGCACATTTCACGGGCACAAGGGCAGCGTCCAGAAAAAGATAGGAAAGTAATATGAGCAGAGCGTTACTGAAATTTGTCCGCCTCTCGCCCACAAAGGCGCGTCTGATCGCCCGCGAGATTCAAGGCGCGAACGCCGAAAAGGCATTGGCTAGCTTGCAATTTATGCCGAATAAAGCGGCAAGGTTTATCTATAAAGCGCTTTCAAGCGCCGTAGCGAACTCCGGCATTGATCCGCAAAAGGCGATCGTGAAGAGTTGCCGCGTGGATAAAGCCGCTATTTTGCGCCGCTTTACCCCCCGCGCGAGAGGTCGCGGCACGCCTATTCGGAAGCCGACCTCGCATATCTTGGTGGAAGTTGAAAAGGAGAGCAAATAATGGGTCAGAAGACGAATCCGATCGGCTTACGGCTTGGGATTAACACCAATTGGAAATCCCGCTGGTTTCCCGCCAAGCAATCTCGCGCGGCGAATTTGGGCGAAGATTACAAAGTCCGCGCCTTTTTGAAAAAAGAGCTCTACTACGCGGGCGTTACCGACATTATCATTGAGCGCACCTCTAAAAAGCTGAAATTAACGCTCGTAGTCGCGAGACCGGGCGTAGTGATCGGCAAAAAGGGCGAAGATATTGAGAAACTCAAAAACAAAGTCGCGCAAGTTGCGGGCGGCAAAGAGGTCATCATCAATATTAAAGAAGAGACCGCGCCGCAGCTATCCGCGCAACTCGCCGCCGAAAATGTAGGCACCCAGCTTGAAAAGCGCGTAGCATTCCGCCGCGCGATGAAAAAAGTGATGCAATCGGCGTTAAAGAGCGGCGCGCAAGGCGTGCGTATTCAAGTAAGCGGTCGTTTGGGCGGCGCGGAGATCGCGCGGCGCGAGTGGTATTTGGAGGGCAGGGTTCCTCTGCATACTTTAAGGGCGCGCGTGGATTACGGCTTTGCCGAAGCGCACACGACTTACGGCGTGATCGGCATTAAAGTTTGGATTTTCAAAGGGGAAGTGCTGTTAAAGCGCAACAAAGACGAAGCGAGCGCGCCTTCTAGAAGAGAGCGCCGCGATCACAGCGATCGCGCGGAATTTAGAGATCGCCGCGAGAAAGACGATCAAAAGAAAGATCGCGTAAAAGATCATAAAGATCATAAAGATCGCAAAGATCATAAAGAAGACAAAGATCGCGCGCCCAAAAAACCTGTAGCCCATAAAGAAAAAGAGGCTCCAAAAGCGGACGCGGCAGCGGAAGAGAAGCCCAAAAAGCCGCGCGCTCCCCGCAAAAAAACTGAAGAAAAAGGGGAATAACAGATGTTAATGCCCAAACGAACAAAATATCGCAAGCAGATGAAGGGTCGCAACCGCGGCGCGGCTAACCGCGGCGTGGATTTGGCGTTCGGCGATCTGGGGTTAAAAGCGATGGAGAACGGCAGAATCAATTCGCGCCAGATCGAGGCGGCTCGCGTGGCGATGACCCGCCACATTAAGCGTCAAGGTCGCGTGTGGATTCGCATTTTCCCCGACAAGCCTATCACTAAAAAGCCTCTTGAAACCCGTATGGGTAAAGGTAAAGGCGGCGTGGAGGATTGGGTGATGAACATTCAGCGAGGCAGAATTTTATACGAGATGGCGGGGATTGAAAGAGAGCTCGCGAAAGAAGCTCTTAGAATCGCCGCCAGCAAGCTGCCCTTGCTGACCAAAATCGTAGAGACGGGGGCGGAAGATGAAAACTTCTGAGAGAGATATGACTAAATTGCAGAAAAAAATCTTTGAAATTCGCCAGAGGCCGCTCGGCGATTTGCGGAAAGATTTGTCTGAAAAGCGCAAGCAGTTATTCACTTTGCGCTTAAAGCAAAAGACTATGCAATTAACGAACACGAGCGAGATCAGGGAGAAGCGCAAAGAGATCGCGAAGATTCAAATGGCGATCACTGAAAAGTTAAAGTCGGGCGAGGTAATGCCTAAACCTGAAAAAACTGAAAAGATCGCCAAACCCGCCGTGAAAGCGGCGGCGAAAAAACCCGCCGAAAAAAAGGCTGAGAAAAAGCCCGCGAAAGCCACGAAAAAATCGGCGAAAAAGGAAGATAAATGAGCGAAATCAAAACTCCTCATAGACGCGAAATCAAAGGCGTTGTTGTTTCCAGAAGCGGCGACAAGAGCGCGAAAATCCGCGTGGAGCGCAGGGTTTTGCACCCGCGCTATCACAAGATCGTGAAGCGTTTTAATAACTTTATTATTCACGACGAGAATAACGAGTTGCAAGTAGGCGATCTCGTAATCGCGGCGGAGACTTCGCCGATCGCGAAGAGCAAAAATTTCCGCCTGAAATCCTATACGAGACCGGAGGTAGTGGCGTGATACAGAGTTTTACCCGTCTTGCGGTCGCGGATAACAGCGGCGCGAAAGAGATTATGTGCATAAAAGTTTTGGGCGGCAGCAAACGGCGCTACGCTACGTTAGGCGATGTGATCGTAGCCAGCGTGAAAAAAGCCGCGCCGAACGGAAAAGTTAAAAAAGGTCAAGTGGTGAAAGCCGTGATCGTGCGCACAAGCAAAGAGGTTCATCGCGAAAACGGCAGCCTCATTCGCTTTGACGACAACGCGGCGGTCATTATTGACGCGAAAAGAGAGCCGATCGGGACGAGGATTTTCGGACCCGTAGGTCGCGAGGTGCGCTACGCGAACTTTATGAAGATCGTCTCGTTAGCGCCGGAGGTGTTGTAATGGCGAAGTTCGCAATTAAAAAGGGCGATTTGGTCCGCGTGATCGCGGGCGAGGGCGCGTCCGACAAAAAGGCTACGCATAAGGTTTTGAAAGTTATGCCCAAGACGAGCCAAGTGGTAGTCGAGGGAATCAACGTGGTGAAAAAAGCCGTAAAACCAAGTGAAAAAAATAAAGAGGGCGGCTTTGCGCGTAAAGAAAAGCCGATCAATATCTCAAATGTGAAGAAAGCAGAGGGCTAATAATGTTTCAATTAAAGCAGCGATACGCCGCCCTGAAAGCCGAACTAATAAAGGAACTGGGCGTAACCAATCCGATGCTTTTGCCCAAATTGGACAAAATCACGATCAGCGTGGGTAGCGGCGAGGGGAGCAAAGATCAAAAATTGCTTCAAAACATCGCCGACACGATCTCGCTGATCGCGGGTCAAAAAGCGGTAATTACGCAGGCGAAAAAATCTGTCGCGACTTTCAAAATCCGTCAAGGAATGAATGTCGGCGTGCGCGTAACCCTACGCGGCAACCAAATGTATAACTTTCTTGAAAAGTTTATCTCGATCGCCGCGCCGCGCATTAAGGACTTCAGAGGCTTGCCCAAAAACGGCTTTGACGGCGCGGGCAACTACAACTTCGGGTTGAACGAGCAACTCATCTTTCCCGAAGTTAATTACGACGACATTGTGAAAATTCACGGAATGAACATCACGATCGTAACTACGGCTAAGACCGACAAAGAGGCGTTTTTACTACTCTCTAAACTCGGCTTTCCGTTCGCGAAGAAATAGGGAGAGAAAATGGCAAAGAAATCCATAATCGCAAAAGCCGCCCGCAAGCCGAAGTTTGCCGTGCGCGGTTACACCCGTTGCCAAATTTGCGGCAGACCGAAATCCGTCTATCGCGACTTTGGCGTCTGCCGCGTCTGCCTACGCAAAATGGCGAACGAGGGTTTGATTCCTGGTATGAGAAAATCAAGTTGGTAAGGAGCGGAAAATGAACGATATTATCGCCGATTCTATTACCAGAATCAGAAACGCCGCAATGCGCCGACAAGATACGGCTAAGTTGGTCTACTCCAAAACCGTTGAGTCTATCCTCGCGGTTTTGAAAGAGAAGGGCTACATTGAGAGTTACCGCGCGGACGACTCCGATACGAAGCGCTTTATAGATGTTACTCTTAAATATGACGATCAAGGGCGCAGCGTGATTACTGAAATCAAGCGCGTCAGCAAGCCGGGGCGCAGAATTTACCGCCCCGCGGACAAGATCAAGAAGTTCAAAAACGGCTTCGGCACGATCATAATCACCACGAGCAAAGGCGTTTTGTCTAATGACGAAGCGCACCGCCAAAATGTCGGCGGCGAAGTGCTCTGCACGGTTTGGTAAGGAGCGGGTATGTCAAGAATTGGAAAACTGCCGATTACGCTCCCAAAAGGCGTGGAAGCAAAAGTAAGCGGCAATGTGATTGAGTTTAAGGGGGCGAAACACACGCGATCCCTTGATACTTTGGGCAATGTGAAAGCCGAAGTCAAAGAGGGCAGATTAGTTTTCAGCCCGAAAGACGATACGAAGCAATCCAAAGCCTTTTGGGGCACCTACCGCGCGCTGGCGAATAACATCGTTACTGGGTTAAGCGCGGGTTTCGAGAAAAAGCTGGAGATTACGGGCGTAGGTTATCGCGCGGCGGTCAAGGGCAATGTTTTAGAGCTTTTACTCGGCTATTCGCACCCGATCAATTACGCGATTCCCAAAGATATTGAGATCGCCGTTGATAAAAACGTCAGCGTCAGCATTAAAGGCGTGGATAAGCAAGTCGTAGGGCAAGTCGCCGCCGAGATTCGCGCGTTCAGATCGCCGGAGCCTTACAAAGGCAAAGGCGTTCGTTACGTAGACGAAGTGATCCTGCGCAAAGCCGGCAAAACCGCCAAAAAGTAAGGACCGACTATGACCGAAAAAGTTATTAAACAAAAATTAGAGTCCAGAATCCGCCGCAAAAAGCGCATTAGAGCGCGTATCAGCGGCACGGCTGAGAAGCCGCGTATCAGCGTATTCCGCTCGAACCGCTACATCTACGCTCAAGCGATCGACGACGCAAAGGGCGTTACGATAGCGGCGTTTGACGGCAAAAAGAACGGCGCGAAGAGCAACAAAGAGGGCGCGGCGCTCGCTGGCAAAGAGTTCGCGAAGTCGCTCAAAAAAGCAAAAGTAAGCGAGGCGGTCTTTGATCGCAACGGCTACCTTTATCACGGCGTAGTGGCGGCTTTTGCCGATAGTCTGCGCGAAAACAAAATTAAGTTGTAAGGCGGACAATGAGGCAAGAAGAGAGAAGAGCGCTAAACCGCGAAGATTTTGAGGAAGTGATCGTAAATATCGGGCGCGTTACAAAAGTGGTCAAGGGCGGCAGACGTTTTCGTTTCAGCGCGTTGATCGTAGTAGGCGACAAAAAGGGTCACGTAGGCTACGGCGTGGGCAAGGCGAAAGAGATTCCGGACGCCGTGCGCAAAGCGACTGATGACGCTTTCAAAAATATGATCTATGTGGATTTGAAAAAGACGACGATCCCGCACGAAGTTCAGGCGAAGTTCAACGCGAGCGTGGTGCTTTTGAAACCCGCCGCGGAGGGTTCCGGCTTGATCGCAGGCGGCGCAGTCCGCCCCGTTTTGGAGCTAGCTGGCGTCAAAGATATTCTTACGAAATCCCTTAGGTCTAACAACGCGGCGAATGTGGTTCGCGCCACTTGTATCGCGCTGCAAAATTTGAAAAATAAGGATTAAGAATGTTGGAAAATCTTAACCCCGCGACGGGTTCAACCCGCAAGATCAAGCGCATCGGGCGAGGGCAGGGCAGCGGGCACGGCAAAACGGCTGGTCGCGGCAACAAAGGTCAGCACGCCCGCACCGGTAGCGGCTACAAACCCGGTTTTGAGGGCGGTCAGCAACCGCTTTACCGCCGCTTGCCGAAAGTCGGTTTCACAAGCCGCATTGAGAAGCCCTACGCGATCAGCGTAGATCGCTTTCCGGCTGTGAAAGAGTTAAAGGAGATCACGATCGCGGCGCTTGTCGAGGCGAAACTTTGCCCCAAAACCACGAAGCGCGTGAAACTTATCGGCAGCGAGGCGAAAAATCTCGCGAGCAAAATCAAAGACGAAGCGATCACAACTTCGGGCGCGAAATAATGGACAAAAAATTAGTAAATAAAATCCTGATCACTCTGGGGTTTTTGCTCATATTCCGTCTTTTGGCGTATGTGCCGACCCCGGGCGTAGATGTAGAGGTGATCAGATCGTTCTTTGAGAGCCAGAAAGACAACGCGCTGGGACTCTACAATATGTTCAGCGGCAATGCCGTAGAGCGTCTCTCGATCATCTCGCTGGGTATTATGCCCTACATCACCGCCGCGATCATTATGGAGTTGCTTGGCGCGGCGTTTCCAGAGCTGGGCAAACTCAAAAAAGAGCGCGACGGAATGCAGAAATATATGCAAATCGTCCGCTATATGACCGTTGGGATCGCGCTGATTCAGTCAATCGGCGTAGCTATGGGGATCACAAACCTCAATCAAAACGGAGTCGCCGCCGTAATGGCGGATAAGACGACGTTTGTCGCGCTCGCGGCGTTTTCAATGACCGCCGGTACAATGGCGCTTCTTTGGATCGGCGAGCAAATTACGCAAAAGGGTATCGGCAACGGCACAAGCCTAATCATCTTCGGCGGGATCGTGGCGGGTATTCCAAACGCGATCGGCGCGACGATAGACCTTGTCAATAAAGGCTCTATGAACATTTTGGTTTTGATCGCGATCGTGGCGATCATACTTGCTACCGTCGGTTTGATTATCTATGTGGAGCTGGCGGAGCGGCGCGTGCCGGTTTCGTATTCGCGCAAGGTGATGATCGAGAGCCAAAATAAGCGCGTGATGAACTACATTCCGATCAAGATCAACCTTAGCGGCGTGATTCCGCCGATCTTCGCGAGCGCTTTGCTGATGTTTCCCGCTACGATCTTACAACCTGGCGTGAGCGATAACGCCGTGTTGAAGGCGATCGGGGACTTTTTGACGCCGGATGGCTACGCCTTTAACGCGTTGACATTTTTACTCGTGATATTTTTCGCTTATTTTTACGCCTCGATCGTCTTTAACCCCAAAGACATTGCGGAGAATTTGAAGCGTCAAGGCGGGTTTATTCCGGGCGTGCGTCCGGGTCAACATTCCAGCGAGTTTTTGAGCGAGATCGCAAGCCGCCTTACATTAACGGGCGCGATTTACCTCGCGATCATCTCGACTCTGCCTTGGGTGCTAGTGAAACTTATGGGCGTGCCTTTTTACTTCGGCGGCACGGCGGTTTTAATTATCGTGCAAGTCGCGCTTGACACAATGCGCAAAATTGAGGCGCAGATTTATATGAGCCGCTACCAAACTTTGAGCGCGGTCGGTCTCTAATGGCGATCGTCCTCCGCGACAAGAGTGAAATTGCCTCTCTCCGCGCGGCGGGGCAACTCACGGCGCGGACGATTGAGCACATTTCAAAATTTGTCAAAGCGGGGGCGACTACGGCGGAGATCGCGGAGGAAGCCGAAAAATTCATCGTCGAGGGCGGTGGGCGAGCCTCGTTCAAAGGGCTCTACAAACCGCCGTTTCCGGGCGCGATTTGCACTTCGGTCAATCAGGTGATCATTCACGGCGTTCCGGATTCCGCGCCGCTCAAAGAGGGCGACATAGTAGGGCTTGATGTGGGCGTGGAGTTAAACGGCTGGTATGGGGACGCGGCTGTTACTTTGCCGGTTGGCAAGGTGAGCGAGTCGGACGAGAAGTTGATCGCCGCGGCGAAATCGGCTTTGAAAGAGGCGATCGCCGCGATCAAAAGCGGTATGCGTTTTAAGGAACTCAGCGAAGTTTTAGAGCGCGCGATCAAATCGCGCGGCTATCAGCCGCTCAAAGGCTACTGCGGGCACGGTATCGGCCGCTTACCGCACGAGGAGCCTACGATATTAAATTATGTCGAGGGTAACGCCAGACAAGGACCCAAGATCAAAGACGGAATGGTGTTCTGCATTGAGCCGATGATCTGCCAAAAGCAGGGCGAGTTTAAGGTACTCAAAGACGGCTGGTCGGTCGTGAGCAAAGACGGCTTAAACGCCAGCCACTACGAGCACACAGTCGCGATCGTAGGCGGCAAAGCGGAGATTTTATCAGCGCCGTGATGTTTTATTACGGCTGTGTTTTTAATCTTGCGGGATCGCAATCTCAAAAATTAAAGGACATTCAAATTGGCAAAAGACGATGTAATTGAAATAGACGGCGAGGTTATAGAATCCCTGCCGAATGCGACATTTCGCGTTACGCTTGAGAACAAGCATATTATTCTCTGCCACATCGCGGGCAAGATGCGAATGAACTATATCCGCATACTGCCAGGCGACAAGGTCAAGGTTGAACTTACGCCTTATAGCCTCGACAAAGGGCGCATTACTTACCGCTACAAATAAGGCGGAAATGTATGGCGCGAAAAATTACAACCTATTGAGATAGACGATCTAACGCGCGTAGGCGCGAAAAACGGCGCGGATATGTAACCCCGCGCGGCTCTTATACGAGGCGGATTCTCTTAAATGCTAGCGTCTTGACCAATTGGTCTTTCAATCGGATTTCCTCGCGAAATGCGGAATGAGAACGCTTTATCGCTATCTTTTGACGTCTCAATATTCAAAAAAACTTTCTTAAAAGAGGCGATTGCTAACTTTTTCGCAATTTTTACGCTTGGGCTTTTCGGTTCAAAAAATTTGAAGTTTTATGGCGTTTGCGTAGCACAATCTTGTCAAAAGGCATTTGGCGCATTTTCGAAGTGTTTTATCAAAGATTTTTTAATGGCGAGGGAAATTTTTAAGAAATCGTGAAAAACGCTAAAGAGGGTTTTACGTGGTGTTCTGCGGGGCGTTCTGTTTATGCTAAAATATAGGCGAATAGTTATTATTGGATAACCACAATTTAAACGGGCGGGAGTTAATTATTATGGCGATTGAGCAATATACGGAAAGCCTAACGCTTAAAGAAATGAAATGTGAATTGGGCGACAACGGTTGGGGATATGTGTTTCCGCAAGGAGACGTTTCCGATATAGATAAAATTGAAAAACTTTTGAAAAAGGCGGGCGGGAAACCCCCTCAATGTTCGCTTGACGATTTTTCGCAAGGGGGCAACGGAAAAGCAAAGCCTGAATACATAATCACGTTCAATGATGACGCAAAAACGATTATTGTAGTCGAGTGCAAAAACTCCGCAAGCAAGCACAGCAGCGGCTCGGAATTAAATTGCCCGCGCGGTTTTGCGGTTGACGGCGCGTTATATTACGCTAAATTCTTAAAGCAAGAGTATGATGTAATCGCCGTTGCCGTCAGCGGGACGACAAAATCAAATATGAAAGTTGACGCTTTTCATTGGCAAAAAGGACAAGATAATTATTTGCCGCTTGTTAAGGCAAAGGATATTATTTTAGAGCCGCAAAATTATATTAAACTTGTTAGAGGAGAAAAGCTTCAAAAGGATTATTCGCTTGATGAAATACGAGAAACCGCTATTGAAATGCACGATTGTTTGCGCGAAATAAAAGTAATCGAAGCGCATAAACCGATTTTTATCGCGGGAATACTTATCGCCCTTTCCGATGATGATTTTTGCAAGATGTATTCAAGGCTTCCGTCGTTTAAATCCGTTATGTCAAGCATACAGACCGCTATTGAAAGCATACTTAAAAACAGCGGAATTAAAAGCGACAGAGCCGCATATATAAAACAGGTTTTCAAGACGTTGCAAGACAATACCAAATTTGCCGAAATACCTTTAATTCAGAAAAAGTCTATCGCTTGGTATGTTGAACAGCTTGAAATGAAAATTAAGCCGATGATGGATTATGTCGACAGCACAGTCGACGCGCTTGGTGTTTTTTATCATGAGTTTATCAAGTATTCGGGCGGCGACGGAAGCGGACTTGGTATAGTTTTAACCCCCCAGCATTTAACCGAATTTATGTGCGATCTAGCGGGCGTAAATAAAAACAGCCGCGTTATAGATATTTGTTGCGGTTCGGGTTCGTTTTTAGTAACCGCTATGAGCAAAATGTTCAAAGGCGCGAACCCAAAAGAAGCTGAAAAAATCCGCAACGAACAGCTTTACGGAATAGAGTTTGACGACGGGTTATACACGCTTGCGATTGCCAATATGATTATCCGCCAAGACGGTAAATCTAACATTTACAAAGGCGATTGTTTTAATAAATCTATCGCCGATGAAATTAAGACGAAAAACGCAAACATAGGTTTAATCAATCCGCCCTATTCGCAAACCGATAAATGCGAACTTGAATTTACGGAACAATTGCTTTCCGTATTGACTGTCGGCGGTACGGGCGTTGTCGTTGCGCCTATGAGTTGCGCGATTGGAACTAAATTCAAGGATATAAGAGAAAGGCTGTTCAAAAATCATACTTTGAAAGCCGTTTTTTCAATGCCCGACGATATATTTTATCCAACGGGAACTAACCCGTGCGTTATGGTATGGGAAGCCCATAAACCTCACGACGGCAGTCAAGAAACTTTTTTCGGTTACTGCAAAAATGACGGTTTTGTTAAACGCAAAAAGTTAGGGCGAATTGATTATTACAATAAGTGGTCGGAGATTGAAAAACAATGGCTCAAATTGTACCGCAACCGCGACGTGGTTGACGGTCTTTCGGCTCGCGCTTGCGTAGATTTCAATGACGAATGGCTCTGCGAAGCGTATATGAAAACCGATTACAGTAAATTAACGCAAGAGGATTTTCAAAAGACTGTAAATGATTACTTGGCTTATCTCGTAAAGGCGGGCGAAGTTAATGAAAGTTGAAGATTTGTTTGTTTTACATCAAGGTAACGGATTAGAGTTAATGCACATTGGAATATCTGACAATTCAAACATTAACTTTGTTTCGAGAACAGCGCAAAACAACGGAGTTGTGGCGCAAGTTGATAAAATAGAAAACATTAACCCCTTTACAGAAGGCAGTATTACCGTCGCGTTGGGCGGCAGCGTACTTTCGGCTTTTGTACAATTAAAGCCTTTTTATACCGCTTTTCATATAATGGTGTTAATTCCTAAACAGAAGATGTCTTTACAAGAAAAACTATTTTATTGTATGTGTATTAAAGCTAACGCATACAAATACAGTTACGGACGGCAAGCAAACAAAACATTAAAAGATATTGAACTACCCGATACAATTCCCGATTGGATTTATTCGATTTCGGTTGAGCCGATAAAGACGGCGGTAAAACCGAAAAAGTTGCCGCCGCTTAATACTGAAAAATGGGGGGAGTTTGAATTACAAGAAATATTTCGTTTTGAAAATTGCAAATGCAGTATTGCTCGAGAATTATCAGACGGTGATGATTGTTATTATATTGGAGCAAAGAAAAACGATAATGGCATTATGCGAAAGGTTGCCTATGACGAAGATTTAATATCAAAAGGAAATAGTATAATTTTTATCTGCAATGGGCAAGGGGCAGTTGGATATTCTCTTTATATGAATAACGATTTTATTGGAACAACATCAAATGTTGTTGGTTATAATTCAATGCTAAATAAATATTCAGGATTATTCATTGTGTCAGTATTGGATTTAGAACGACCAAAATTTTCATTCGGTAGAAAATGGTACAGAACTTTACCGAATACAGTTATTAAACTTCCACAAACTAAACAGGGTGCTCCCGATTGGACTTTTATGGAGAATTATATTAAGTCATTGCCGTATTCGGACAGGATTTAAAGAAAACAAACAAGGATGCGAACTTATGAATTTAATTTTAAAATCCTCTCAAATCTCTTTTGAAATGTCCGTGAAATCGGCAAAAATCAACTTTGGCATGTCCGCGAAAAAATGATAGTTTTGACATTTCAAAGGCGGAACGCAATAAAATTTTTATTCGTTGCCGCAAAAACATCAATTTTAGATAATCGCAGCGGGTGTAAAAAAGGAACTCGCTGTTTTGCTAGCCGCTTTTGCGCGCGCCGAAATTAAAACTTTCACCAGCATCGTTGAGCAGATCATAGGAGACGACCAAAGCGCAGCGGCGGCGCGCGAAGCGGCGATCAAACAAGCGCAATTGCTCGTAGCTTTTATCCGAGCGGCTTGCGATCAGCGAGGCGAGAGCGAACCCGATCGCGGGGGACGGATACGTCCTTTACGCAATGACGCCCGATTTAGAGCTGGATTTTTTGAAACGTTAATCTACGATCGCGCGCTCTATTAAAGGATTCAGGCGCACAAGCACTTCGTAGGAGATTGTGCCGCGCGCTTTGGCTAGGCGTTCGGCGTCATAAAGCACGCAAACTCGCGGCGCGTCAGAGGCGATAATCATATTATCCATACTTACGCGCCCCAAAACCGTTTCGCCGCTCGCGGTTTTGTAGCCCTCGCTGCCGTTTAGCCGCAGAAATCCGTCCCCGTAGCCGACATCATAAGTCGCCGCGCGTATTGGCAGAGCCGCCTCAAAAACGCCGCCGTAACCCGCGCGATCGCCGATTCGCAATTCGCGCGCCGCGAGGCGATCCGCCCAAAGCGACAAAACGGGCTTTAACGGGGGTTTAAAAAACGGAAATTGCAAGTCCGCGTAGCCATAGATCGCGATTCCAGGTCTGATTAAATCATATTTCGCAACGCGATCGCTTCGGAAAATTCCCGCGCTGGCGTGCAGGTGAAAGAGCGGGCGGTCAATGCCGCGATCGGCGCAATTTCGTAAAACTAGTTCGCGCGCGGCTTCAAAATTTTTCTCCTGCCAGAATAATTCGGCGGATAAAACATCAGCCGATCGCAGGTGCGAAAATACTCCGCGCAAAATCGCGCCGCGATCCGCGACGTCCGCGATCACGCGATCCAGATTAGCGATCGCGACGCCGTTTCTGTGCATTCCGCTGTCGATTTTCAGATGGATTTTCGCGCCGCGCGGCAATGCGGCGATCGCTGAAAAGTCGTTGATCGCGAACGAAAAATTTTCACGAAAACGCGAAAAATTATTCGGATTTTCAGCCAAAATTAGAATTTCGTCAAAAAATTCCGCGATCGTTTCCGCCTCGCTCAAAAATCGCACGATCGCGAACCTCACGTCGTTTTCGGCGCAGAGCGAAGCCATTTCGCGCAAGCCGTGTCCGTAGGCGTTATCTTTCAAAACCGCCGCGATCCGAGGCGCGTCAAAGCTATCCGCGCCGCCCGCCGCCTCGCGGATTAAATTCAAGTTGTGCCGCAAAGCGCCGCGAGAGAGCAAAATTACCGACATTTATATTCCGAGTTTTTCAATGCGATCGTAAATTTTAATTAAAAGCGATTCCAGATCGCGATCGTCGGCGGGGGTTTTCACTGCGCTCACGGTAGGGCTCGCAAAAGCTTCGGCGGGTTTGGAGGCTAAAACAAGCGATTTGAGTTCGGCGACTTTGTGCAAGGATTTGCGCGAAACGCCGCTTTCGTTCGCGACATTTGTGAAATTTACCGCTTCGCCTCTAGCCGCGATCCGCGCGATCGCCGCCGAAACGCGCGAAATTGAATCCTCGCGCCGCGCCGCTTGAAAGCCCTGTAAGCCATCCGGCAAATCAGATCGCGAATCTTCGCGCGAAGCAGATCGTAAAGCGGAGATCAAATCCGATCCCAGAGCGCCCCGCAACTTACTGCCTGCCGCGCTGCAATTCTTGGAAACTATCGCTGATGTTGCGCTTGACATCAACGGCGTTTTCGCGTTCGTGGACAGTCGTCTTGCTATACACGATCGCGCCCACCACTAAAATCAGCGCCAAAAAACACCCGAACGCCGAAATTTGCGTGATGAGCAACTTGTGCTCGCGCTTCGCGGCGTCAAAGATAAAATCCAGCATTATCGCTCCTCGTTTTCGTCTTTTTCCTTCGGCTCCTCGCCGAAAACGTAGCCGCCGCCCAAAGATTTGTAGAGTTCCACTTGCGCCGCGACATTCTCCAAAAGCCCCGCGTTCAGCGCCATTTGCGCGTTCATCAAGTCGGTTTCGGCGTCCATAACGGCGATCGCATCCACGTAACCCTCGTTAAGCTGGCGTTTCGTGAGATCAAGCGCGGTTTGCAGCGACTTTTCCTGCTCAATGAGTTCGGTAATTTTAACAGCCGCTAGCTCGCGTCTTATCAGAGCGTCATTCACCTCGCCGAAAGCTTTGCTTACCGCTTTGCGGTATTCCCAAATAGCGCCCTCTTTCGCGGCGCGCGCGGCGTCAACTTGCGAAGAAATGCGCCCGAAATTTAAGAGCGGGACTCCGACTTCCGCCGTGCCAACGCCCATTTGCGACTGAGTTTTGAAGAGGTTGGAAAGTTGCGAGCTGGCAAAGCCGCCCACGCCAGTTAGCGTAATTGAGGGCAGATATTGCGCGCGCGCCGCGCCGATAGAGTAATTCGCGGCTTTCAGTTGCTCCTCCGCCGCGATAATGTCGGGTCTTCGCAAAAGCAGATCGCTTGGGAGCGAGATCGCGGGCAAAGTCTCGCGCGGAAATTCGTCGCTTAAAGGCACGTTGCCCTCAATGATCTCCTGCGGACTGCGCCCCAGCAAAACCGCGAGCGCGTTTCTAGTGGCGTTGCGCGATCTGTCAGCCTCCAAAAGTTGCGCGCGCGTGCCGTTTAGGTTCGCTGAAAGCTGGCTCATTACGAGATCGCTTACCGCGCCGACGCTCGCTTGTTTTTTTCGCAACTTGAAACTTTCTTCTTTGTTTTCCAGCATCGCCGATAGATTTTTGTAGTTTAACTCAGACATTATGAGCGCGAAATACGCCTCGATCGCGCCGGCGGTTACCGAGAGACGCGCCGCCTCGCGCGCCGCCTCCATAGCCATTAGCCTTGAACTTGCCGATCGCGCAGAATCCCAATACTTCGCCCAAAGGTCTAATTCGTAAGAGACGATCCCGCTCACCGAATACGAGTCCGTCATTATGAATTTGGAGTCGTCCGCCGGGTTTTTCACGAATACGCGCTCGCGTTTGCCCCCAGCGTTAACGCTCGGAAATTGTTGCGCGCGCGCCAAACCCAAAGCCGCCCGCGCCGCCGCGACGTTACTGCTTGCGATTTGTAAGTCAAAGTTGTTGTTAAGCGCCTCGTCTACAACCATATTCAAGTTGCGATCGCCAAAGCCGTAAAACCACTCGCGATCAATATTCGCCGTAGAATTTTCGTCCGTTTTGGGCAGAGAAAGTTGCGGCGTTTCGTAGCTGGGAGCCAAAGAGCAACCCGCGAGCAGAGCTAAAATCAGGGCTAAACTTAATAACTTATACATTTTTGCCCTTTCCAAATAATTTCGCGAAAAAGTCGCCGACGGTCGCCATATGCACATAAAAGAGCGGGATATAGAAGATCGCGATGAATGTCGCCGCTAGCATACCGCCGATAACGCCCGTGCCGATCGCGTGCCGCGCCGCCTCGCCCGCGCCCTGGCTCATCGCGAGCGGCGAAACGCCCAGCATAAACGCGAGCGATGTCATAATGATCGGGCGGAAACGCATTCTGGCGGCTTCAATCGCGGATTCGATCTTGCCCAAGCCGCCTTCGTGTTTAAGCATCGCGAATTCCACGATCAAGATCGCGTTTTTCGCGGCGAGCGCGATCAAAACGACAAGACCGATCTGGAAGTAAAGCTCGTTTTCAAGACCTCTGAAATGCGTCGCCGTGATAGCGCCGAATACGGCGAACGGCACCGCCGCGACAACGGCAAGCGGCATTAGCCAACGTTCATATAACGCCGCGAGGATTAAGAATACGAGCGCGACGCCGAAGATAAACGCCGTCATACCCGTGCCTTCCATTGTCTTTTCCTGATAGCTGCTGCCCGACCACGCCAAAGTGTAATCCTGCGGCAAAACTTCCGCCGCGACCTCTTCAATCGCTTTGATAGCCTCGCCGCTGCTAATGCCCGGCTTGGGATCGCCAGTGATATTCACGCTGTTAAACAAGTTAAAACGTTGGACGACATCGGGTCCTACGGCGCGCTCTAACTTCACGATCGCGCTTAACGGCACCATTTCGCCTTTGTTAGTGCGCACGAAAATATCGTCAAGGTTCTCTGTGGTCTGGCGGAAGTCGCCGTGCGCCTGAACCATTACGCGGTATGCGCGGCTGAACATATTAAAGTCGTTCACATAATAACTGCCGAAAGTAGCTTGCATCGCCGCGAAGAGATCGTTCATTGAAATGCCTAGCAACTTCGCTTTGTCGCGATCCAGCACGACGTGATATTGCGGCGTTTCGGCGTTCAAAGTCGCGCGAACTTGGGTGAGCTTCGGGTGCTGGTTTGCCTTCTGCACAAGCGCGTTAATGTTTTTTGCGAGATCGGCGATAGAGCCGCCCGTCCTATCCTGCACGTGCATATCAAAGCCGCCGCCCAGAGACAAACCCATAATCGTAGGCGGCGACATAGCAAAAATCAGCGCGTCAGGGTTCATCATAAATTTGCCCATAAGCTGCCCCGCGATCGCAAATGACGAGAGGTGCGCTTCCGTACGTTCCGACCAATCTTTGAGCTGGATAAATCCCGCCGCGCTGCTGGGCTTTAACGCGCCCGCCATCATATCGTAGCCGCTGAGCGCGGTAATGTGATTGATCGCGGGATTATCGGCGAGTTGATCGGCGACCCAATCGGTAACGGCGACCGTGCGGTTTAGAGAGGCGGCTGGCGGCAACATCGCGATAAACATCACCGCGCCTTTGTCCTCGTTCGGCACAAGCGTAGTCGGCGTGATTTTGAATAGATAATAAGTAACGCACATAAGAGCGATAAAGACCAGCACGAACAGTACTCCAAAGCGCACCGTTTGGCGCACGCCTTTCGCGAAATTTTCAGTAGTCCACATAAACCATTCGTTGAAAAAGCGCAAGGGCGCGATCGGATTGGGATTGTGCTTGCGCAAAAAGACGCCGCAGAGCGCGGGCGTTAAAGTCAGAGCGACCATACCCGAAAGGATCACGCTGATTACAAGCGTGGCGGCGAATTGCCGATACATTTCGCCTGTAAATCCGGGCATTAACATCACGGGGATAAAGACGGCGCACAAAACAAGCACGATCGCGATCACGGGCGAAGTAACCTGCGTCATTGCTAGGATCGTAGCTTGGCGGACGCTTAGTTGCGGCTGTTCGCGCAAAATCCTTTCCACATTTTCGATCACGATAATCGCGTCGTCCACCACGACCCCGATCGCGAGCACAAGCCCAAATAGCGTTAATAAGTTAATTGAAAAGCCCAGCAAATATAGCCCCGCGAACGCGCCGATAATAGAAACAGGCACCGCGAGGATCGGGATAATCGTGGCGCGGATATTCTGCAAGAAAAAGAAAATCACAAGGCTCACGAGGGCGATCGCCTCAATGAAAGTTTTCACAACTTCTTGGATTGAGACGCGCACGAATTTTGTAGTGTCGTAGGTAACTTCGTAGGTAACGCCCTCTGGGAAACGTTGCGACATTTCTTCCATAGCCGCGTTCACCCTATCCGCGACCTCAAGGGCGTTCGCGCCTGTTTGCAAAAAGACCATCATAGCGGCGGCGGGCAATTTGTCTTGCTTGGCGACAAAACTATAATTTTGCGCGCCCAGCTCAACGGTGGCGACATCTTTCACGCGCAGGAAAGTTCCGTCAGGATTGGCGCGGATAATAATGTTGCCGAAACCTTCGGGGTCGGTCAAACGCCCTTGCGCGGCGATCGTGTAGGTGAACATCGTTTGTTTATCGCCCATAGGCTCTTGCCCGATCGAACCCGGCGCGTATTGCGCGTTTTGCTCGCGGATCGCCATTATCACATCGTTCGGCGTAAGGTTTAATTTGGCGAGGCGGTCGGGGCGCAGCCAAATACGCATAGCGTACTCTTTGCCGCCCATTACGATCGCGTCTCCCACGCCTTTAATGCGCTTGATCTCGTCTACGAGGTTTAAGGATGCGTAGTTAGAGACATACACCGCGTCATAACGCGCGGGGTCGCCGCGCATCGCTATAATTTCCAAAATCGTGCTTGTGCGCGCATAGACAGTTACGCCTTGCTGCTGCACCTCGTCGGGCATACGCGGGATCGCGCTTTGGACGCGGTTATTTACGTCAATCTGCGCTTTCGCGGGATCGGTGCCAGTCTCGAAATATACGGAAATCCCTACTTCGCCGCTCGCCGAGGAGGAAGAGGCGATGTAGATCATATTTTCCACGCCGTTGATCGCCTGTTCAAGAGGAGTCGCGACCGTCTGCGCCGCCGTCTCCGCCGACGCGCCCGGATAACTTGTCCTCACCATAACTTCCGCGGGAAGCACATCGGGGTATTCTTCAAGCGGCAACGATCTAATTGAGATCACGCCGCATAAGATCACGATGAGCGCCATAACGGTTGCGGCGATCGGGCGTTCTATAAAAAACTTGCTAAACATTTTGATCCTTTTTACGGCGGTAAGCCGCCGTTCGCCAATTTTAACTTTTCGCGCCAACTTTAATTGGCGATTAGATCAAAGGGAGAACCCTTTGGATACCCATAAAATCGCCGTCGTTTTTTTGACAAGCGTATGTTATTTTTCATAATCGCGAGTTACGACCTAACTTTGCGATCGCCGAGCTTCCCGTCATTGCGGCTTAACGCCCAGTTCGCGACATAGCTAAGGAAGCTTCCAAAACCGATCGCGATCTGACAATGACGGGAGTTTGCTTTCGCGAGCGCGGTTTGTTGCGCTAGGCGTCTAGAATATGACGAAACCGTTTTGTTTTACTGCTTACCGCCCACTTGCGGTTTGCCCCCTTGCGTAGAGCCCCCTTGCGCGGTAGCTCCGCCGCCGTTTGCCCCAGTCGCCGCGCCCGCCGCTGGAGCTCCAAACGGATTCGCCGCGCCCGCTGGAGCTCCAGCAGGAGGAATCGCGCCCGCCGGCGGCATTTGCATAACTTGCACTGGAGCCCCCGGCCGCAATTTGGTGAGATTTGTCATTATCACCTGATCGCCGCTTTTGAGCCCAGAGCTAATCACAAACGAATCCGTGCTCTCGCTGGCGATCTTAACAGGCTGGATCATCGCTTTGCCCTCTTTAACGAGATAAACAAACGGACCGCTGTTGCCTTGCATTACGCCTTGCGAGGGCACTTTCACCGCGCCTTTTTTAGTAATGCCTGTCAAAACCACGCGCACAAATTGACCGGGCGTAAGTTGGTTCATAGGGTTCGGCAAAACGGCGCGCGCTTTGACGCTGCCCGTGTTGATGTCAATTGACGAATCAATGAAGTCCAACTTGCCTTTGTTCGGGTAATCCGCGCCGCTCTCGCTCCTCACGCTCACTTTGATTGACGAGTAATTTTTCCAGTCGCCCTGCACCTCATAGCCTGTTTTGAGCGACTCAAAGTCGCTGAAAGCAAATTCCGCGTAGATCGGATCGGTCTTTGTGATCGTGGTGAGCAAAGCGCCCGCGCTGATTAAGTTGCCAGTATCCATCGCCGCCAAACCCGCGAAGCCGTCAATAGGCGCTTTAACTTGCGTATAGTCAAGATCAAGCGAGGCGTTCGCGAGGCTTGCCCTGCTGCTCTCATAAGCCGCCAGCGCGGAGTCGCGATCGCGCTCGCTGATCGCCTTTTGCGAAAAGAGTTTTTTGGCGCGCTGATACTCGCGATTTGCTTGATCAAATTGCGCCTTTGCCATATCGTGCGCCGCTTTGTATTTAGCGGGGTCAATTACAAACAAAACCGCGTCTTTTTTAACTTGTTCGCCCTCGTTGTATTTTCGCGACATTAATGCGCCGCCCACTTTGGCGCGGACTTCAACGAAACCAGACGAGATCGCGCGCGCGGGATATTCGAGCGAAACCTCCACATCGGCTTCTTGCGCCGTGAAAACGCCCACGGGCATCGCTTGCATAGCGGCTGTAGCCTGCGCGCCTTGTTTTTTCTCGTCCGCGTTGCTTTTGTCGCAAGACGAGAGAAAAGGCGCGATCAGGATCAAAGTCGCAAACAGAGGCGCAAAACTTATAACTCTTTTTCGCATACATATCCTTTTTTAGTAAAAGTAAACTGCGCATTTTAGCTAAACGCGGCTTGCCAAAAAATCGGGAAATTATCGCGCCAAAAAGTGAAGCTTTTGTGATTTGACGGCGATTTTTACGTGATTATTTGCCCAGTTAATAAAGCGCGGCTTAAATAGGTTTTGACGGGCGTAGGCGCGGGTATATTTTGATCTCGCGTATGGGCGACGGCGAAATCTTTCAAAAGTTTTACTTTATCATCGCGAATTGTTGCTTTCAGAACTCGCGCGATCGATATAGGCGCGCGCACGACGTAATAACACTCAAAATCGCGCGCGAAATTTTGCGCAAAGGTCGTTTTATTTCATCTGTTTTCGCGGCTAAAAATTCATCGCTTCAATAAATGTTCGCAATGCGGCAATCCGTTCAATTTGATATGTTTAACAAAAGTTCAAAAAATTTGCCCAAATCTTTCGCGATCTTGGCGTATTCATCATAAGCCGCGTTGAAAGAATTGAATTATCCGCAAGCAAAATATACTCGCCGCCCTCCGCTTTCGCGCTAAACTCGACGCCCTCTAATCGCGGGCGATTTTGCCGCCGCCGATTAAATTTCTATTGCGCGGATAGATCGCGAAAATTTTAATTTAGCGAGCGAGCGAAGATCGCTTCTTAAATCGCCTCTTTTATATTCATTGCGTTTCGTCTATTACGATCATTTCGGGGTGAATATGGGTTTTGATCGCCTTTTCCACGATCCATTTTAATGTGCTGCTGCTGGCGTTGCAACCTACGCAAGCGCCCTTTAAGCGCACGAAAACCTCTTTGCCGCGCACGCGCAAAAGTTCAATGTCGCCGCCGTCGTTTTGCAGGGCGCCGCGCACGCTCTCTAACACGCGCGAAACCGCAGGAAACAGCTCTTCGTCCGTAAAAGGAAAGATCATAACGCGCTCCGAAATTAAATAAGCGCGTATTTTAGCAACAATTTCCGCGCTTCGTTTCGCCGCAATTACGAAAACGGGCGTCGTTGCGGCGATCCGCGATCGCGGGGCGCGGCGATCGCGGATCGCCTTGCCAAAAGCGAAAGCGGTTGGCATTAGGGAGTTTCTAAAGAAGTTGAGCGGGGGCGCGAATAGCGCGGCGGGCGAAATTTGCGACTTTTACCGCGCCGCTAAAAGCGGTAAGATCGCGATCGCTTCTGAAACGGCGCAAAAGCAATGGTAAAGTTCGGGAATTTCCAAAGACTAAAAGTTTTTGCTCGCAAAAGAAACTTTGTTTCTGTGAGAAGTAATTAGCGATCCAGAAGTAATTTAGCGATCCAAAGGGCAATCGCCTCCGCCCCAAAAATTTATGATTTTTAGAGACTTTCTTTTCCGAAACGATGAGCTTGATCGCGGCGGGAGCTCTAAGCTCCCGCGAGAAGTTAAATGAGCAAGATCGGCGAACAAGATCAACAACCAAGATCGGCGCGGTTTAAGAGTTTCCTCTTAAACCGCTAATACTTTTAAGCAATCAACTTTACCGATCTAAGAGTTCGCTCCTAGAACTCTTTCATATCCCGTTCGTCAAGAGGGAATACCTCCTCCTCTTTTTTGGAAGAGGCTCTAACGGGAGTCGCTTTGGGAGCCGCGCGCGACTCTCTCGCGATAGGTTTTGCGTGAGGATCGTGTAAAGGTTTACGCGGTAACGCTTTGGCTGGAGGAGCTTTTATCTTTTGAGTTGGCGCTGGGTTGCTTCCTCCGCTTGCGCCAAGGCTGAGCCCCACAATCTTACCTAACTCCGCTACGCTTTCCATCATAGCGTTAGCTTGCGCGCTCATCTCTTCGGCGGCGGCGGCAGATTGCTCGCTTGTCGCGGCGTTCTGCTGGGTAATACTATCTACCTGACCCATCGCGGTAGAGAT
>JAITUT010000047.1 GCA_031286325.1 Helicobacteraceae bacterium
ATCGCTTGCCGCTCCTGAAGCCGCTCCAGCCGCTCCGCTGAAAGCGTGTCCTACGCTAGAGAACATATTGGCAAACGCCATTTCACTGCCTTTCGCTAATCCAAACGCCAATACTGGTATTAACCAGCATAAGTATCCCAACATACTTAATCTTTTGCCTACCGTTTCGTCTATGGCGTCTTTGTAGGTTATGCTGCAACCGCTTCGCTACGATCGCAGGAATCTTCGTTTCGCTCGCTTTCAGGGTCAATGAATTTAACATATAAGCCTCCCATTAAAGCGCGTAAGTAGTATAATCGCCTAATCACGCTATTTCTAAAACGGAGGGAGAAGATGAAATTTCTGAAAATTGCCGTAACTTTGCTACTTGCTTTGGCGGCGAATTTGCAAGCGGCGAGCGATAAAGAGTTGCGAGACTTTGTCAAAAGAAGTTTTGAGCGCAACCCGAACTTCACTTTTGATCGTATGACGGTGGATAGCCGCGTGGCCGTTAAGAATCTCGCGGGCTGGGAAAAGGTGGAATTTACGATCACCGCCGCGCCCAAAGGGCAGATGAAAACCATCAGCCAAAAAAACACTTTGTATGTAACGGGCAACGGCAAAACCGCGTTTTTTGCCGCGTCTATTGAGGACACGGGCGCAAAACGCGCGGGCGATAAGGAGTTTGAGGCGGAGGCGCGGAAAACTCTCGCGGGCAATCCTAGCGTTACCCTTAATTCTGTAAAAGTCGCCAAGCGCGTCAAATTGCAAAACCCCGTAAACTTTGAGGCTGTATTTATGGAATTAGACCTTACCGTCAAAAGCGCGGATAACAAAACGCGCCAAGTCTCGTCAAGCGATGTTTGGTTTGCGAGCGGCGGCGTGATCGTGAAAGAAATTTTTTATCTCGCGGACGCATCGCCGCTTAAAGACGCGATCAAAGGCGACATCACCCCCGATCACTATCGCGCCGATCATTTGATCGCGGGCGACGCGAAGGCAAAATATAAAATCATTGTTTTCAGCGATCCTCTGTGTCCCGGATGCCGCGCGACTTTGCCGCGCCTAATCAAAGCCGCCGACGCGAACCCGAAAGAGATCGCGATCTATTACTACAATTTGCCGACTCACGCGGTTTCGCCGACTCTGATGAAAGCTGTGATCGCAAGCGCTTTGGCGGGCGATAAAGATGCCGAAAGAAACATTTACTTACAAAATTTTGCGGCGCGAACGGGCGACGACGAGGAGGCGTTGAAAATTTTCAACAACGCTTTCGACAAGAGCCTCAAAATGTCCGATCTGGACGATCCAATGGTGAAAGAACACTTTGACTTTGACGATAAAGCGTCGCGCGAGATCGCGGTAAATTCCACGCCGAGCGTGTTTATTAACGGCAAATACGATCCGAGTCGCGCTGAAATGGAGAAGATTCTTTCGCGTTTGGGTCAAAAATGAGCAAAATCATAATCGCCTCGCGCGGTAGCCGCCTCGCTTTGTGGCAGTCCGAGCACATCGCGTCGCGCCTTATGGCGGCGCACGAGGGGCTTGAAACCGAGATCAAGGTATTCAAAACTCAAGGCGATATTATTTTGGATACGCCGCTTGCCAAGATCGGCGGCAAAGGGCTTTTCACTAAAGAGCTAGAGGATGCGATCTTGCGCGGCGAGGCGCATATTGCGGTGCATAGCCTAAAAGACGTGCCTGTTGAACTGCCTAGCGGCTTGATTTTGGCGGGTGTTACGGCGCGCGCCGATCGCAGAGACGCGCTAGTTAGCGATAAATATTCGGGGCTTGATAGTCTGCCGCGCGGCGCGGTGGTGGGCACTACGAGCTTGCGCCGCCGAATGCAACTTCTTGCGATTCGCCCCGATCTGATTATCAAAAATTTGCGCGGTAATTTGCAAAGCCGCTTTGAAAAGCTTAAAAACGGCTTGTTTGACGCGATCATATTAGCTTACGCTGGACTTGAGCGCCTCAATATGATGCGCGAGGCGAAGTATGTCGCGCCATTTGAAACCGACATTATTGTACCCGCGATGGGGCAGGGTATTTTGGCGGTGGAGTGTTCTAGCGGCGAAGATAATTTGCTTGCTATGCTCTCGCCGCTTTTTGACGAGATCGCCGATATTGAGAGCAAAATTGAACGCCGTTTTGTGGAGCGGTTGCAAGGCGGCTGTCAAGCGCCGATTGGCGTGAGCGCGGAGGTTTTTACGGGCGGGACGATCTACGCCAGAGGCGTCGTGGGTCTGCCAAACGGCAAAAACATTTTGAGCGCGGAAGTGCGCGGCGGCGTCTCTATGGCGAACGAACTTGGCGAAGCGTTAGCCGAGAAGTTAATCGCGCTCGGCGCGAAAGAGACGATCGCGCGGGCGGAAATAATGGCGAACGGACTCTCTGATGAGTGAGGTTTTATGGGTACGGTGAACAAATCGAACGAGACAAACGACGCGAACGATACGCAAAAAGATCGCGCGTTAATTAAGCGCATTTGGCGCGATCACACAAAAAAATACTTTACGGCGTTGCTTGGCGCAATGGCACTCACTGCGATCGCGGCGGGACTTGAGGCTTATTCGGTTTCGCTTTTGAAGCCCGTATTTGACGAGGGCTTTGTGGCTTCGAATCACGATATTTTGGTAGTTTTGTGCATACAAATTGTGATTATTTATTTTTTTAAGGGCTGGTTTGCCTTTTTTTATTCGCTTGTTTTGAACCACGTTACGCGCAAGACGATTCAGGCGATCCAGTTTCGCGTTTTTTCGCACCTTTTAACGTTGGATTTGAAGTTTTTTGCCAAAAATTCCAGCGGACAGATGCTATCGAGAATTATGGGCGATTGCGGCGCGATCTCGCAGATCGCGATTAGTTTTATTACAAGCGTTTTTAAAGATTTGGTTACTTGTATAGCTATGTTTACTTTGATTGTCTATTTTTCGTGGAAACTTGTGATCGTTATATTGATTTTTGTTCCGCTCGGCGCGCTTGCTATGAGAAGGATCGAGAAGAGAGTGAAAGAAATAGCAAGAGAATCTGCGGGAGAGGGCGCGAAGTTATTCGCGAAAATTTCCGAAAGCCTACAAAGTATTAAACTGATTAAATCATACAATATAGAAAGGAAAGAGGCGCGTTTCATTAAGGAGACATTCGACAAGTTGTTTGAGTTGTCTAATAAACAAGTTAAAAATATGTCGATTGTAACGCCGATGGTTGATATGCTCACAGGGTTAATTTTGGCGATCATAATCATAGTCGGCGGCTATGAAATTTCGCAGAATCAGTTGACTACAGGCGACTTTGTAGCATTTTTAGGCGCGTGGGTGGCTATGTATAGACCGCTTAAATCACTTTTACACTTTAGAGCGCAGTTAAAACAAGCGATGATTCACGCTCACAGGGTATATGATATTATTGACACAAAGTCCGAAATAAAAGATAAAGAAAACGCGAAAAGAATGCGAAATATCAAAGGTGAAATTACCTTTGAAAACGTATTTTTTGAATATAACGAAACCAAACGCGCTTTGAGTAATATCAATTTGTTGATTCCCGCTGGAAAAACGGTAGCTTTAGTGGGCAAAAGCGGCGGGGGAAAATCTACGCTGATGAGCCTTGTGCCGCGCTTTTACGATCCTAACGCAGGCGTTATTAAAATAGACGGCGAAGATATTCGCGATTTCACACAAGAAAGTTTACGCGAAAACATCGCGTTCGTGAGCCAAGAAGTGATATTGTTTGACGATACGATCGCGGCGAATATCGCTTGCGGCAGAGGCGATTTGTCCGATCGCGAGCCGCCAACGCAAAGCGAAATAGAAGCCGCCGCCAAAGCCGCCGCCGCGCACGAATTTATTTTGGCGACCGCCGAGGGCTATCAGACGATTGTCGGCGAGCGCGGCGTAATGCTCAGCGGCGGGCAACGCCAGAGAGTTTCTATCGCGCGCGCGATCCTAAAAGACGCGCCTATTTTGCTACTGGACGAAGCCACGAGTGCCCTTGATACTGAAAGCGAACGCGCCGTGCAAGCGGCTCTGGCGGAGCTGATGAAAGATCGCACCACGATCGTTATCGCGCACCGCCTCTCTACGATCGTGGGGGCGGATATGATTTGCGTCCTTGACGGCGGCGAGATTGTAGAGCGCGGCACGCACGAAGAGCTTTTGGCGAAGGGCGGCGAATACGCGAAACTTCATCAATTGCAAGGGTTTTGAGTTTTAGCTTTTTAAGGAAAATTTAACGACATTTGACTTCTCGTTTACACAACGATCGCGATTGCGCGATTGCCCTCTAAAACGCGAAGCGCGACAAAAAGCTTTTAAGCGAATTTTGCTAAATTTCTCGCGATTTTCAACAATATGAAAGGAAACAGATAAAAAAGGTTTTGATCGCTATTTTGCTGACGGCTATGTGCCAAAGCGCGGACTCAGATTACAAAGTTTATGTTGAGGGCGAAACGGCGCGTATTGACGACAAGGACAAGTGCGTGGATATGCGCGGCAATTTGCTCTCTGGTAAAGCGGAGTTGCAAAAACCGCTCAAAGACGGCGGAACGTTCGGAACGCTCTGCATTGACGGCGAGAAAAACGGCGTTTCTAGGGGATATTACAAATCGGGCGCGTTAAGTGCAGAAATGGAGCAAAAGGGCGGGAAGATTGTGTCGGTTAGGCTATATTACGAATCGGGCGGCTTAAAGATAGAGAGCAACGCAAACGAGGATCGCGGCTACTATGAGAGCGGCGCGTTGCAATACGTCAAGTCATCTAAAAACGACAAACTCGAAGGGGTCGCGAAAGCTTTTTACGAGAACGGCAATCTTGAACAAGAGACGCCATTTAAAAACGGCGTCAAGGACGGGATTTCAAAACGTTATTACGAGAGCGGCAAACTTAAATCAGAAGCGCCATTCAAAAATGGCGTCGGGGACGGGATTACCAAAATTTATTATGAGGATGGCGCGTTCCAATATATTATGCCGCAGAAAAACGGTAAGCTCGAAGGGGTCGCGAAAGTTTTTTACGATAGCGGCAAACTTAAAGAGGAAATACCATACAAAAACGGCATTGAGAACGGGATTGGCAAATTTTATTACGAGGACGGCAACTTAAAACAAGAGCTCGCGTGGAAGAATGGCGTAGTAGAGGGCAAAACAAAAGCTTTCAGGAAAAACAGTAAAATTTTCGGCGTATTTACATACAAAAATAATAAGGCAATAAGCGGTATTTGCCACAAAACAAACGGCGAAAAAAGACCTTTTACCGAAGCCGAGTTAGACAATTGGAATAACGATCTCTCTGTAACTTGCGATTGAGTTGCGCGATCACCTTATTTAACTTCTCGCGGGAGCAAAGCTCCCGCTTGCGACAAAGGCTTTGCCTTTGGAAACCTCGCAAATTGCCGTTCAGCATTGCTGGGCAATTTGCGCCCGTTGCGCCTACGCAGTAACGGACGCTTTGCGTCCCTACTGCGCCACTCGCTACCGCGAGCGCAATGGGATTTATAGGTTTCATTTGGGCTTCGTAGCTCTTAAATGCCGCTTTAAGCAAATTTCGCTAAATTTTGCGCGATTTTTCAGTAATAAAAAAGGAGACAAGATGAAAAAGGTTTTGATCGCTATTTTGCTGACGGCTATGTGTCAATGCGCAAACGTGGATTATAAAATTTATGTCAGGGATGGAACGGCGCGTCTTGAGAATGGTAAGTGCGTGGATATGCGCGGCAATTTGCTCTCAGGCAAAGCGGAGATACGATTCTGGAAAGATGGGGTGACGTACGGATTCTTCTGCGTTGATGGCGAGGCAAACATTGATAGGTATAGGGCATATTACAAATCGGGCGCATTAATGGTCGAATCCGCGCCAAAGGGAGTCAATGCAAGCGAGAATCGCGGCTACTATGAGGGCGGCGCACTAAAATACATCATACCATACACAAACGACAAGGCTGAAGGGATCGAGAAGTATTTCTATGAGAGCGGCAAACTTAAAGAAGAAATACCATTCGAAAACGGTAAACGCGAAGGGATTGCGAAGTCTTTTTATGAGAGCGGTAAACTTAAACGGGAAACACCATTCAAAGACGACAAAGCCGAAGGGGTTGGGAAAGGTTTCTACGAGAGCGGCAAACTTGAAGAAGAAATACCATTCAAAAACGGCGTTAAGGATGGAATTGCAAAACGTTATTACAAGGACGGCGAGTTAGAGCAAGAGAGTACGTGGAAAAACGGCGCGCAAGAGGGTGAAACGAACACATTCGGGATAAATGGCAAAATTCTCGCCATAGTTACATACAAAAATAATAAGGCAATAAGCGGTATTTGCCACAAAACAAACGGCGAAAAAAGACCTTTTACCGAAGCCGAGTTAAAAGATTGGAATAGAGAACTCGAGGTGCTTCGCGTGTTAGTTATCGCGGCTTGCGACCAGTAATTTCCTTATTGCCGCGAGCAGAGAATTGCAAAGCGCGAAAGAAAACTGCAATACGTTATTTAGAGATTATGGGTCAAGCCCATACAAAACGCAAAGCGTTCATATTGGAAACCCTCGCGCCCGCAATTACTAAATTATAGGTTTCTTGAAAATTTTAATGTAGCGCGTCAATCGCGATATACGCGCTTCAAGCAAAGCGATAAAGCTCCTTTAAAAGCGTATACTTAAAGTTACTCCCAACTCTCCACGCGGCAATTCACCCTTTGCGCCAGCTCGTCTAAGACGCCCATATAAACGCGGTTTAAGACGCGCGCCTCGCTCGGATAAATGAAAACATTCACGCTTCTTTGGTAGTTTTGTAGCTCTTTGCCATTCACCATAAATGATACGCAGCCGATCGTAATTTTTTCAATGTTTTGCTCCGTGTGATTTACGAGCTTAAATGTGGCGAAAAGCTCGTCCGATTCGCCTTTATGCCAGCGCGAAAACGCGCTCTCCAAAACTTTCGGAACTTCAAATTTTTCAGGCTCTTTAACGGGGTTTTTCAAGCCCTTGTTATAAACCGCGAAAAGGATTGCGAAAAATACGATCAAAAAGATGATCGTCCCAAAAATCCGCTTATGATTTTTAATGTTTTCGTCCAAATTTGCCATTATCTATTATCCAAATCTCTAAAATGTATCCGTGATCGGTAAAAATATGAATTTATTACGTCCATAGCCGCGCCGTGCTCGTCTAAAAATAATTGGCTTCCAGTGATATTCATTAACTCCAGCCTTTCAAATACGCTATGCGCGCATTGTTTGTGGATATTCATCTTGATTAAAGTGGAATTTTCACCGTCGTCATCGCTCTTTTCTAAAAAGTCCTCCATATCCAAAAACCCAAGCGATTTATAATCAAGCGTATCGTATAATAATAAACCCATTTGGCGCATCATTCTTTTGTTTTTTTTACCCGGAAATGGAATAAGTTGCAAAATGTCCGCTTTGAAACCGCCCTCAAATTGATTTTCCTGCGCGTTTTTAAATTGCTGATAGGAATTATCATTAAACTCTAAATTCGCGGATTTCATCCACGCTTTCGCAAGTGATTTTGTATTTAACGCCAACACGCTTACAAAGTTATCCAAACTATCAGCGCTTGAGGCTTTAGAATCCATTTGGTTAAAAGCAAAAAATAGCGCTACATACGGCGAATATGTGAAATCTATCACAGGCAAAGGGACTCCGCAATGACGGGCATATTCAAGCCAATCAAGTCTGCTGGCGCGTTCAAAAGGGAAAATTCCAATCTTTGCCAAAGCCGTCTCAAAACGGCGTAATAAATCTTTAATTTCTTCATTCGTTTGCACGCCCGCTACTCTATGCAAAGATGTAGAAATTTTCACATTAGGATTTGGTTGCCCGCGAAATATAAAATCCGCATCGGAAAGCGCCAAAGATTCTAAAAATTTCATCGTCTCTTTTGAGGAATTAAAATTTTTAATCTCAATTCCCATTTTCTATCTCTTTTAATATATTTGCGACTTTTTTTTGAAAGTTTTCGGTGTCGCTTATTAACGATCGGGAATCGCTGCTTAAAATATCCAAAAGTTTATCGCCTTCTTCACCCATTGAAATAAGCGATTTTTCAAGCTCAATGAGCAAACTTTTCATATTATTTAACTCCTTTATCAGATCGTTATTGTTTTCCATTTTTTCTCCTATGATAAACGATTTCTATAATCGTTGAAATTAAATTCGCGAATTACTTTATATTCGCCGTTTTTTGTGTATTTTACGATCGCGGGTAAAGGCGCGCCGTTAAACATATTATTTTTCACCATTGTATAGTGGATCATATCCTCAAAAATCACATCGTCTCCGATCGCGAGCGGCGCGCTAAAACTATAATCGCCCACGACATCTCCCGCGAGGCAAGTCGGTCCGCCCAAGCGGTAATTATGCGCCTTTTTGTCCCACTCGGCGGCGTTTTGCACATCGGGACGGTAAGGCATCTCAAGGCAATCGGGCATATGCGCGGCGGCGGAGGCGTCTAAAATCGCGATCGTCATCTCGTTTCGCACAATATCCACCACGCGCGATCGCAGGTATCCCGTCTGCCAGGCGATCGCCTCTCCGGGCTCCAAATAAACTTGGACGCCGTGTTTGTCGCTGAATTTCTTGACAATATCAATTAACTTCGCGATGTCGTAGTCCTCGCGCGTAATATGATGCCCGCCGCCCATATTGATCCACTTTTTACCGCGCAAAAACCGCCCGAAATGCTTCTCAAAGTGCGGGATCGCGCGCTCCAAAGCGTCGGAATTTTGCTCGCAATGGGTGTGAAAGTGCAACCCGTCAAGTTGCGGCAAAAACTCCTCCTTAAACTCCTCTGGCGGCACGCCGAGCCTTGATCCCGCCACGCACGGATTATAGATCGCGGGGGTAACTTCGCTGTAAAGCGGATTGACGCGCACGGCGATTTCAAGGCGCGGGTTTGCCGTGATCGCTCTGTCGCGAAACGAGGCAAGTTGCGAAAACGAGTTAAAAATTAAGTGATCGCTAAGCTCTGCGATCTCGCCAATATTTTCAGCGGTGATCGCGGGACAAAAAGTGCTGACCTCTTTGTTCATCTCCTCTCGCGCCAGTCTCGCCTCGTAGAGTCCGCTTGCCGCCGCGCCAGAGATATATTGCGCGATCAGCGGAAAAGTCTCCCACAGCGCGTAACTCTTCAAAGCGCACAGGATTTTCGCGCCGCTCTTCTCCTCCACGCCGCGCAAAATTTCGAGGTTTTTAATAAGTTTCGCTTCCTCGATCACATACGCGGGCGAGGGCAGATCGCTAGGAAATTTCATCATATCTCCACGATCTTCCAAGGCAAGCCCTGTTTATTTAGCTCGTCCATAAACGGATCGGGATCGAGCCGCTCCATATTCCACACGCCCGCTTGTTTCCACTTGCCCTCTAGCATCAATTTCGCGCCGATCATCGCGGGCACGCCCGTAGTGTAGCTCACCGCTTGGCTCAAAACTTCGCGGTAGCACTCCTCGTGATCGCAAACGTTATAGATATAAATTTTGCGGCTTTTGCCCTCTTTTAGTCCGTCAAAGACGCAACCGATATTCGTCTTGCCTTTCGTGCGCGCGCCAAGCGAGGCGGGATCGGGCAAGAGAGTTTTCAAAAATTCAATCGGCACGATCTTTTGTCCGTGGTGATCTACGGGCTTAATGCCGAGCATTCCTACATTTTCTAGGCAGCGCATATGTGTCAGATAATTTTGCGAAAATGTCATAAAAAAGCGAATCCGCTTCAAGCCTTTGATATTTTGCGAGAGGCTTTCAAGCTCCTCGTGATACAAAAGATAACTATCTTTTTCGCCCACTTCCGGGTAGTCCCAAACCATCTTGATCGCGAGTGGATCGGTCTCAACCCAAGCGCCGTTTTCCCAATAGCGACCGCGCGCGCTCACCTCGCGCAAGTTGATTTCGGGGTTGAAATTCGTGGCGAATGGGTAACCGTGATCGCCCGCGTTGCAATCCAAAATGTCGATCGTGTGAATTTCGTCAAAGTAATGTTTCGCGGCGTAGGCGCAAAATACATTTGTAACGCCTGGGTCAAAGCCGCTGCCAAGAAGCGCCATTCTGCCCGCCTTTTTGAAAAGCGCGTCTTTCGCCCACTGCAATTTATACTCAAATTTCGCCTCGTCAGGATGCTCGTAGTTTGCGGTGTCCAGATAATCCGCGCCCGCCGCCGCGCAAGCGTCCATAATCGCGAGGTCTTGATAGGGCAACGCGACATTTATCACAATTTTTGCGCCCGTTTTGCGAATTAGCTCGGCGGTTTCTTGCGAATTGTCGGCGTTGACCGCCGCGGTTTTGATCGCGACTTTATGCGTTTTCGCGATCTCGCCCGCGATCTGATCGCACTTGTCTTTGCCGCGGCTCGCCAGAGTGATTTCGCCGAAAGTCTCGCTGTTCATCGCGCACTTATGCGCCACCACGCGCCCCACGCCGCCCGCGCCGATAATTAGAGTTTTCATTTGCAGTCCTTGTTGCGATCTGGAGCGGTATTTTATATGATCGCAACTTGCAGGTTTTTTGAGGTTTGCAAAGGCGAGGGCTTTGGTCGGAGCGAAAACTTTGTTTCCGTGAGAAGTTATAAATGGTGCCGAGAGGGGGAGTCGAACCCCCACGCCTTGCGGCGCCGGATTTTGAGTCCGGTGCGTCTACCAGTTCCACCATCTCGGCAAATCGGCGCGGATTATAGCAAAAATTATTTTAAGTGTTAATCGCCTCGCCGCAATACCGGATCGCAAAGCTTGAGGCAAAATGACAAACCGCCCTAAATAATGGCTAAATATACTTTCTCCGCTCTTGTAGGGTTTGAGTTATTAAATTTTGAAATAGGCGACGAGGGTTTTCATATTGGCGATCACATCTCTTTTGTCGTTCGCGTTCTCGTAGAAATCAGCCGCTTTAACGCGCGTCAATACAAGACGTTGCTTATCGTTGCTGTAAATTGCCGCAATTTGGCGAGCTTTAAAGAATTTTCCTCACTCAAATTTTCTTCGCGTTTTGCGAACTCCAAAGCGATCTTCGCGTTTTCACCGCGCCTATTTAAGTTGATGAGCCGCTCAAAGTCGGCGGCGGCCCTCTCAAAATCGCGAGTTTGCGGGTATAAATTACCGCGCTTAAAGTATGTCGCGGCAAGGGCGGTTTGGTCGTTTTCATAGTTTTTGAGGGCGGCGGACAATTCGCCGATCGCCTTATCAACAACGCCGCGTAAATATGTATCGCCGCCCGCTTCTTAAATCAAAAGCTTCTTAAAGCAAGCCGCGATCGTATGCGCCGCCTCTTAAATTCGCGCCGCGATCACAACCAAAGCCAAAGAGGGCGATCAGCTCTATCGCACTCTGGCGATGAAAGGAGACAAGAGGTGATAATAGCCGCGATCACAGCGCGGGGTTTCGCGCGGAATTTCGCTACGCCGCCTCGTTCATCTTCGCCAGAAATTCATCGTTGTCTTTGGTGGTTTTGAGTTTGGCGTAAATAAAGTTCAACGCCTCTATCTCGTTTTTCATCGCGGTCATCGCCGCGCGAAGCGCCCAAACTTTTTGCAGTTTCGCCGGCTCTTGGAGCAATTCCTCTTTGCGCGTGCCGCTTTTGACGACATCAATCGCGGGATAAATCCTGCGATCCGCGATGTCGCGGCTCAAAATGATCTCCATATTGCCCGTGCCTTTGAATTCCTCAAAGATCACCTCGTCCATTCGGCTGCCCGTCTCGATCAGCGCGGTCGCCATAATCGTCAGCGATCCGCCGTTTTCTATATTTCGCGCCGCGCCGAAAAATCGCTTCGGCTTGTGCAAGGCGTTCGCGTCTACGCCGCCCGTTAAAACTTTGCCGCTGGACGGCGTAACGGTGTTGTAAGCGCGGGCGAGGCGCGTAATGGAGTCCAGCAAAATCACTACGTCTTTGCCGTTTTCGGTGAGACGTTTTGCTTTCTCGATCACCAGCTCGGCGACGCGCACGTGGTTTTGCGCGGGCATATCAAAAGTCGAAGAATAAACCTCGCCCTTAACGCTGCGCTCCATATCGGTAACTTCCTCTGGGCGTTCGTCAACGAGCAAGACGATCAGTGAAATTTCTGGGTGGTTATTGGAAATCCCGTGCGCGAGCTCTTTGAGCAACTCGGTTTTACCGCTTCTGGGCGGCGCTACGATCAAGCCGCGCTGACCCTTGCCGATCGGATCAAATAAATCCACGATCCGCCCCGTAATGCGTAAGGGATCGTATTCCATTCGGATTTTTTCGTTCGGGTAAAGCGGCGTGAGGTTGTCGAACAAAATACGTTTTTTCGCGTCTTCGGGCGGTAAATTGTTGATCGCCTCAATTTTGAGAAGCGCCGCGTATTTCTCGCCCTCTTTGGGCGCGCGCACTTGCCCCGTTACGATGTCTCCCGTGCGCAAGCCAAAGCGGCGAATCTGCGTATCGGCGATGTAAGTATCGTGCGCCGTGTTTGTCAAATTGCCGTCGGGCGCGCGAAGCAATCCGTAACTGCGCCGCTCGCCGCCGCGATCTTCTACCACGATCTCCAGCATTCCGCTAAAAAGTATGTAGCTGCCTTGCCCCGTTTGGTTTTTGAGGATTTCAAAAATTAGGTCTTGGCGTTTGTAGTCGTGTGGGTTTTCCACACCCACGCTGAGCGCGATCTCAATCAGGGTGTCTATGCTTTTGAGGCGCAACTGCTCGAGCGCGTAGCCCTCGGCGGGCGCGTGCGTGCGTTTTCGTCTTGACTCGGTGTCGTTCATTATGAGCCTTGTAGTAATGAGGTAAAACGAATGGCGAATTATAGTTTGCGAAACTTTAAGTAGTTTTTTTGCCTAACTTTCGCGCCAAATTTACTAAAAATATAAATTTGTGTATAATTCACGCTATTTTTGTTCGCGGCGAAATTCTAGCAGATGAAACTTTAAGTTACGCTTGTTAAGTTTAACGGCATACCCAAAAAAGAGTTTCAGACGCGCTTATAAGGAGACGGAGTTTAGGTTTAACCCAAGATTTGCGCAATCCAAAATTTGCGAGATCAAAGCAAAATTTGCGTAAAACCCCGCTAAGTTGGTTCAGAAAAGAGCCGATTGTTTAGGGTTTATATGGGAAAACCTATTATTTTTGTTGTTTTATCGCGAATAACTCTAAAATTTTTCGCAATTCGCGCGATTTTTCGGTAGCGAGTTGCGTTCGAAAGAGGGAGAGGTTTAGTGGGCGACTTTTTGTTGAAATGCACCTTATTTTTGGCGCTTTGCTGCGCGTCTTACGCGGCGATCTTTGAGCCGATCAGCGCCAATCGCGATCGCGCGATTCTGCTCTCGCTTGATGTAGACGAGTCCTTTTTGGCGGACGAGGCTTTTCAAGCGATGAAAACCAACTTCGCTTTTTATCGCCAAGAGACTTTCTTGCGCGTTTTATCAGACGCTTACATATATCAGCCGTTGATTAAAGAAAAGATCGCCGAAGCGGGTTTGCCGCCGGCGCTTGTGTATATGGCTATGGCGGAGTCTAGCTTTAAACCTAGCGCGTATTCGCGCGCCAGAGCTTCAGGGCTTTGGCAATTTATACGCGGCACGGGCAAACGTTACGGCTTGCGCGTTGACGATTATGTAGATGAGCGCCGCGATCCTATCCGCGCTACTGACGCCGCGATCGCGTATCTTAAAGATTTACACGCCGAATTTGGCAAATGGTCGCTGGCGATTATGGCTTACAACTGCGGCGAGGGCCGCGTTAGGAGCGCGATCAAAGAAGCCGGCACGGACGATCTAGCGGTTTTAATGAGTGTTGATGAAGATAGGAAAAAGCAACTTTTACCCCGCGAAACGCGCGATTATTTGCGCCGAGTTTTGGCTCTGGCGATCTTGGCTGAGAGCGAATCTTTAATGGTTGAGAACGACTCAGAGCACCTATTAAATCGCGGCTCAAGCTATCCTATGGCGATCGTGGAAGTCGCGCCCGGCGCGATGCTTTACGATGTCGCTAGGGCGGCTGGTGTGAGCACGGCTACATTAAAGCAAATGAATCCCGCTTTGCGTTACGAATTTACCCCTCCGTACGGCGAAAAATACTTTATGAATATCCCATACGATCGCGTTTTGGCGTTTAAGCAAAATTACGTTTTCGCCCCCTCGCAACAGACTGTTGTGGCGTATATTGTGCAAAAGGGCGATAACTTAGGCGCGATCGCGATGCGTTACGGCTCTACGCCGGGCGCGCTCCGCGACTTTAATTCAATACAGGGCAACAGGATTAAACCCGGTCAAAGGTTGGTGATACCTCTAATGAAAGGCAGCGGCGATCGCGCGGATCGCGATTATTTCCGCGAGACTTCGGCGAGCCCTCGCGCGGCGAAAAAGAGAAGAGTCGCGCGAGACGGCGAATACGTCGTCCAGCGCGGCGATTCGCTAGATTCTATCGCGCGCCGCTTTAAGGTTTCTATTACCGATCTTAAAAACCGAAACCAAATAAAGGCAAATAGAATCTATGCGGGCGATCGTCTTATTATCAATCGTTAGCGCGCTGACGTGTCTTCTTACCGCCGGTTGCGCGAATAGGCAAGTTTCAGGTTATTATCCCAACGGGGTAATGAGTACCGCCGCCGAATCGTATTACGGCGGCGCGGCTCGTCCGCTGGAACCCACGCGGGTCAGCGGCGAAGCTTCTATGCACCGCGCCACTTTGCGCGGTTACTCCGTAATGGGCAAACGATATTATCCGCAAATCCGCCCGCTCGGCTGGTCTGAAAGCGGGATCGCAAGCTGGTATGGCAGCGAATTTCACGGCAAAAGGACATCTAGCGGCGAAATTTACGATATGTACGCGCCCGGCACCGCCGCCCACAAAACATTTCCGATGAATACGATCGTTTTGGTTACAAACCGCAACACGGGCGCGAAAGTCAAAGCGCGCATTAACGATCGCGGTCCGTTCGTAAGCGGGCGGATCATAGATTTAAGTTACACGGCGGGCAAAGCGATAGGGCTTGACAAAACCGGCACCGCGCCCGTTACGATTCAAATTTTGGAATACGATGCGCACATTTCGGCGCAACTTGGCGTGAAAGCGGGCGATCGCGTGGCGGAGCAAGATGTTAAAGAGCCTGCGAAAACCGCGCCGAAAGACGGCGACAAAGCCGCGCCGATCAAAGCGCCGCAAGCGTCAGCGGGAAATTATTGGGTTCAGCTAGGATCGTTTAGAAATTATGACGGCGCGCACAAAGTCAAAAAAGAGGCGCAGGCGAAGGCGGGGCGCGAAGTCTCTATCAAATCGGTGAATATGGGCAAAGAAAAAATCCACCGCGTTTTGATCGGCGGTTTCACCACTAAAGAAGAAGCGGCGCGTTTTAAGGATTCGCAGGGCTTTAGCTCCGCTGTTGTAGTCGCGGCGTCTTAACTTTGAAACCGCGCGATTAAAGACGCCGCCTTGAATCTCTCAATCGCGAATAGAATTTTTATAGCTTTAATCCGCGTTTATCAGCGGATTCTTTCGCCCTTTGTGGGACGTTGGTGCAGGTTTTACCCAAGTTGCTCAAATTACGCGCTGTGGCTCTTCGCGACAACCCCATTTTTTTACGCGATTAAAGAGAGCGCGAAGCGAATTTTGCGCTGCCAGCCGTTATTTTGCGGCGGCGTGGATTATCCGCCGATCCCTTTTACGCCGCCCGTTTATTCTTCAATTTTCAGAGATAAAATAAATAAAAAGAAAGCGATAGATCGGATTATATGGTATATAATTCCGCTAGATGGAAAATTTATCGTCATAAGGCGTCAAAATGCAAATGCTCGTAGAGTCTATGGGTCGCGGCTATGAGACTAATTGCTACATTTTAATCAAGGACGGCGAATCGCTTGTGATTGATCCCGGCATAGACGCGGCGGAGTGGGTTGCGCGCAACGCGCCGAAACCGCTCGCGATCTTGAACACGCACGGGCACTTTGACCACACTTTCAGCAACGCGGCGTTAAAGCGCGATCTAGGCGCGCCTATTTACATTCACACCGAAGACCACTTTATGCTCAACGGCGAATCTTATTTGAAGTCCAAAGAGCCTTGCATCGCCGATATGCGCGTCTCTAGCGACGATTGGATTACTTTGGGCGGATTTTGTTTCAGGTTTATGCACTTTCCGGGTCATTCGCCGGGTTGCTGTATGATTGAGTTTGAGGATCGGATTTTCAGCGGCGACTTTATCTTTGAAAACACAATCGGGCGTTGCGATTTTCCGTATAGCAGCCCCAGCGATATGCGCCGAAGCTTGACGCGCTTTTTGGAGCTCTACGGCGCGGACGCGAGCGACGACCGCCCGATCTATCCGGGACACGGTAAAGAGACTACGATCCAGCGGGCGAGAGGGTTTTTGCCAGAGTTTATACGAATGCTCAGCAGATAGCGCGCGCTGAGGCGAGCCCCAAAACCCCGGCGGATAACGCGCAAAAGTTATTTAAGAGCACATTCAAAACGCCTTTAATGTATTGCGCGTTTTGAAAGAGGGCGATCGTCTCTAATCCAAATGACGAAAATGTCGTCAAAGCGCCCAAAAACCCTACCACAAAAAGCAGTCTGGCGTTTTCGTAGTTTATCGCGGCGAAGTTTATGTTGGCGAAGATCGCGCTTTTTTGCGCCGCGATCGTGATGAAAAAGAGCGCCAAAAACGTCCCGATTGTATTTACGATCAATGTGCCGAATGGAAATGACGCGCCCCAAACTTTTAAGGCGTAGTTTGAGACAAGAAACCTCGTAATAGCGCCTAACGCGCCGCCGATCGCCACAAGCGTTAACACCGTCCTCATTAAGCTACCTTAGTGAATTTTGGCAATAATTATACTTCAAAGGAAATCAAGATGATAAGGCTAATTTGCGTCTCCCTCTCCGTGGTTTTCTTTATATCCGCCGCCGTTTTGGGGGCTTTCATCTACGACGCTTACGGCTCGCAGACCTTGACGATTGAGGGCGCGAGAACTCACTACGCGGATTTCAAAAAGAGCGATTTTTTCGCCGCCAAAGCGAATTCTTTCATCACTTTGCGGCAAAACAGCCTGATGAAATTCAAAGACGAAATTTTGGTTGAGATTGATTTGATGAAGTTTAGGAGTCAGCCAAGCGCGGCGAATTTCGTGCTGGCTCTGGCGCTTAATAAAGATCGCCAAATTCTGTTAAAAAAAGAGATTCCCTATGATGTTAAGAGTTTCGCGGAAGACGGCGCGGTAAATATCGTAAAAATCGCGTTTGAGACGCCTGAAAATACCAAAGAAATCCGCATAAATTTCATCACAAACCCCACCGAAAACGAAGCTTTTCTTAAAGTAGAGAAAGTTAATGCTTTTAAGGCAAATTTCGTCGGTGTTTTTAGCGCGGCTTTCGCGCTTTTAATATCGCTTCTTTCTTTAATAGCTTTAATAATTGCGCGTATTAGAAGCAATCTTGATTTAATGAATAATTTAAGAGTATTTTTTTACCACGAGAAACGCGCGGGAATTTTCTACAAATCCGCGATCCTTTTATTTATAGCGATCGTAATATATTTAATAATTATTTCAATTGGATTTACTTACGATCAAGAGAGTAGGTTTCTAAGCGCGATAGCCGAAAATAGATTATTTTTATATCACTCTCTATTTGAATACGCGGATACGGGCAGATTTTTTCCGCTGGCGAATACGGATTTTAATCTTTTGTATTTATTGCCGTTTGGTTTTAGCGCAAACGGCTTTTATTTTATAAATTTATTATCGTTTATTATCACTATTTTAAGCGCGATCTATTTAATTAGTTCAAGCGATCGCGACGCGATCAAAAGCAAATACATTAACATCTTTACGCTTTTTTTTCTTTTGCTCGCTACGCCGTGCTGCGTTAAAATATTTTTAGAGATAATATATCCGGAAAGATTATTGACTATGATTTTGATTTTGTATTTTATCTGCTATAAAAAAGCGATTGAGAGCGACAAAACCATTTGGTTTATTTTAGCAGGATTTTTTGCGGCGTATTCCACATATCAAAAAGAGCTTGTTTTCGGTTTATTTTTAGCGGCTTCTATCTTTTCATTTATATTTATGCGCCGCACAAATAAACACAACATATTTAACATATTTTTAGCGTTAAACGCCGCGATTTTTTTGGCGATCTACTACAAATTTATATTTTTGCAGGCGAGCGGGTTTTATAAGCTAGGTTATAATTTGCCCGCGCCAAAAGAATATCTATTATTTTTCGCGAAAAACAATATATTTGTTTTACCACTGATTTTAATTTTTATCCGCGCTTATTTCTTGCTTTTTAAGCGCGATCGCGGACATCTGTTTTTTGATCTTTTATTATTTGTCGCGGTAACGTTTATTTCAGCTCATATCGCGTTAGGTTTAACGGCAAAAAACCAAATAATTTATTACGCCCCGATCGTATTTATATTAGCTCCCGTGATCGCGCATTGGGCGAAATATTTGTATTTTTCGGAGCGCAAAGCATTGTTTTGGTTATTGCTCTTTATTGTCGCCATAAACGCGCGCGGGTTTTCGCTCGAAAACGAGATAATTTTCAAACGTCAATGCGCCGATTTCGCCGCGCGGGTTACAGGCTACGCGCGCCTAAATAAACCGCTTGTGATTGTCGCCGAAAAAGAGGAATTGTCTCCCCGCGCCGCGGATTTCGTCGCGTATATGAAATACGCCGCGAGCGAAGCTTATTTATTAAATCGGCGCGGCGCTATGCTAGAAGCGAATATCACGACGCCAAGCGAGCAGGTAGACAAGAGCGCGATCTATGTTTTTGTGAGCGATTCGCGCAATCCGGATTTCAGAAAAGATAAAAAGTTCGCGTGTTTTAGAGACATTGGTTTAGTGGTTTCGCCCGCCGCAACTTACACGGCGGCAGTCTGCGAGGAGGCTACTTCACGATAGAACAGCGCGAGAGATCGCCGTTTGCGACCGCGAGCAAAGAGCCTTGTTCCATCATATTACAGACGGCGATCGGCAGAGAATTGTCTTTCGCGAGGGCGATCGCGGTGTCGTCCATTACTTTAATGTTGTCGTTCATCGCCTCGTCGTAGGCGAGGGTTGGCAATTTCCGCGCGCCTGGGAACTTTTTCGGGTCGCGATCATATACGCCATCAACTTTCGTTGCTTTGATCAGCATTGAAGCGCCGATCTCAACGGCTCGCAAAGTCGCGGCGGTGTCGGTCGTGAAAAACGGGTTGCCAGTACCGGCGGCAAAGATCGCGATCCTGCCCTTTTCGAGGTGGCGCGTGGCGCGGCGCACGATATACGGCTCGCAGACCTCTTCCATTCTGATCGCGCTCAAAACCCGCGCCGAGAGTCCCAACGCTTCAAGCGCCTCCTGCATCGCCACCGCGTTG
>JAITUT010000049.1 GCA_031286325.1 Helicobacteraceae bacterium
GCCCCACCCCCCCTCTTGAAACCCGGGGGGTCTATCTTCCCCCACCCCCTTAAACTTTCGTTCCTCCCCCCGTTCCCCCCGGGGTTTCCCCCCCCCCCCCCCCCCCCCGCAACCTGCTAGGGTTATAGCCGTCGTAAGCGTAATCGCCGCTACTACTTGAAACTTTTGCATACGCGCTCCTTTGAAATTTGATGTTAGTATGATACAGAAAAGAAAATAAAAACGCCCGCGCAAAATTAGTTCTTTTTGACGACTTTTATGACAATACGAGTTGATAAATTCATTAACCCAATCCGCTTTGCGATCCTAAAACTTAATAAACTGCGTTTCGCCCGAAGCGGCTGTAACGATAACTTCGCGGATTGCGCCGCCGCTTTCTATGTAGAGTTTTTTACCGCGCAACGCCGCGTCTATTTGCGCCGCGAATGTTGCGCCGTCCGTGATCAAAATCGGCATATCGCGCCCGATTCTAGCGGAGGTTTCGCCGTCAAAGAGCGACTCAAAACTTTTCCGATCCGCGTAAATTTTCGTCTCGTAATCGCCGATCGCCGTTGCGCCGTCTCTTAACTCCACAGCGTCTTTTGGCAAACTCGCCGCATTTTCGCGCTCCGCGTCCCCGCACGCCGCCAAAAACGCCAAAATCAGCGGCAAAACCAAAGCCAAACCCGCAAAATTTCTACTTTTCATCGCACTTCAACTCGTAAAATTCGCCCTCTTTGTAGGACTTTTTCTCCTCGCCGCCCGCGTAAATAGAGCAACCATCAGGCATTGTGAGCGGCGCGCTCTCGCCCGCTTTCGCGCAGGCGTAACGATCGCCCTTTAGCCACACGCTCGCAAACGGCAACGCGCTCACTTCAACCGCCGAATCCTTTTCAAAGAATACAAAGTATCGCCCTCCTGAAGCGAGCATTGAAAGCGCGTTTAATTTAGCGGGCATACGCGCGTCAAACTGCAACCACCCCGACGGGTCTTTGGGCGAGGGCTCAATGATCTTCAACGCGCCCAATTCGCTCGCCGCGAACGCTCCCGCCGAGCACAAAGCGTTCCAGCCCGCGCTCAAAAAAATTTTTTCAGATCGCGGTTTAATCGGGCGCGCAAGATACTTTTCGCCCTCTAAAAACATCACGATCTCGCCACTCTCAAAGTCGCCCTCTAAACGCGCCTCGCGAGCGTCAAAGACTCGCTTTAATTCGCCGTTGTCGTCCGCGCCCCAGACCCAGCCAAACGGCGTGAAAGCGTCGCCGCCCATAATCGCGCGCGCCGTGAATCCGCTGTGCGTCAGGCGCGCCTCGCCGCGCGGGATTGACGCGAACCCCAAGCCGCCGCTCGTAACGGCGATCTCGTTTTCGCGGGCGATCAAGACGGCGTTTGCAGTTATGGCTTTAACTAATCCGCCAGCGTCTATCGCCGCCGTCTCAACCCTCGCAATCCCAAATGAATTACCCGAATTTTCGCCCGAAATAGCGCAATTTTGCGTGATCGTAAGCAGGGCGTTTTTGTATTTCACCGTGAAACCGCCCGATTCAAGCGATGTGATTTGAGCTTGCGCGGGCGTTTTAACCGCGCACTTCGCGCCGCGCGGCGGGGCAATCTCGATCGTAACGCCCTGCGAATCCGCGCGGACGCTTTCGCGCGCGCCTAGAAAAGTCCGCGCAAACGGCAAGCGCAGTTTTGCGGCTCGCGGCGAAAAGAGCGCGCCGTTTTGCGGGCGCACGCGAATCGGCAGTGTGATCGGCTCTGCGCCGGCAAAGGGGACGAAAATTAACTTATCTTCGCCCGCCGTTTCGCCCGCTTTGTACGCGATGCCGCGCGGTGAAATTTCCGCCGTGATTAGCGCGGAATCCGCCGCCACGATCGGCTGAATGTTTTTCGGAGCGTCAAAGGGCAAAAATCCGCGATCGCCGGCGGAGATTTCCAAATACGAATCCAGCGCGACCAAACCGCGTTCAGTCGGCGCGATCGTCTTCTTTTTCAGATCGCCGCCCTCGCCGGCGAATACCGCGTAAAAGACGCCTGAGGGATCGCCCGAATAGACGATCGCGCCGTTTGTGAAAGTCGCTTTGCCGCGCGGCGGCTCGCTCAAAATCGGCTCGGAGTCTTTGGCGGTTTTAATTTCGTAGCGGAATGGATCGCCAAACGGCGGGACTTTGGGCGCGATTGCGAATGAGATGAAGCGGCTTTTGCCTCCAACAGGCTCAATTTCTACGAGACCCAAACCGCCGTTTGCGATCGCGCTAACCGAGATCGCGTCCTCGTGGACTTGCACATTTATCACGGCGGAGGTGTGGTTGATCGCGATCCAGCGATCCGCGCCCAAAACCCTGATACGCCGCGTTTCGCCAAAGGCGAGATCGCGCTTCTCGTAGTTTATCTCGCTCTGCGCTAAATCAGCCGCGAGCGCGGATAGACAAGTTATAAATATCGCCCAAAAAAACCTGCTCATTTAGCTGGTATTTTAACTGCGAAACGCTTATGAAACGCTTATTAGAGGAGCAATAATTACAAATTTAATGAGAAAAAATGAAGCCGCGATCACACGCGCTTATTGCTTATCAATCACGCCTTCCGAAGGTTTGGAATACAAGAAGCCTTGCCCGTAATCTATGCCGATTTTTGTGGCGAGCGCCTCGATGGTTTTGTTATGGACAAACTCCGCGACCGTGCGCGCGCCTAGTTTTTTCGCGAAGAGCGTGATCGCCTCGGCCACCGCGAGGCTCTGGCGATCGCTGTCGATTTTGGAAATTATCGAGCCGTCAATTTTGATAAAGTCAAAGTTAATGTTCGCCAAAGTAGAAAAATTGCTATAACCGACCCCAAAATCATCTAGCGCGATCCTGCATCCTAACATTCTAAATTCTTCCACGAACTCCGCGATCCCTTTATATTTTTCAATTTGCTCCGCTTGCGAAAGCTCTAAAATAATGCGCCGCGCGGTACCAGTTTTCGCCAAAATCCGTTTAATAAACTCGCGCGAAGAGACATTAGACGCCTCGCGCGCCGTGATATTTACGCTGAAATCATAAGGTTTGTCGGCAAAGTAGCGGCACGACTTTTCAATCATCACGCGCGACATCTGCGAATACAGCCACGTCATTTGCGCGACGTGGATAAACTCCCCGCTCGTGATCGGCTCGCCGTTTTCGTCAATAATGCGCATAAGGCACTCGTATTTAACGATCGCGCCAGTTTTGATGTCTATTACAGGCTGGAAAAAGGGTGTAATTCTGTTCTCGCGCAAAGCTTTTTTAAGGCGCAAAGCCCAATTTAAAACTTTGCCCATCTCTTGGTGATAATCCGCCAAATCTTCGTAAATCACGAACGATTGATACTCGCGTTTGGCTTGCTTTAACGCAACGCTCGCTTTGTTGAGCGGCAGGTCTTTCGCGGTGGAAATCCCAACCCGCGCGGTAACGCTCAGCGTGTTCTCGCCCATCTCAAATTCCTGATTTTCCAAATGTACCAAAACGCCTTTGAAATACTCGCGCACCCCTTGGCAATCGGAGTAATCGGGAACTAAGATCGCAAACTCATCGCCGACTAATTTGTAGAGCCGCCCCACGCCTGTCTGCGAGATGTAAGATTGCATAGAATCCGCGACAAATTTGATCATTTTCTGCGCCACTTCGCGCCCATAAAGAATGCGAAACTCCGCCGCATCGTCAATGTCTAGGATCGCGGTAGCGGGCAATATCGCCGATTTAATGTCGCGCAATAACGATTTGCGGTTCGGCAAACCAGTAAACTCATTGTAAAAGTATGATTTTTTAAGCGATGTAATATCTTGGCGGAAGTCAATGTATTCCACCACTTCGCCGTTTTGATCCAGAATCGGCACGATCAGCAAGTTAAAGTAAAGCCTTTCGCCGCTTTTGGCGACGTTGGAAATTCCGCCGCGCCAGATCATATTGTTTGCGCGCGCGGTGTTGATAGCGTTGATCTTATCTTGCGAGGTTTTTTTGTCTAAGAAAAGCTCATAACCCTGCCCGATCACTTCGTTTCGCTCGTAACCGAATGTGGATAGAAACGCGCCGTTGGCGTCTTTAATTAAACTATTTTTATCGCTTATAGAGATGATTCCCGCCAAATCGAGCGTCTTTTTATATTCGCCGAGCAAAAAGGCGTCTTGCGAGATCGCCAAAATCGCGCGGTTGCGCTCTATGGCGGCTTTGATCTGCTCTACGCAGTCGTTTAGGCGATCTATTAACACATCTAATTCAAGCGGTTTGAACAAATAATGATCTACTTTAATTGATACGGCTCTTGTTACATAAGAGTTGTCGGAGTGGGTGTCAAGCAAAATTACGGGCGTATCGGGATTGGTATCTTTAACGTGTTCCGCCAGCGAAATTCCGTCCATAATAGGCATTTTCACATTGGAGATCACAATATCGGGGCGCATTTGGTCAAAGATCGCCATCGCGTCTCTGCCGTTTGTGGCGATGTAGAGCTCATCTATATGGGACTTTAGCGATTTTGAGATTTTGTCTATTAAATCGTGGCTATCCTCCACGAGCAAAATACACATTTTAGATAGCGACAGATCGCCGCGATCTAACATACGCGCCTCGCCGAGCGTTTGCAAAAACGCTTTGCCCGCCGCGCCGCGCACGCGCAAAGCCTTTTGTGATTTTTTGGTTTCTTCCGCGCCGTTTCTGCTCTCTAATGGCATTTCTTGTTCGGCTTTCATAAACTTCCTTATAAATTATTGAATTTTAGCATAATAGCCTTGAAAGCAATGTTAGAATTATTAAATTTAATAAATTTTCTTAAAGTTATGAACGCGAAAGAAAGCGGCGTCAGTCCGTTATCGCGGAGGGAGCGGGGCGGTAAATTTCAGGAATTTTTAGAAATTTTAGTCTTTGGTCGTAATGGAAACTTTGTTTCCGCGAAAAGTAATTAGCGATCCTATTTTTAACTTCGCGGACTAGCAAAGCTTAGTCCCGCTCGTTTTACTTCTCGCGGGAGCAAAGCTCTCGCTTGCAACAAGGGCGTTGCCCCTTGACCCCACGAAAATCGCAGTTACTTTTTTCGCCCGCGCTCAAAAAGTTGCGATTTTCGTCCGCTCTGCTACTCGCTTAGATCGCGAGCAGAGCGGGATTTATAGGTTTCGTTTGGGTTTCGTAGCTCTTAAATACCGCTCCTCGCGGGATTGGGCGAATCGTAGGGGCGAACTGTGTTCGCCCGTTATCACATATACGCGATCACGATCGCAACGGGAAGACAAGGCTTTATTTACGTTCCGCAAAGGAAAGCGCCTCAACTTTGCGGTAACGGAAAAATCCGCGGCTAAGATCGCGGATTAAGCGGTTTTGACAAGCGGGCGTTGCGCCGCGCTTTGATCAAAACCTATACGTCAATTTTCCAAAAAGCCCGCTTGAACTCACCTTAATAGTAAAGTTATCGCTTGGGTCGTCGTACTCAATTTTGATTGAGCCGTAATTGCGGTAACCCCAACCTAATCCGGCGGCGACATTTTTGGTGAAAAAATAGTTTGCGCCGAGCGAGAACTGAAAGGCTCCAGTTATAGATGAGCTGTCATCGCTATTGTCTTTTGTTTTTAAGAAACTTACGCATCCGTTGACATACGGACCGCTGACGCAACCAGTAAGGGTGGGTTTAATGGACGCCAACCCCAGCCCAGCCCCGATGTATGGCTTAAACGCCCCGTCCAATGTGTTAAATTGATAATACAAACTGGCGAATAACGCATATTCCGTCTCAATTTCGAATGTTGCGGATATGGTATGGGCGGCACCATAATAGTAATCAATCTCGCTAGCCTTTTCATCCCACTTTTCTGCAGTCATAAGCGAGAACTCCAAAAGCCAGTCGCCGCTATCCCTTTTAGCGATCTCTTTGGCGATCGCGATCGAAAAGGGCGTGTTATTTTTCGTATAGCTTTCTTCTTCGTCGGAGACTTTGAATTTGCTCAAATGCGCCCCCACGCTGATTTGCCACCCTTCAGACCCGTCTGGGGTCGAGCTGTTGCTCGAGCTACTATTTGAGCTAGCGTTCGAGCCGCTCAAACGACTTTCTGCCGCCAAAGCCGCGTTAGCGAAAAACACGGCTAAAACTATTGCCAACAACTTTTTCATTTTTTTATCCTTTCAAAAACTTCTCGCCAAAGGGCGAACACTTGCTATCGCAAAACGCGAAATCGCGCGAACCGTAGGGGCGAACTGTGTTCGCCCGTTGCTCCTACATAACAAAACGACGTGGTTTGGGATTTATCTCATATAAGCCCCCTTATATGAGATTGAAATGAAGAAAGAAAAATTCGCGGGTATAAAGAGCGGCTAGCGCGTCGTGCTTGTGCGTTGCGTTGCGTTGCGTTGCGTTGCGTTGCGTTGCGTTGCGTTGCGTTGCGTTGCGTTGCGTTGCGTTGCGTTGCGTTGCGTTGCGTTGCGTTGCGTTGCGTTGCGTTGCGT
>JAITUT010000069.1 GCA_031286325.1 Helicobacteraceae bacterium
GATTGGAAACGAATGAGTATTGAGAGGAGCGTCAGGCGCGGTGAATTTAACCAGCCTAAAACCGCGGAGTCAAAGAGGGTTATAAGTATATTGCCGATTGTGCGAGCGGCTCTGAAAGATCAGGAGTGGACCGTGGTGGAGATAATCGGGATCGAACCGACGACCTCTTGCATGCCATGCAAGCGCTCTCCCAGCTGAGCTATATCCCCAAAAAATGCGGCATTATACATAACGGCTCTTATGCGGCGCGCGATTAACGCGCCGCAATGGTTTAGCCGTTCAAGGGCGTGCCTGCAGCGCCTTTTTTGCTGCCCTCCGCCCAAACGATACAGCCCTCGGTGGGGCAAGCGGAAGCGCACGCGGGAGAATCGTTGTGTCCGTCGCACTCTACGCATTTGTCGGGATAGACATAATAAGTGCTATTCCCGTCCGGATTGTCGCCGTCGTCTACGATCGCGCCTACTGGGCACTCGTCAATACAGCCCGCGCAGCAAATGCAAAGATCGGTAATCTTTACAGCCATCTTTCACCTCTCGTGTTAAATTACAAAGCGACTTTAACCAACTTAATCTTAAGGCATAATGGAAGTATGCGTTGCTTAATGTGCGAAAGTTGGAGCTGGCGGCTTCTTTGCCCTAAATGCCAAGCGGTGATCGCGCCCTCGCCGCAAACGTTTGACTTGGGCGGTTTGCGGCTGATTACATTTTACGATTACGATGAGATCGCGCCGCTTTTAAAGGCGAAATACCGCGTTTTTGGCAGCGAGATTTTTAAGGTTTTGGCTGAGAAGTCTTTCAGGAATTTCTTTGCCGATCTGAAACTAGATAGCCCCGCCGTGATCGCGCCGATTGACGATCTAGCCGAAAGGTGGTTTTCGCATACCGCCGTTTTGGCGCGCAATTGCTCTCCGCCGCGCGAAACGGCGATCGTTCGCTACGGCTCGTTGCGCGCGGAATCGCGGGTGAAATACGCGGGCGAGACTTTGGCTTTTCGGCGGAATCACCCGCGAAAGTTTGTATTCAAAAATTTTCCAGAAAAAAACGCGATCATTTTAGACGATCTCGTTACGACCGGCTCTACAATTTTAGAGGCGGCGGCGGTATTAGAAGATCGCGGCAAAACCGCGCTTTTCGCGATTGCGTTGGCAAAAGCAAAGTAAAATGGCGAGGAATAAACAATCGGCTGTTTTTATTTTGCGCCGCGAGTTACCAAAGGGAGCGAGATGATATTAGGGATAATAGGCGTAGGGTTAATGGGCGGCTCGCTCGCGATGGCGGCGCGGGAGGCGAAGTTGTTCGCCGAAATTATCGGCGCGGACAACAGCGAGGCAAATCTGAAAACCGCTTGCGAATTGAAAATTATAGATCGCGCTTTGAGCGAAGCCGATTTGATAGCCATCTCCGATCTGATCGTCCTCGCCGCGCCCGTTGAGGCGATCAAAGCGATCACGCCGCGGCTCGTCGGCGCGAAAAATAGTGCGGTTTTCACCGATTTAGGCAGCGTCAAGAGCGCGATCATCGCCGCGATTCCCGCCGAAATCCGCGATCGCTATGTGGCGGCGCACCCAATGTGCGGCACAGAATATTCAGGTCCCAAAGCCGCTTTCGCCACGCTCTACAAAGATCGCATCGCGGTTTTGTGCGATAGCGAAAAAAATTCGCTAAACGCCCTTCGCAAAGTTGAAAATTTGTTTCTTTCGATCGGAATGCGCATAGTCAAAATGCCCGCCCGCGACCACGATCGCCACGCCGCTTTCATCAGCCATTTGCCGCACGCGATCAGTTACGCGTTGGCAAATTCCGTTTTGAGCCAAGAGGATAAAGGGAGCATTTTGACGCTCGCCGCCGGCGGTTTTCGCGATATGAGCCGTCTCGCCAAAAGCGCGCCGTCAATGTGGCTCGACATTTTCAAGCAAAATCGCGAGCCTTTGCTGCAAGCGTTCAAAATTTTCACCGCCGAAATGGCGTCGCTTGAGGACGATTTGAAAAACGGCGAGTGGGAATCGTTGGAATCGGCGATGAAAAACGCGAACGCGCTTCACCAGATTTTCAATTAAAGTCGCTCAAAGTTTGTCGTGCGGCGGGACGGTAACGAGGCTCATAAACTCCTCGCGCGTCTTTTGATCTTTCAGGAAAATGCCGCGCAGAGCCGATGTGGTCGTAACCGCGCCCTGCTTCTCCACGCCGCGCATCTCCACGCACAAGTGGCGCGCCGTAACGATCGCCGCCACGCCTAGAGGTTGAATAGTTTGCATTACCGCATCGGCGATCTCCTCGGTAAATCGCTCCTGAATTTGTAGCCGCCGCGCGAAAATATCCACCATTCGCGGCACTTTGCTGATACCTACGACTTTACCGTTTGGAATGTAACCCACCGCGCACCGTCCGAAAAATGGAAGCATATGATGTTCGCAGAGCGAATAGAAGTGAATGTCGCGGATTAGCACCATTTGTTTGCTCTGGCTGTCAAATAACGCGTCTCCCAGCACTTTCGCGGGGTCTTGGCGATAACCGCTGAGCATAAACTCAAAGGCGTTCGCAAGCCTTTCTGGAGTGCGCAAAAGCCCGTTGCGATCGGGGTCTTCGCCAATTTCAACGAGCATTGATTTGATGAGGTTTTTTAGAGCGTCTTTATTCATTGCGGAATTATAATATTTTGCGCTTGCGGAAAATGGAAAATCTTGTATTTTGGAGCAAGATCGCGATCGCTTGAAGAACTTCACTTGCGATAAGTAGTTTTTTTGATATTGGTCTGATACGTACCCGTTCCCTCACAACCCGTCTTAAAGCAAGAAACGCCGCAAGGAGAGGGTTTGCGCTTCTGTCCCATCACTACGATCCGTCTTATATGAGAGGGTTGGTACTCCCGTTCCCCTACTACTACGATCCGCTCTATTCTTTGGTATTCCACATCAAAGCTATATAGAGCGGAGATTTACTCACTACGATCCTCTCTATTCTAGCGATCTTCTCTTATTGCGATCCGCTCTATATGAGAGGGTTAGTATTCCCTCCCCCTTACTGCGATCCACTCTATTCTTTGGTATTCCATATCAAAGC
>JAITUT010000071.1 GCA_031286325.1 Helicobacteraceae bacterium
CTCGTTTAACGCTTTGCTCACAAACGCGATCGCTTGCGAAACTTTCACCGAGCCGTTGCTGATCTCCGTCATTCTGGATTTCGCGTCTTCGGCGAAACTCGCGCCTTTTTCTACGAGACTCACGCTCTCGTTCATTCTTTGGACGGCGTTGTCTGTGCCTTCAAGGATTTTTTTGATTAAAGCCGAAATTTCAGACGCGGATTCTTGCGTCTTTTCGGCAAGCTTGCGCACTTCGTCCGCCACGACGGCGAAACCTCTGCCGTGTTCTCCAGCTCTCGCCGCTTCAATCGCGGCGTTTAAGGCGAGTAAATTCGTCTGATCCGCGATCTCGCCGATCGTGTCTACGATAGAGTTAACCTCTTTGCTCTCTTTGCCTAGTTGGAAAATTGAAGATGAAGCGGATCGCACGGCATCGGCGATGTTTTTCATAGCCGCGCTCGCCGCGCCGATTACTTTCTCGCCTCTTGAAGCGATATGATCTGATTCTTCGGCGGTTTTAGAGTCTTGGCGGCTGGCGTTAGCGATCTCGCCTAAAGTACCCAACATCTGCTTCACGCTTAAGGCGATCGCGCCCGATTCGTCGCTTTGTTTGCGCGCGGCGTCTCCGCCTACCTCGCTGGACTTCAGCATCTCTCCGGATTTTTTGAGCAGATCGTTGCTGTAATTGTTAATGTCGGTGAGCGCTTCGCGCAATTTAGCGATCATCAGCTCCATAGATTTGAGCAGCTTGCCGATCTCGTTTTCATTGTGCGGCGGCACCTCCACCTTAAAATTTCCTTCCGCGATCAAGGAGAGCAGCCCGCCGGTAACTTTCATCGGCTTTTTCAAATACCTGCCAAGCAACATCGTAGTCGTTACCGCTAAAATAAGCAGTAAAACCAATACGCCCGCGATCAGAATGTTGCTCACCTGCCGCGCCGTTTTGGTCGCCTCTTTCGCGTCTATCACGCTCACTACGATCCACTGCCAATCCGGGTAATACCTGAAAGCCGAATATTTTTCTTTGGGTTTCTCGCCCGCGTCCTGATAGAGGTAACTTATCTCACCCTCTTTTTGCTCGATAATTTTTTGAATTACAAGTTCGCCGTCCGCGAAAGTTTTTCCCCACCAATTTTCGCCTTTGTGTTTGGGGTGATAAAGAAACGTTCCTTTATTGCGATCGGCGGCGGAGACTACGAACATATAACCCGTTTCGCCGAATTTAATTGACATTAAATCTTTCCCTATCGTCTCGTAAAACTCCTCCAAAGCGAGCCCCACAAACAACGCGCCGATCGTCTCTTTATTCGCGTTCATAATTGGCAGATAGATCGTGATGTAGTCTTTGTTGAATAACTGCGCCACGCCGATATAATTTTTGCCCGCCAAAAGCTCTTGCTTCGCGGGGTGGTCATCGTCTAAATATGTGTTGATCGCGCGCGATCCGTCCTCGCGTTTTATGCTGGTTGTAACGCGCAGGAATTTCTTGTCGTCAAGGGCGAAGATTGTAGCGAACGCGCCCGTTTCCATCGTGTAAGTATCCACGATCTCGTAATCGTGGTTTAGCGGTTTGCCGCCGTTCCAAATTTGGCGCGTCAAAACGCCGTCAATTTCTTTCTTCGCGCCCAGCGAAAATTCGTGCGGCAATTTCGCGGCGAACATCCTGCCCAACCGCGTAATCTGCAGGTTCAGCACATTTTCCAGCGCGCCGATCTCGCTCACCGCTTGTTGCGCGGACTGCGAGACGCTGATTATCTGCTCCTTAATTAAAGCTTCGCTTAAATAGCGCGAGAGCAAAAACGTAGTGATTGAAAAAAGCGTCGCCAAAACGCCTAAAATCGCGATGTTGAGCATCGCCGAAATTGAGAGCGTCTCAGTAAAATTTTTTATCCGCATCTCTTCTCCTAATGGTTTTGAATTAACTCCGCTTATCTGCGCCGCCGCGTATAGATCGCGACAATTTTCTTAGGTCGCGCCCGCGCTCGCTACGAAGAACTTTTCGCGCGCGCCGTCCGCGTTGGCGATAGTCTTTAATCCCGCGTTCCTTAAATCGCGCTTGTATATTGCCATTTTCATAATTTACGCGCCTATTTTGACTGCGGATCGCCCGCGTCTATAAAAGACTAAAAACGCCGAAACGATCGAGATAAACGCCGCTATCAAAAATGTGATGAAAAATACGTTCCCCTCTTTCTCAATTTCGCTTTTAGAGATGCTCGCGGCGTATATAAAGCCCGGTGTTTTCGCGATCTGCGCGTAGAACAACACGCGCCTCTTGCCGTTTGAGCCAGTGTATTCAAAGTTGCCGCTCTTAGGGGCGTCCGCTAATTTTTCGGCGTATTTGCTGAAACCTTTCGTGCCCAGTTCGAGATCAAGTTCTTTGACGGATTTCATATTCGCCTCTTGCCTGGGGTGCGCGAATATCTTGCCCGATCTGTCGATTAAAAACCCGTATCCGCCCTCCGCGAGCGCGAGCCCTTGCGCTCTTTCATAGAGCGCGTCGCCTTTGATCGCGAGGTAGATCATACCCTTGGCTTCGCCTTTTGGGTCTTTAACCGCGTTTGAAAACGCGATCTCAATGCTTTGCGTACTCCACGTGTAAAAGGGGTCTGAAATCTGCGTATTTATCTTTTGATCCAACACAACATCTTTGTAGTATTGGCGATCGAACAAGTCGGAAATTTCGCCCGTGCCGTAAAACCCCTTGCCGCTTTTGTTTAAATAAATTATCTTATCAACCGCTTCCGGCATAAAGGGATTGATATGTTTGAGCCACTCGTAGATTACATTGTCGTCATCTTCGCGCATAACCGGCAACGCCGACAAAACGCGTATGAACGCCAAATACATATCCGTCCAATTTGACAGATCGTTCGCGTAAAGCTCTACAATGTATTGCGTTTCGCGCCTCTTTTCGGCGTTCATATACTCTTTGCCGAATAAAAGCGTCGCGAAAATCGCTGCGATCGCGAGCGCCGCTACGATGAGCTTCGAGCTTTTTAACGCGGCTTTTTCCATAAATCCTCCAAAGTTCGGCAATTTTATTCGTTTTCGCCTGACCAAACTCGGTAATTCTGCCGAATTCCCTCATAGATCGCAATACCCGCCGTCAAGGAAAGATTAAGGCTTCTGTAACTTTTGCGCATCGGCAGGCGCAAAGCGCGATCGGCGTTAGATCGCCAGAGTTCTTCTGGCAAACCTAAATCCTCGCTCCCAAACCACAAGAAATCATTCGGCTGAAACTTCGCTTCAAAGAATGGGCGATCCGACTTGGTCGTGAAAAAAAAGTGGCGATCGTTAATCGGGTTCGCCGCCAAAAATTCCTCTAAACTCCGCCAAAACTTGAAATCCAAATGTTGCCAATAATCCAGCCCCGCGCGGCGCAAACGCTTTTCAGAAAAGTCAAGCGGCGTGGGCGCGATCACATTTAGCCGCGATCCGCTACAAACGCAAGTGCGCCCGATCGCGCCTGTGTTTTCAGGGATTTTCGGGCTTAAAAGGACGATATTGAACATTTTTGTACCCTTGTCTTTATGATTTGTTTGCAATTTTAATTTTTTTTTGGCAAAATACGTTTGACGGAAATTTTTAGGCGGCATAAATGGGAATTTTAGATCAGGCGAACAAGAATTTTGACTACGAGATCGTAGATGATTTTATGGAACACTTTGAGGTCATGAAGGACGCTATGCAGCCTGCGATCTTAGCTCTTAGCGATCCAAATCAATATAGTATGCGCATTGACGAGCTTTTCAGAATTTTTCACAACATCAAATCCGCTTCGGCGTATTTGCGCTTTGAGGGTATTTTGCGGCTATCGGAGTTTGTGGAGGGCGCGCTGGAAGAGGCGCGCAAGAGCCAGGGTCCAGCGGGAGACGAATACATTGATTGGCTTCTGAAAGTAAACGATCAGTTCGCGATCTGGTTCGTGGATTTAGTAAATAACCGCGAACGCTTCTCGCCGCTCTCGCACAGCGACGTCTTTGACACGCCGCACCTAATTTCGCACTACGCCGCGATTCGCGATCAAGCCGCGCAAGACAACTCCATATTTCTATAAGCCAAATTTGGCTATTTTACGCCCTCAAATTCACAAGAAAGGTTGCAAATGTTAAGAATTTTGCTCTTTTTCGCCACCAACATCGCTGTGATCGCGGTGGCAAGTATTGTCCTATCACTGCTTGGCGTGGGCAGTTATGTAGATCAACACGGGCTCAATGTAACAAACCTGATGATCTTCTGTCTGATCTACGGTATGGTCGGATCGTTCATCTCGCTGCTCCTCTCAAAGCCTATGGCGAAGTGGGCGACGCGCGCGAAAGTCATTAAAACGCCCGAAAACGAGCGCGAAATGTGGCTTGTAGAGGCTGTGCGCAATTTGGCGCAACGCTCAAATATAGGTATGCCTGATGTCGCTATCTTTCCAGCGGCGGAGCCGAACGCTTTCGCTACCGGCTGGAACCGCAACTCGGCGCTTGTCGCGATCAGTAGCGGAATGCTGGATCGTTACAGCAAGCATGAGATTGAGGCGGTAATGGCGCACGAGGTAAGCCACGTCGCGAACGGCGATATGGTTACCCTCGCCTTAGTTCAAGGCGTGATCAACGCTTTTGTGATGTTCTTCGCGCGGATTATCGGATATATTGTGGATCGCGCGGTGCTGAAAAATAACGAGGGATTAGGCTTGGGCTATCACATTACGGTGTTCTTCGCGCAGGTCGTACTGGGTTTTTTGGCGAGCGTGATCGTAATGTGGTTCTCGCGCAAACGCGAATACCGCGCGGACGCGGGCGCGGCGTATTTGGTGGGCGCGCCCTCAATGATCGCGGCGCTGGCGCACTTGCAACGCGAAGTTGAAATGCCGAGCGAAATGCCGCAATCAATGAACGCTTTTGGGATTTCGCAGGGCAAAGAAGAGGGGTTTAGTTTGATGAAGCTCTTTCAGAGCCACCCGCCGCTGGAAAAGCGCATTGAAGCGTTGCAAAATTTTACTGGCGTCAGATAGTTTGTTTTCACGCCGCGATAGTTAATTTCACGCGGGGGCGCAATTTGCGTTGCTCCCCCGCTTACCTCGCGATCTTGGCTTACAAGTTTTAGGAAATCCGAATGAACAAATTACTCAAATGGGCAAAAGAGCGCGCCAACGGCAATGACGCCGAGACGCGCGAGATCGTGCGCCTCGCCAAAAAACACGGCGGCTTAAACGCGCGGATTCTAGATGTCGATTGCGGCTACGGCAGGAATTTAACGGCGTTAAAAAACGCTGGTTTTACGCAAATCGCGGGTGTAGACGCAAACCCGCACAGCATAGAAACTCTCAAAGAAAAAGGCTTTGAGGTATTTTTGCCGCAAAATCTGGGGGAGGCTTCTGAATACGATCTTTTGATCGCCTCGCACATTATTGAGCACTTCGCGCCTAACGATCTTTTAGGGTTTTTAGACTTTTATCTGGACAGGCTTAAAGCTAGCGGGCATATTATCATCGCCGCGCCGCTCGCAAATCCGCTCTTTTACAACGACTTTGACCACGTTAAACCCTACGGCGTAACAAGCGTTTTGCAGGTTTTTGCTAATGAGAATAACCAAGTCGCGATACGCGCCAAAAACGCGCTGGCTTTGGCGGATAAAGTTTATCTGCGGCGGATGCCGTTTTTGCGCTTCGGGGCGAAAGCGCAATGCGCGATCCCGCTCAACATTTGCGAGCGGATTTTGCGCGATCTCTCTTATTTATTGTTTATCGCGTCAGGCAACAAATTCGGCGCGGCGAATAGCTGGTGCGCTATTTTTAAGAAACTATGAAACCGAACTTTCGCGCTCCTCAAATGTAACGGCAAAACCTTTGCGATAACAAACGCATCCTCTCCCAACGCCCCTCAAAGCAAAAAAACCGCAAGGAGAGGGTTTGCGCTTCTGTCCCATCACTACGATCCGCTCTATTCCAACGATCTTCTTTTATTGCGATCTTTTCTACTCTAACAATCTTCTCTTGTTGCGATCCGTTCTACTCTAGCGATCTTCTCTTATTACGATCACGATCGCGATCCGCTCTTATGAGAGGGTTCATATTCCCCATCTCCTTACTACGATCCTCTCTATTCTAGCGATCTTCTCTTATTGCGATCCGCTCTATATGAGAGGGTTAGTATTCCCTCCCCCTTACTGCGATCCACTCTATTCTTTGGTATTCCATATCAAAGC